>NZ_JBIDAJ010000012.1:0-214319 GCF_043202395.1 Streptomyces sp. NPDC048197
GCCCCTCCGGCCCGTCCCCTCCCGTTGGGGGAAGGGTGCGGGTGGGTAGGGGTTGGCGTGGGGACGTCCGGACCCGTAGGGGTGGGTCGAACAGATCCCGTAAGGGTCGCGAAGGCCCCCTGCGGGGCCACAACCGGACACGCGGGCGGAGCTATTCCCGCTGACCGGCGACGTGAGGTGTACGCGGTGCGACGCGCGCCCCCGCTCACCCGCACACTCCCCCCTCACGGGAGGGGACGGGTCGGAGGGGCCGGTTGTGTGGACGTAAAGCGTCAGCAGTCCACACAACCGGCCCCGGAGGCCCGTCACCGCACCCACCACAAACCCAGCCCGCCGCAGGCGCAACGGCGAGCGAGCCCCGCGGCGCAGCAGACAACTACGTACGCGGCGCCGCAAAGCGCAACGGCGAGCAACCCCCACGGCGGGAAAGCCAGGTACGTGGGAGGCGCCGCAAAGCGCAACCGCGCGCAACCCCGACGGCGGGAGAGACGGGTACGTACGCGGACCCCAAAGGCGCAATATGGGACAATTGCCGCGGCGAGCGCCCCGGGCCGCTAGGTGAGGAGAAGAACCATGGCACGTGCAGTGGGTATCGACCTCGGTACGACGAACTCGGTGGTCAGTGTGCTGGAGGGCGGCGAGCCCACGGTGATCACCAACGCCGAGGGGGCCCGCACGACCCCGTCGGTGGTGGGGTTCGCCAAGGGCGGTGAGGTGCTGGTCGGGGAGATCGCCAAGCGGCAGGCCGTGACCAACATCGACCGCACCGCGCGGTCGGTCAAGCGCCACATGGGCGAGTCGGACTGGCGCTTCCCCGCCAGCGGCGACATCGACGGCAAGCGGTACACCGCCCAGGAGATCTCCGCGCGGGTGCTGCAGAAGCTCAAGCGCGATGCCGAGGACTACCTGGGCGAGGACGTGACGGACGCCGTCGTCACCGTTCCGGCCTACTTCAACGACGCGCAGCGCACCGCCACGAAGGAGGCCGGGGAGATCGCCGGCCTGCGGGTGCTGCGGATCGTCAACGAGCCGACCGCCGCGGCGCTGGCGTACGGCCTGGACAAGGAGAACGACCAGACGATCCTGGTCTTCGACCTCGGCGGTGGCACCTTCGACGTCTCCCTGCTGGAGATCGGCGAGGGGGTGGTCGAGGTCAAGGCCACCAACGGCGACACCCATCTGGGCGGTGACGACTGGGACCAGCGGATCGTCGACCACCTGGCCAAGCAGTTCAAGAACGCGTACGGCATCGACCTGTCGAACGACAAGATGGCCACCCAGCGGCTGCGGGAGGCCGCGGAGAAGGCGAAGATCGAGCTGTCGGCGGCCACCGAGACGACGGTCAACCTGCCGTATCTGAGCGCCTCGGCGGAGGGTCCGCTGCACCTGGACGAGAAGCTCACCCGCTCGCAGTTCCAGCAGCTGACCGCGGACCTCCTGGAGCGCTGCAAGACGCCGTTCCACAACGCGGTGAAGGACGCCGGAATCAGCCTCTCGGACATCAACCATGTGATCCTGGTCGGCGGTTCGACCCGGATGCCCGCGGTGACGGAGCTGGTCAAGGAGCTCACCGGCAAGGACCCGCACAAGGGCGTGAACCCGGACGAGGTCGTGGCGGTGGGGGCCGCCCTGCAGGCCGGTGTCCTCAAGGGTGAGGTCAAGGACGTCCTGCTCCTCGATGTCACCCCGCTGTCCCTGGGCATCGAGACCAAGGGCGGCATCATGACCAAGCTCATCGAGCGGAACACGACGATCCCGACCAAGCGCTCGGAGATCTTCACCACCGCGGAGGACAACCAGGCGTCCGTGCAGATCCAGGTCTACCAGGGCGAGCGCGAGATCGCGGCGTACAACAAGAAGCTCGGGATGTTCCAGCTCACCGGCCTGCCGCCGGCCCCGCGTGGCGTCCCGCAGATCGAGGTCTCCTTCGACATCGACGCCAACGGCATCATGCACGTGACCGCGAAGGACCTGGGCACGGGCAAGGAGCAGAAGATGACCGTCACCGGCGGCTCCTCGCTCCCGAAGGACGACATCGACCAGATGGTCCGCGACGCCGAACGGCACGCCGAGGAGGACCGGCAGCGCCGTGAGGCCGCGGAGACCCGCAACCAGGGCGAGCAGCTCGTCTACCAGACCGAGAAGTTCCTCAAGGACAACGAGGACAAGGTCCCCGGTGAGATCAAGACCGAGGTCGAGACCGCCGTCGGTGAGCTGAAGGAGAAGCTCAAGACCGAGAACACCGCGGAGATCCGCACCGCCACCGAGAAGGTCGCGGCCGTCTCCCAGAAGCTCGGCCAGGCCATGTACGCCGACGCCCAGGCCGCACAGGCCGCCGCGGGTGGCGGCGGGAGCGCCGGGGGCGGCGCGGGTGAGCAGGGCAAGTCCGACGCCGCCGACGATGTCGTGGATGCCGAGATCGTCGACGACGACAAGCGGGAGGGAGGCGCGCCATGAGCCGCCCGACCCGGCTCCGCGGCACGGCCCGGCCGCCGCTGGCCATCGTCGGAAGCGGCACGGCGGACCGGCCGGAGCTCGGACGGCGCGGGCAGCAGGCCGGCTCGGGGAACGAGGCCGGTTCCCCGCCGCCCCGAACCGAGCGGACCGACCGGGACACCGGTCCCCCGCCGTCCCGCGTGTCCGAAGAGGCCGGAACGTCCGCCCAGGAGGCCGTACTCCGCGCCGAACTGCGGCAGCGCACCGCCGAACTGCAGGAGCGCACGGCCGATCTGCAGCGGCTGAAGGCCGAGTACGACAACTACCGCAAGCGGGTGCACCGGGACCGGCTGGCGGTCGGTGAGATCGCCGTGGTCAACGTGCTGGACCGGCTGCTGCCCGTGCTCGACGCCGTCGAGGAGGCGGCCGGGCAGGGCGAGGTCACGGGTGGTTTCGGGCGGGTCGCCCGGGCGCTGGTGGCCGAACTGACCGCGCTGGGCCTGATCTCCTTCGGCAGCGTGGGCGACGCCTTCGATCCGGAGATCCACGAGGCCGTCACCTTCACCGCCATGAGCCGTCCCGAAAGCCCTTCGGGTGCCGTGTGCACCGCGGTGCTCCGGCAGGGTTACCGCGTCGGTGAGCATCTGCTGCGTCCCGCGCAGGTGTCGGTCACGGGTGATCCGCCCGCGGCTCCGGCCCGTCCGTCCTGGTGAGGGCGATGAGGGCGACGTCGTCGCTGAGGGTTCCGCCGACGTACGCCAGCAGGTCGTCGCGGAGGTGCGCCACCAGTGCGCCCGGGTCCCGGTCGGTGCAGACGGCGATTTGGTCCGTCAGCCGGTAGAACGCGCCGGTCGCGTCCCGGGCCTCGATCACCCCGTCCGTGTACAGCAGGAGCAGATCGCCGGGGGCGAAGCCGAACGTCTCGACCTGGTAGTCGCCCTCCGTCGGGGCGCCGATTCCCAGGGGCAGGGCTGGGTCCCGGACCTCCAGGGGGCGGACCTTGCCCTCCCGCAGCAGGAGCGGCGGCGGGTGCCCGCAGTTCACCATCGTGAGGAACGGCTCGTCGTGGTGGACGTCCAGCACGAGCGCGGTCACGAAGGACTCGGTGGGCTCGGGATCGGCGGCGGTGCGGTGCGCGGTGTTCCAGTGCACGGAGTTGCCCAGGTGGGCCGCCATGCCCGGCAGGGAGAGGTTGCGGTAGGCGGAGCCCTGGAAGGCGCCGATCAGCACCGCCGCCTCCCCGATGGCGGACAGTCCCTTGCCGCGGACGTCGCCGACGACCAGCCGGGTGGCCCCCGGGGTGGGCGCCACCGCGTACAGGTCGCCGCCGATCAGCGCTTCGGCGTCGGCGGCGAGGTAGGTGGCGGCGATCCGCAGCGGGCCGATGCGTTCGGGCAGCGGCCGCACCAGGACCTGCTGCGCCGCGACGGCCACCGACTGCACCTGGCTGAGCCGCCGCTGGTGCCGGTCCTGGACGTACCGGAAGACGGTGACGAGCACGGAGATCACCAGCAGGGCGGCGACCTGTGCCTGGTGATTGGCGGTCATCAGACCGCCGTGCAGCGCGCCGACGAGGATCTGGGCCGCCACCGCGAGGGCGCCGACCGCGCCGGTGAGGCCGGGCCCGGCGAAGGAGGCGGTGATCGCGGGCGCGGCGACCAGGAGCGGGCCGAGGTGGATGCTCGTCGGGGAGTTGATGTCCGCCACGGTCACGGCCACGATGATCGCCAGCGGGAGGACCAGCAGGCCGGGGCTCCCCCGCCGGAAGCCGGCGAGCGGGGCAGGACCGTGCCGGAGGCGCATAACTCCTCTTTACACCCCCGCCGCCGACCATGCCGGGCAACGGGACGGACCCCGGGACCGTAGGTCCCGGGGTCCTGGCCGACGCGGTGCCGCGCCGGCCTCCGCAAGTCTGCCGTGACGTCTCAGACGTCGCTGGTCTGCACGGTGGCGAGACCGGCCAGCTGCCCGGTGGGCAGGGAGGGGACGAGCGACTGGGCGGTGCCGACGACGTCGCCGATGGCCACCGAGCCACCGTGGCCGGCCACCTCGGCACCGGCGCTGGCGAGACCACCGGAAATGTTGTCCAGCTCGCTGTCGGCAATCTCGCAGGTCTCGACGATGTCACGCATGACGTGCCCTTCCTTCATTACTCTCAATTTTCCTGGCGGACACCGCGCGGAATTCATGCACTCCACATGCAAGAAAAATTACGCACGGTCCGGCGGCAGCGAGTTCACCGCCCGATAATCCGGGCCGCGGTGATCAACCTCCCGCACCGGAAGGATGCAATCACGCCGACGAAGCGTCAGGCAACCTGCCACCCATTTTCCTTTCCGGATGTTCACGTTCGCCCTCACAACCCCGCTGAAGTGCAGCTTTGTCAGTCACCGGGTGACGAATCCAACGAACCACACACCGATGGAAGCAACGTCCCGGCCATTACGAAAAGACGCCGCACCGCTGGAAAAGGCATCGCACCCGGTCGCGACTGGACATATCTGCATTTACGTTTCGAGGGGGGATGCGGGGGCCGGGATGACCCGAGATGTCGGGATGTATGACCCGACGGAACGTGCAATTGGCCAGGACGGACGAAATCGGCACTTCAGGCGCTCGGGGCGATTACCGGACCTCGAAGCCCGGCAGCCCTTCGGGTTCCTCCTCCGTCACCGACACCGCGTCGACGACCGCCGCGGGCGGCCCCTGGTGCGCCCACTCCACCAGCTTCCGCACGCTCTCCGGATCGCCCTCGAACACGGCCTCCACGGTTCCGTCCCGAACGTTGCGCACCCAGCCGGCCACGCCCCGCGCCTCGGCCGTACGCCGGCAGGTGTCGCGGAAGAACACCCCCTGCACGGTCCCGGAGACCACCACCCGCCTGCGGATCATCCGTCCTCACCTCGCCTCATGGCTTCCCTCGCCTCATGGCTTCCCTCTCGTCACGTCTGCCCGCTCGTCGGAGCTGCTCCGTCGTCAGGTCCGTCCCTCGTGCCCGGACGGCGTACGGCTGACCGTGCGCCCGGTGGCCGCCACCGCCCGCGCGAAGACGCTCGCGTCGTGGACGGCCGCGCCGCCCGGGTCGTTGTTGAAGTACGCGTACACGTCGGCCCGGTCCGGCCAGGTGTCGGCGATCCGGCGCGCCCAGGTGGCGAGCGCCTTCCTCCCGTAACGCGGCCAGGGTGCCGCGCGGCCCTCGTGGAAGCGCACGTAGCCCCAGTCGGCGGTCCGCCACAGCGGTGCCACCGGACGGGAGCCCCGGTCGGCCCAGCACAGCGCCGCGCCCCGGCGCTCCAGCACCTCGCGGACCTCCTCGGTCCACCACGAGTCGTGCCGGGGCTCGACGGCCACCCGGGTACCGGCCGGGAAGCAGTCGAGGCAGGCGTCCAGCAGCCCGGCGTCCCGCCGCAGCGTGGGCGGCAGCTGGAGCAGTACGGGCCCGAGCCGCGGCCCCAGGGCGGCGGCCCGTGACATCAGCCGGTCCACCGGCTCCTCCGGGGTGCGCAGCCGCTTGATGTGGGTCAGATAGCGGCTCGCCTTGACTGCCATCACGAAGCCGTCCGGGGTCCGGTCCCGCCAGGCGGCGAAGGTCTTCTCCTCGGGCAGCCGGTAGAAGGCCGCATTGCTCTCGACGGTCGCGAACCCGCGCGCGTACTCCTCCAGCCACAGCCGCTGCGGCCGGTCCGGCGGGTAGAGGACACCGCGCCAGTCCTTGTACTGCCAGCCGGAGGTTCCGAGGAGGACGGTCATGTCCGGATGCCTGCCCGCTGGTGCGCACGCCCTATCAGGGCACCCTCCGGCACGATCAGGCCGCCCTCGGTGCCACGGCCGTCCCACGGCTCCCGCCCGTGCCGGGACGCCCTTGCGGAGGCGTGTGGTGACGGTCAGTGTGGGGCCCGTGACTTCCTTCGTCCTGCCCCACGCCCTGCACGGCAGGGGTCCGCACAAGGTGATCGCCGTCCACGGGTGGTTCGCCGACCGGTCCGCCTTCGCCCCGCTCCTCCCCGACCTCGACCGCGCCGCCTTCCAGTACGCACTGGTCGATCTCCGTGGCTACGGCGAGGCGCAGGACGCGGCCGGTGCCTACACCACGACGGAGGGCGCGGCCGATGTGCTGGCGCTCGCCGACCGGCTGGGCTGGGACCGGTTCTCGGTGATCGGCCATTCGATGGGCGGCAGCGTCGTCCAGCGGGTGCTGGCCGCGGCCCCGGCGCGGGTCCGGCGGCTGGTCGGCATCTCGCCGGTGCCCGCCTCCGGGTTTCCGCTGCCCCCGGACCAGTGGGCGCTGTTCGCCTCGGCGGCGCACGCCCCGGACAGCCGGCGGGCCATCATCGACCTCACGTCCGGCGGGCGGCGCCCCGACGCCTGGCTGGACCGGATGGTGCGGCGGTCACTGGAGCGCAGCAATCCGACGGCGTTCCGTACCTGGCTGGACTCCTGGGCCGGTGAGGGCTTCGCCGACGACGTCGAGGGTTCGCCGGTGCCGGCGCTGGCGGTGACCGGCTCGCTGGACCCCGCGCTCACCGCCGAACTGACCCGCCGGACGTGGCTGCGCTGGTACGCCAACAGCCAGCTGATCGAGCTGTCGGCGGCCGGGCACTACGCGATGGACGAGACGCCGCTGGAGCTGATCCGCGCCGTCGAGGACTTCCTGCGCGCGGACGGCGACGGGGACGGAGATGGGGGCGGGGGCGGCGGGATCCGGGCCGGCGGCGGGCCGGAGGCGGGATGACGTCTCCGGCGGCCGGCGCTCCACGGATACCCGACGTCTTCGACCCCCGCGGCTATGCCCAGGGGCTGCCGCACTCCGCCTACCGGCTGCTGCGCGACCGGCATCCGGTGGTCCGGCAGGAGGAGCACGAGGTCCTCGGCTGGCCCGCCGGGCCCGGGTTCTGGGCGGTCACCCGGCATGCCGACGTCGTCCGGGTCCTGAAGGACGCCCGCACCTTCTCGTCGTACCTGGGCGCCACCCAGATCCGCGATCCGGCCCCCGCCGACCTGCCGTTCATCCGGCGCATGATGCTGAATCAGGATCCCCCGATGCACGGTCGTTTGCGTCGGCTGGTCGGCCGGGCCTTCACCCGCGGCCGGATCGACCGTTTCGAGACGGCGGTACGCGACCGGGCCCGCGGCCTGCTGACCGCGGCGCTCGACACCGCGCGCGCCGGGAGCGGTGTGGTCGACCTGGTCACCACCGTCACCGACGATTACGCGCTGCTCAACCTCGCCGACGTGCTCGGGGTGCCGCCCGGTGAACGCGGGCTGCTGCTGGACTGGACCCGGCGGGTCATCGGCTACCAGGACCCGGACGAATCCGGTCCGCCGGCGTCCGGTCCGGACGGGCGTCCGGCCGACCCGCGCTCGCCGGCGATGCTGCAGGACATGTTCGCGTTCGCGCGGGAGCTGGCCGCCCACAAGCGGCGGCACCCCGGCGACGACGTGCTGACGGTCCTCGCCACCGACCGCCAACTGGCCACGCCCGAGCTGGAGATGTTCTTCTTCCTGCTGACCATCGCGGGGAACGACACGGTACGCAGCGCGGCACCGGGCGGCCTGCTGGCCCTGGCCCGGCACCCGGACGCCTACCGCGCCCTGCGCGCCGGTGCCGTGGCGACGTCCTCGTGCGTGGAGGAGCTGCTGCGCTGGCACCCGCCGGTGCTCAGTTTCCGCCGTACCGCGGCGTGCGACACGGAACTTGGCGGCCGTCCGATCCGGGCCGGTGACAAGGTGGTCGTCTTCCACGGCTCGGCCAACTACGACGAGCGGGTGTTCGCCGCCCCGCACCGCCTGGACCTCGCCCGTACGCCCAACCCCCATGTCTCCTTCGGCGACGGTCCGCACGTCTGCCTGGGCGCCCATCTCGCCCGGCTGCAGCTGAGGGTGCTCTACGAGGAGACCCGAGTGCTGCTGCCGGTCCTCGAACTCGCGGCCCCGCCGCGGCACTTGGTGTCGAACTTCATCCACGGCCTCAAGTCCCTGCCGCTGCGGCTCCGCCCTCCGGACGGGGATCATCTGCCGGGCTGAGCGCGGCCAGTTCGGGGAGTCTGGCGGCGGTCGTCGCGTCGGCGGGCAGGCAGGAGACCAGGGTGACGCCCGGTGCGTCCACGGCTGCGAGCTTGACGTAGTCGAAGGTCAGCCGGCCCAGTGACGGATGGTCGAACTCCCTGCGCGCCGGCCGGAAGTCCGCCACGTCATGGGTGGCCCACCATGCCTTGAACTCCTCGCTGCGGGCGCACAGTTCGCCGGTCAGCCGGCGGAACTCCGGGTCGTCGGGGTGCCGGTCGGCGCTGGCGCGGTACTGCTCCAGCAGGGCCCTGGCCTGGCCGTCCCAGTCGGCCAGGAGCGTACGGATCCTGGGCCGGGTGAACACCAGGCGCATCAGGTTGCGTTCGGAGGCGTCCCAGTGGGCCGGGTCGCCGATGAGACCGGCCTCGGCGCGGTTCCAGGCCAGCAAGTCCCAGTTGGGCGCGAGCAGGTACGCGGGGTGCGGGTCGAGCGCGTCCACCAGGCGCTGCAGTTCCGGCCCGCCGGGGTGGTCGCCGGCCGGCTCGGGCAGCGGCTGCCCGGCCAGGGCGAACAGGTGGCGGGTCTCGGCGGCGGACAGCCGCAGTGCCCGGGCCAGGCTGTGCAGCACCTGACGGCTCACGCTGATGTCCCTGGCCTGTTCGAGCCAGGTGTACCAGGTGACGCTGACGCCCGAGAGGACGGCGACCTCCTCGCGGCGCAGCCCGGGGGTACGGCGGCGAGGGCCGGCCGGGAGTCCGGCGTCGGCGGGCGGGACCCGTTCGCGTCGCGAGCGGAGGAACTCCGCCAGCACCCGGCGCCGTTCCCGGTCGGCCATCGATCCCTCTCCCCCGCGCACCGTGCCGTGCGCCCACGCTGCCCCGTACCGCGGCCCGGGGCTTCCGAAGCCCTGAGGTGGTCGTCGGTCCGACACCGGTACCGCTGCCACCAGGATAATTCGCCTCTGTATGGCTCCCGCGGCCCGGGCCAGGGTCGCAGGTATGACTCCTCTGCGACCGCCGGCCGAGCCGGCACCTGCCGCGCCCGCCGCCGCTGCCCCGCACACCGCGGCGGCCGGCCCGCCCGCTCCGTGGCGGGCCCTGTCCGTCGTCCTCACCGGCGTCTTCATGGCCGTGCTCGACACCTTCATCGTGCTGGTGGCGGCGCCCGCCGTCCAGGACGATCTGCGGGCCTCGGACGCCGATGTGCAGCTGATCCTGGCGGGCTATCAACTCACCTACGCCGTCGCGCTGATCACCGGTGCCCGGCTCGGCGACCGGTTCGGCCGCAAGCGCTGTTTCCTCATCGGGATGGGGGTCTTCACCCTGGCGTCGGTGGGCTGCGCGGCCGCGCCCGGGGCCGGCGCGCTGATCGCGGCCCGGCTCGTCCAGGGGCTCGGGGCCGCGGTGATGTTCCCGCAGGTCTTCTCGACGATCCAGGTGCTGCTGCCGCCCGAGCGGCGGGCCCGCGCCTTCGGTGTGCTGGGCGCGGTGATCGGCACGGCGGGGGTGGCCGGCCAGCTGCTGGGCGGGGTCCTGCTCTCCGCCGACCTGTTCGGCGCGTCCTGGCGGCCGATCTTCTGGGTCAACGTTCCCGTCGGGCTGGTGACGCTGGCCCTCGCGGCGGTCCTCCTGCCCGAGTCGCGGGCGCCCGAGGGCCGCCGGCTGGACCTGGCGGGCGTGACGGTGCTGACCGTGGCGCTGTTCCTCCTGGTCGTGCCTCTGGTGGAGGGCCGGGAGGCCGGCTGGCCCGCCTGGACGTGGGTCAGCCTGGCCGCGGGAGTGCTCGCCCTGCTCGGCTTCGGCGTCGTGGAACGCCGGGTCGAGGCGCGCGGCCGGTCCCCGCTGGTACGGCCGGGGCTGCTGCGTGAGCGGGCCTTCGCGATCGGGATGGTGCTGGTCCTCCTGGCGTACTTCGGGATCAACTCCTTCTTCCTGGTGCTGTCCGTGACCGTGCAGGACGGGCTGGGGCTGGACGCACTGGGCGCCGGGGTGTTCTACCTGCCGTTCGCCGCGGGCTTCTTCACCGGGAGCCTGGTGGCGGGGCGCCTGGCCCGGTACGGGAAGCGGCTGCTGCAGGCCGGGGCGCTGGTCCTCGGGCTCGGCCACGCGGTGTCGCTCGGTGTCGTCGGGCTCGCCGGCCAGACGCTGACGGCCCGGTCGCTGGCCCTGCCGCTGCTCGTCGTGGGCCTGGGGAACGGGGTCCTGGTCACACCGCTGCTCAACGCCGTGCTCGCCCGCATCCGGCCGGCGGAGATCGGCATGGCTTCGGGTGTGCTCTCCACCGGCCAGCAGATCGGCGGCTCGGTCGGGGTCGCGCTGGTCGGCGTCCTGTTCTACGGGACGCTGGGCCACGCCGCACGCCATGACGTCGGCGCCTACGGGCACGCCCTGATGGCGGCGCTGCTCTTCGACCTCGCGCTGGCCGTCGCCCTCTCGCTGTTCCTGCGGGTCCTGCCGGGCCCGGCGGCGGCCGGCCGGTGAGCGGCGTCGTGCGGGGTCAGTGCGTGGCGAGGCGGGCGGACACGCAGGGGTCCTCGTTGCGGTAGCCGAGGCGGGTGTAGAGCCGGTCGGCGGGCGCGTTGTCGGCGAGCTGCCACAGCGTGCAGAAGCCGTGCCGGCGCACCGCGTACCGGGTCAGCCATGCGGTCAGCGCCGCACCGAGGCCCTGGCCGCGCTGCGCGGCGTCGGTGGCGACGGAGGCCATGAGCGGGGCGCCGGTGTCCCGCAGGCTGCTCAGGGCGCCGCAGGCCACGAGGTTCCCGTCCGCGTCGCGGATGCCCGCCCACAGGCTGACGGCGGCGGAGCCGGGTCCGGTGGAGTGGGCCGGGCTGTGCACCGCGAGGAAGGCGAGCAGTTCGTCGTGGTGGGTCTCGTCGAGGACGACCACCCGCTCCTCCGCGCGCTGGACGGGCGGTTCGTGAAGCGTCCAGCGGAAGACCCACTCGACGACGTCGGTCACCGGCAGGTGGCGGCCGACCAGGGCCTCCGTGCCACGGGGGCCGGTGAACTCCCGCACCCGGTCGGGCAGGCCCAGCGCGGCGCGCAGCACCAATCCGGCCGCGGCCTGTGGTCCGCCCACGCTCCACACGTGCCCGCGGGTGTCGTCGAGCCAGGCCACGGCGCCGTCGCCGGACCAGCCGGGCCGGCCGGCCGGTCGTTGCCGTGCGGCGCCGAAACGCAGCAGGGCGGAACCGGTCCGGCGTTCCAGGCCCTGGTCGAACAGATCGGTGGCCCGGGGGACGAGGGTCGTTGCCAGCATCGCTCTCAGGGGGACGTACGGACACGGGAAGGCGGCGGCGCCGCTGCGCGCGCGGGGCGCGGTCGGAACCGTCCGGGAGGGTGGGGGGAGCCCGGCGGCGGCAGCGCACGGGGGCGGGCCCGGCCGACCGGACGGCCCACTGTTGCACACCGCCCCGGGCCGGACGCAAATCCACCTGCGCGCCGGGCCGCGGGCGGTCAGCGCAGGGGCAGTTCCGCCCAGATGATCTTGCCTTCGGCGGTGTAACGGGTGCCCCAGCGCCCTGCCATCCGGGCGACGAGGAAGAGCCCGCGGCCGCCCTCGTCCTCGCCCGCGGCGAACCGGAGATGCGGCGCGGTGCTGCTGGTGTCGGAGACCTCGCAGATCAGCGTGCGGTCGTACAGCAGGCGGACGCCGATCGGGCCGGAGGCGTAGACGATGGCGTTGGTGACCAGCTCGCTGAGGATGAGCTCGGTGGTGAAGACCTCCTCCTCCAGGCCCCACTCCAGCAGCTGCCGGGTGAGGTTCGCCCGGGCCTCGGCGACGGCCGCGGGTTCGGCGGGGACCTCCCACTCGGCGATGCGGTCGGGCGGCAGCAGGCGGGTGCGCGCCACGAGGAGGGCGATGTCGTCGCGCTGCCGGTCGGGGAGCAGGGCGCCGAGCACGGCCTCGCAGGTCTCCTGCGGCGTCCGGTCGCGGTGCGCCAGGGCCGTGGCGAGCTGGTGCATGCCGGTGTCGATGTCGTGGTTGCGGTCCTCCACCAGGCCGTCGGTGTAGAGGACCAGGTTGCTGCCCTCGGGCAGCAGCAGTTCCACCGATTCGAAGGGCAGGCCGCCGACGCCGAGCGGCGGGCTGGCCGGGAGGTCCGGGTAGGCGACGGTGCCGTCCGGGTGGACGAGGGCGGGCGGGAGGTGGCCGGCCCGGGCCAGCGCGCAGCGGCCGGAGGACGGGTCGTAGATCGCGTAGAGGCAGGTGGCGCCGGCGACCGTGGCCTCGTCGTTCGCCGCGATGGCCTCCTCGTCGATGCGGTTGACCAGCTCGTCCAGGAAGCCGAGGAGTTCGTCGGGCGGCAGGTCGAGGGTGGAGAAGTTCTGCACCGCGGTACGCAGCCGGCCCATGGTCGCCGCGGCGTGCAGCCCGTGCCCGACGACGTCCCCGACGACCAGCGCGACCCGTGCGCCGGGCAGCGGGATGACGTCGAACCAGTCGCCGCCCACCCCGGTCTGTGCGGGCAGGTAGCGGTGGGCGAGGTCGAGGGCGCTCTGTTCGGGCAGACCGCGCGGCAGCAGGCTCTCCTGCAGTGTGACGGCCATGGCGTGCTCGCGGGTGAAGCGGCGCGCGTTGTCGATGCACACGGCGGCCCGGGCCGCCATCTCCTCGGCCAGCGACAGCTCGCCCTCCTCGAAGGGCCGCTCCCGGGAGCGCCAGAAGTTGACGATCCCCATCCGGACGCCGCGGGCCTGGAGCGGAACGGTGATCAGGGATTCGCAGCCGTGGCTCATGACCAGTTCCAGCCGCCCGGGGTCGTCGGGGTACCAGTCGCCGGCGGCCCGCACATCGGGCACGAGCACGGACTGGCCGCTGACGAATCCGGTGGCCATCGGCGTGAGCGAGAGGTAGGTGTGCACCTCGCCCGGCCGGTAGAGGGGGTGGTCGTCGCGGATCCCGGCGACCGCCACCCGGCGCAGCTCGGGCGCCTCGCGGTACGAGCCCACCGGTGGCTCCCCGCCGCTCAGCACGGCGTCGGCCAGGTCGACGCTGGCGTAGTCGGCGAACCACCGCACGGCGACCTGGGTCAGCTCCTCGGCGGTGCGCCGTACGTCGAGGGTGGTGCCGATGGCCACGCTGGCCTCGTACAGCAGCCGCAGCCGGCTCTGGGTGACCTCCGCCTTCCCCGCGAGGGCCAGCAGGTCGGTGGAGTCCCGCAGCGTGGCGACGCTGCCGGGCGGGCCGCCCTGGCGGTCGGTGGACCGGATGTTCAGCGCGAGCAGCCGGTCGTTGACCGGCAGCACCTCGTCGGAGATCGCCCGCCCGGACGTCAGCAGCTCGGCGATCCGGGAATCGAGGCCGAGGCCGGTGAGGCATTGCCCCTCGGCGTCGGCGGGCAGGCCCAGCAGCTTCTGGGCCTCGTCGTTCGCCAGCAGGACCCGCCCGTCCGCGTCGAGGATCAGCACCCCCTCGCGCACGGCGTGCAGCACCGCGTCGTGGTGCTCGTACATCCGGGTCATCTCCGCCGGGCCGAGCCCCCGGGTCTGGCGCCGCAGCCGGCGGCTGACCAGTGCGGTGCCGGCCGTGGTGAGGGCGAGCGCGGCGCCGCCGGCACCGATGACGACGGGCAGCTGACGGTCGACGGCGCTGCTGACCCGGCTGACCCGCATGCCGGAGCTCACCAGGGCCACCACCTTGCCCTTGGCGTCCTTCACCGGGACCGTGGCCTGCACCTCGTGGCCGAGCGGCCCGTAGACGCTCTCGATGGTGGTGCGGCCGGCGAGGGACGGCTTGATGTTGCCGACGAACTTCTTGCCGATCCGGTTGGGGATCGGGTGGGTGAAGCGGATCCCCTTGCGGTCCATGACGACGATGAAGTCCACGCCGCCGCGCTTGCGGGCGTCCTCGGTCAGCGGCTGGAGCACCACGCTGGCGCCCGGATGGCCCTTCTGCACCACGGCGGGCAGGCCGGGGGCGTGCGCGAAGGACTCGGCGGAGGCGAGCGAACGGTCCCGCGCGCCCTGGAACCGGTCGCTGCGCGCCTGGACCAGCAGCGTGATCACCGCGGCCACGACGAGCAGCAGCACGATCAGCACCTGCAGGAGGAACATCTGGCCGGCGACGCTGTGGACGTCCACCAGGCCGCGCAGGCGCTGGGCCAGCGGCTTCGGCGGGCCGCCGTCCCGCGCCCGCCGGCCGTTGCCGCCCGGGCTCCGACCGGTGTGTCTGCGCGTCGGAGCGAACCACGGAAAGCGGCCGGAAAATCGGGCCATGTTCCATATGTACCTCGCGCACCGAGGTGGCCGGTACGCACCACGCTGAGGTATCGCATGACTGTACGGCGGTGACCGGGCCCGCGCGGCGGTGTTTCCGGGGCCCGGCCGCCGCGCTCAGCCGGGCCAGCCCGCCCAGGAACTCCCAGGTGCGTCGCCGGTCCGCGGCCCCGGCGAGCTCCGTTCCGGAGAAGACGACCTCCGTCGCCCCGGCGTCCCGGTAGCGCCGGACCTCCGCCGCGACCGTCCGCTCGTCGCCGATCACGGCCACGTCGGCCGCCCGCTTCCCGCCGGAGAGCCCGATGACCCGGGCGTAGGACGGGATCTGCTCGTAGAAGGCGAGCTGCTCGGTGAACGTCCGGCGCACCGCGTCGGCGTCGTCGGTGACCAGGCCGGGCACCAGCGCCACGATCCGGGGCGCGGGCCGGCCGGCGGCCTCGGCCGCGGCGGTGACGGCCGGGACGATGTGCTCGGCCAGCGCCCGGGGCCCGGCGAGGTACGGCAGGATCCCGTCGGCCAGCTCACCGCTCACCCGCAGGGCCTGGGGGCCCATCGCGGCGACGAGCAGCGGCACCCCTGCTTCGGCGCCCGGCACCCGCGCGGGGATCGGGGTGGCGGCGGTCAGCAGCTCGCCGTGGAAGTCGGCGGTGCCGGTCTCGGTCAGCTGGCGCAGCGCGGTGAGGAATTCCCGCAGCCGGGCGACCGGCCGTTCGAAGGGGAGGCCGAAGCCGGACTCGGTGAGGAGTTTGGTACCGAGGGCGAGTCCGAGGTGGTAGCGGCCGTGCGTGGCCGCCTGGGCGGTCAGCGCCTGGCTGGAGACGACCAGCGGGTGGCGTCCGAAGACGGGGATCGCGGAGGTGCCCACCTGGAGCTCCGGGACCTCGCGCCCGACGATCGCCGCGAGCTGGGGCGAGTCCGCCCCGAAGGTCTGGCCGAACCATGCGGACCGCAACCCCGCAGCCGCCGCCTCCGCGGCGAGCCGCACGGTGGCGTCGATCTGGTTGTCGGGGCCGGTCGCGTTGAGTGCTACTCCCAGAGTCATGTCAGCTGGAACGAAAGGGAGTTGGCCGATCATTCCGGCGCGGGCGTGACGGTTTTTTGTCGGCTGTGTGAACTCTTTTGGGGTGGGGTTGGGTGGGGCTGGGGGTGGGGTGAGGGTGGTGGGCTGGGGTGTGGGTGGTGGCCTGGTGCGTTGCGGCTGGTGTGGGGGTGCCTGGGCGGCAGGGGGGGTGGCCGGTGGGTGGGTGGGTGGCCGGTGGGGTGCGTCGCAGATGCGGCCACGTGACCGACGGGGTGGGTGGCCGGGACGGCTGCGTGGCCGGCGGAGGGGGCTGACGTGCGGGAGGACTCAGGCGGCGGCGGTCGAGCCGGCCGGGCCCTGGGGCGGGTCGGCGGGGTCGCGGTGGATGGGGGTTCCGGAGCCGGTCAGTGGGCGGCCCGTACCGCCGCGCCGGGACGCGACGATCTCGGCGGCGATGGACAGGGCGGTCTCCTCGGGCGTACGGGCGCCGAGGTCGAGGCCGATCGGTGAGTGCAGCCGGGCCAGCTCGCGGTCGGTGAGGCCGGCCTCGCGGAGTCTTCGGTCGCGGTCGTCGTGGGTGCGGCGCGACCCCATCGCGCCGACGAACGCGACCGGCAGGCGCAGCGCCACCTCCAGCAGGGGTATGTCGAACTTGGCGTCGTGGGTGAGCACGCACAGGGCCGTACGGCCGTCGGTCGCGGTGCGCCGGAGGTAGCGGTGCGGCCAGTCGACCACGATCTCGTCGGCCTCGGGGAAGCGGGCCCGGGTGGCGAAGACGGGGCGGGCGTCGCAGACGGTGACGTGGTAGCCGAGGAACTTGCCGGTGCGCACCAGGGCCGCGGCGAAGTCGACCGCGCCGAAGACGATCATGCGGGGCGGGGGTACGTTCGCCTCGACGAACAGCGTCAGCTCCGCCTCGCAGCGGGTGCCGCCCGCCGAGAGGTCGAAGCTGCCGGTGCGGCCCGCGTCGAGCATGGCGCGGGACTCGCCCCGTGCCGTCCGGTCCAGCTCCGGTCCGCCGCCGAGACCGCCCTCGTGGGAGCCGTCCGGGCGGACGAGCAGCGCCCGGCCGAGGAGGTCGGCCGGGCCCCGGATCACCCGGGCCAGGGCCGCCGACTCGCCGCGGGCGGCGGCCGCCAGCGCGGCGGCCAGCACCGGCCGGTCCCGGGCGTCGGCGGTCACCGGGGTGACCAGGACGTCGATCGTTCCGCCGCAGGTCAGGCCGACCGCGAAGGCGTCCTCGGCGCTGTATCCGAAGCGTTCGCGGACGGTCGTGCCGTCCTGCAGAGCCTGGGCGCACAGGTCGTAGACGGCCGCCTCCACGCACCCGCCGGAAACCGACCCGATGGCCGTGCCCCGGCTGTCGACTGCGAGGGCGGCGCCGGGGCTGCGCGGGGCGCTGCCGCCGACGCCCACGACCGTGGCGACGGCGAACTCCCGGCCCTCCTCGGTCCACCGGTTCAGTTCATCGGCGATGTCCAGCATCCCGCTCTCCCACGCTTCCTCGTCCGGTCCCCGCCTGCAGGACCCGGTCCGGCCGGATCGGCAGATGCCGGTGCCGTACACCGGTCGCGTGCCAGACCGCGTTGGCGACGGCCGCCGCGGCACCGACGATGCCGATCTCACCGATGCCCTTGATGCCCACCGGATCGTCCGGGTCCGGATCGTCCACCCAGTCCGCCTCGACGAGCGGTACGTCGGCGTGTGTGGCGACGTGGTAGCCGGCGAGGTCGGCGCCGACGTGACCGCCCGAGGCGCGGTCCCGGACCGCCTCCTCGTGCAGGGCCATGGAGATGCCCCAGATCATGCCACCGACGAACTGGTTGCGCGCGGTGAGGGGATTGACGATCCGGCCCGCCGCGAAGACGCCGAGCATGCGCCGTACCCGCACCTCGCCGGTCGTGACGTCCACCGCGACCTCGGCGAACTGTGCGCCGAAGGAGTGCCGTTCCTTCTGCGCGAGGGCGCCGATCGCCGCGGTGGTGTCCGACCGTACGGTGATGCCCTCCGGCGGGAGGTCTGCGCCCAGGGCGAGCCGCTCGCGCAGCTCCTTGGCCGCGGCCAGCACCGCCCAGGACCAGGAGCGGGTGCCCATCGAGCCGCCTGCGATCATCGCCGGGCCGAAGTCGCTGTCCCCGATGCGCACCCGGACCCGGTCCGGCGGGACCTCCAGCGCGTCGGCGGCGACCAGGGTGAGCGCGGTGCGCGCTCCGGTGCCGATGTCGGCCGCGGCGATCCGCACGGTGAAGGTGCCGTCGGCCTCGGCCGTCAGGACCGCCGTGGAGGGTGCGGCTCCGGCGCCGAAGGAGGCCGCGGCCGTGCCGGTGCCGAGCAGCCAGCGCCCGTCACGGCGGAGCCCGGGCCGCGGGTCCCGGTCGGCCCAGCCGAACCGGCGGGAGCCCGCTTCGAAACAGGCGCGCAGGTTGCGGCTGCTGAACGGCAGGCCGGAGACCGGGCCCTTCTCGGGTTCGTTGCGCAGACGCAGCTCGATCGGGTCGATCCCGCACTTCTCGGCGAGCTCGTCGAGCGCCGCCTCCAGCGCGAACGACCCCGGCGCCTCGCCCGGCGCGCGCATGAACGTCGGCGTCGGCACGTCGAGCCGTACGACCTTGTTGGTGGTGTGGTGGGCGTCCGCGTCGTACATCACCCGGGCCACGGCGGCGCTCGGTTCGATGAATTCGTGCACGGTCGAGGTCAGGCTCAGGGCGCGGTGCTCCAGCGCGCGCAGCCGCCCGTCGGCGTCGGCGCCGAGCCTGACCCGCTGGCTGGTGGGGCTGCGGTACCCGGCCAGCGAGAACATCTGACGGCGGGTCAGAACGACGCGTACGGGGCGCTGGAGGGCGGTCGCGGCCATCACGGCGGCCACCTGGTGTGCGCGCACGCCCTTGCTGCCGAAACCGCCGCCGACGTGCTCGGACCGCACCCGCACGGCGGACGGGTCGAGCGAGAACAGCTTGGCGAGCTCGCCCACGACCCAGGTGGCGCCCTGGTTGGAGTCGACGACCTCCAGCCGGCCGCCGTCCCAGCGGGCCGTCGCCGCATGGGGCTCCATCGGGTTGTGGTGCTCTTCGGGCGTGGTGTATTCGGCGTCCAGGACGACGGCGGACGCGGTGAGTTCGGCCTCCAGGTCGCCCTTCTCCGCCACCGCCGGCAGATGACCGTCCAGCGGGTAGGCGTCCGGGTGGCCGCCGGCGAAATCGATGTCGTGCGGTTCCTGGTCGTAGTGCACCACCAGCGCTTCGGCGGCCTCCCTGGCCTGCTCGGACGTCTCGGCGACGACCAGCGCCACCGGCCAGCCCAGGCTCGGCACCCGGTCGTGCTGGAACACCGCGCAGGTCGGGTCCGGCGGAATGCCCAGCATGCCGATGTAGTCGGTGTCCACGCGCGGGGCGTTGCCGTGGTGCAGCACGGTGAGCACACCGGGCATCGCCAGGACGGGACCGGCCTCCAACGAGCGGATCCGGCCGCGGGCGATGGTGGACACCACCAGCCAGCCGTGGGCGAGCTCGGCGAACGGGATCTCGCCGGCGTAGCGCGCCGCGCCGGTGACCTTGGCCAGGCCCTCCACCCGGGTGTGCGCGGTGCCGACGGCTTTCCGTACCGCGGTGGTTTCCGTCGTCGTCGTGGTCATCGCGCGGCCTCCTCGGCGAGCTCGGTCAGCAGGGCGACGACGAGATTGCGCATCAGCGTCACCTTGTATCCGTTGTGGGGCAGCGCCTCGGCGGCGGCCAGTTCGGCGTCCGCGGCGGCGGCGAACGCGTCGGCGTCGGCCGGCCCCCCGGTCAGCACCCGCTCGGCCGCCAGGGCCCGCCACGGCCGTGACGCCACCGCCCCGAGGGCGAGGCGCACCTCGCGCACGACCCCGTCGCGGACGTCGAGCGCGGCGGCGACCGAGCCGATGGCGAAGGCGTACGACGCGCGCTCCCGCACCTTGCGGTAGCGCGAAGCGGCGGCGACCGGCAGTGGCGGCAGGGTGACGCCGGTGATCAGCGCCCCGGCCGGCAGTGCGGTCTCCCGATGCGGGGTGTCCCCCACGGGCAGATAGAACTCCGCGAACGGCAACTCCCCCGGCCCGTCCGCCGTTTCATAGTGGACGACGGCGTCGAAGGCGGCCAGCGCCACCGCCATGTCCGAGGGGTGGACGGCGACGCAGTGCGAGGACGCGCCGAGGATCGCGTGATGGTGGTGCTCGCCCTCGATGGCGGAGCAACCACTGCCGGGCACCCGCTTGTTGCAGGGACGGGCGAGGTCCGTGAAGTACCCGCAGCGCGTCCGTTGCAGGAGGTTCCCGCCGACGGTGGCCATGTTGCGCAACTGGCCGGAGGCACCGGCGAGCACCGCCTGCGCCAGCGCCGGGTAGCGCCGCCGCACGTCGGGATGGGCCGCGAGATCGCTGTTGGTCACCGTGGCACCGATCCTCAGCCCACCGCCCTCCGTGAACTCGATCCCGTCCAGGGGGAGTTCACGTACGTCGATGAGCAGCCCGGGCCGCTCCACCCCGGCCTTCATCAGGTCGACGAGGTTGGTGCCACCGCCAAGACAGCGCGCCTCCGGATCGGCCCCGAGCAGCGCGACCGCCCCGGGAACGTCGAACACCCGCTGATAACCGAATTCCCTCATGCCGTCACCTCCGCACCCGCCGAGCCCGCCGCCCCTGCTTCGAACCCATGCGCCTCGCCCTCCCGCGTCTGGCCCTTCCGCGTCTCGCTCTCTTGCGTCTCCATCTCCCGGGCCTCCATCCCCCGGGTCTCCGCCCCCTTGGTCTCCATCCCTTGCGTCGATCCGGCACCGTGCGCGGCTGCCGCTCGCGCGACGGCCTGAACGATCGACACATACGCCCCGCAGCGGCACAGGTTGCCGCTCATCCGCTCCCGGATCTCCTCGGGCGTCAAGGGTGGAATTCCCGCCTCCGGCCGCACATCGGCACTCGCCGCGCTCGGCCAGCCGGCCGCGTGCTCCTCGATCACCGCAAGGGCGGAACATATCTGCCCCGGTGTGCAGTAACCGCACTGATAGCCGTCGAGGTCGAGAAAGGCCTGCTGCACCGGGTGGAGCGTCTCACCGTCCGCCACGCCCTCGATGGTGGTGATCTCCCGCCCCTCGGCGGCCACCGCGAGCTGCAGGCAGGAGACGGCTCTGCGCCCATCGATCAGCACCGTACAAGCACCACATTGACCCTGGTCACAGCCTTTTTTGGTGCCCGTCAGATCGAGCCGCTCGCGCAACGCGTCGAGAAGCGTGGTGCGGTGGTCGACGGGCAGCGCATGCTTCTCGCCGTTGATGTTCAGGGTGATGGCACTGGACGTCGATAGGGCCATGATCAGCTTCTTTCGCGTGTGGCTTCACGTATCCGATGCGCGAAACGGGAGGGAGACAGGGAAGGAAGGAGGGCAGGGACGGGGAGGCCGGGGAGGGGGAGGTCAGGGAAGAGGTCAGGGAAGGACGGACGGTCAAGAAGGCGAGCAGGGTTAGGAGTTCAGAGCAAGGGCGGATTGCAGTTCCCGGCGTCCGGCGTCCGAGCGAACTCCGAGAGCACCTTCAGAAGGACACCCTCAGTCAGGCACCTTCGGGAAGGGCAGTGCATCCAGCACGTCGGCGGATCAGCACGTCGGTGGGTCAGCACCTCAGTGCGTCAGTGCGTCAGTACGTCAGGAAAGACATCGAGTGCAGTGCAGGTCAGTGCAGTGCGAGCAATGCGTGCGATGAGCACGGCAACATAGCGAACGTGGCAGACGTGACAAACGTGGTGAACGTAGCAAGTACGGAAGAGCAACCACCCCACCACCCGCTTCTGACGCTATGGTGGAGCTAACCGGACAGCTATCCGATTACCGCAAACCTACCGGACACCTGTCCGGTTAGCAAGGCCGAGCCGGCAGTGATTCCCGGAAGGAGGACGAGTGCGGGAGAAGAAGGACGCTCCACTGCGCTCGGACGCGCAACGGAATCGCGAGCGCATCCTGGAAGTCGCCCTGGAGGAGCTGACGCGCGCGGCCGACGCCCCGCTGAGCGCGATCGCGAAGAAGGCCGGCGTCGGGCAGGCGACGTTCTACCGCAACTTCCCCAACCGCGAGTCACTCGTCCTCGAGGTCTACCGCTACGAGGTCCAGCAGGTCGCCGACACCGCGGCCCAGCTGCTCGACACCCGCTCCCCCGACCAGGCGCTGCGGGAATGGATGGACCGCCTGGCCCAGTACGCCATGGCCAAGGCCGGTCTGGCCGACGCGCTCCGCAAGGCGACCGCGCACGGCAGCCTGGCCGCCTCCGGACACGGCCCGGTGACGTCGGCCGTCGCCCTGCTGTTGAAGGCCAACGAGGAGGCCGGCACCATCCGCCCCGGCATGACCCCCGACGATTTCTCCCTCGCCATCGCCGGCCTCTGGCAGATCGACCCCCACAGCGACTGGCAGTCCCGCGCCGGCCGCCTCCTCGACCTGGTCATGGACGGCCTCCGCACCGGGGCCCCGGCCCCGGCCTCACACCGCGACGCTCCGGAAGGCTGAGCACCACCGCCCCCGGACTCTCCTGAACCCCGCCCTTCCCCACCGACTCCCCGGCAGCAGCCCATAATTCATGCGCCCCGGGGGCCGCCCGCTTGCACGTGCGTCTACGGCTCCCGGTGGCCCGGGCTCGGATTGGCGACGGCCAGGCCGAGCCGGTGCGCCACCGCTGACCCCATGCCCTGCACGGTGTCGGCGGTCTCGGCGACCGGGAGCCGGGTGCCGGTGTCGGCTGCGGCGGCGGGCACGGCCCCCGCCAGTCCCGCCAGGGCCGCGGCGGTGGCCGCGAGGGTCAGGGTCGTCTTGCGCACGCGCACGGGTGCCTCCCGAAGTGGTTACCAGCTGTAGTTGGCGGTTGTTCGGTCAACGAGACGTGCTTGGGCCAGGACACGGCGAGAGAAGCCGGGTTACCCGAGGTCAAGGCGGTGGAGGTGCGCGGTACGGCGGGTGTTGGTCGGTTGTCGCCGAGGGGCGGTCGCTCACCGAACGTCGCGGGCGGGCGCCCGGCCCGTCTCAGAGTGCGATCACTTCGTTGACACTCTGGCGGGCCCTATGTCCAGGATGTTCGGCATTTCGCGTTCTTTGCCTTGCTGCGGAATTTCTGCCGTACAGCGGAAAGGAACCCCGATGGGTGCACATGTACACGTCCGCCTGATACAGAGCCTGGGCGTCACCGAAGACGGCGATCTGATCGAGTACTCCTCTTGCGCCGAGTGCGGCGCGACGTGGGTCAGGAAGTACCCGGAGGGGCAGGTTCCGGTGCCGGAGTGAGGGCGCGCCACGCCCGTCCCCACTAGCGCCCCTGGCGGCCTCGCTGCCACAGCGGGCGCAGGAACCACTCCAGGGATTCGAGCCCGTCGGTCGCCGGCGCATCGTCCTCTGCGGGACGGACGCCGAGCAGTTCGATGCGCACCGGGCCGAAGCGCAGCACGATCACGGTGTCGGCTTCGTCGCCCGACGGCCGTGGGCGGCGGGTCCGGGCGGGGGCCGGGCGGGCGGGGGCCGAGCGGCTGGGTCCAGCGCGGGAAGCCCGCCGCTGCGCGTAGCGGCGGTCACGCTCGGCGAGGGCGCGGTCCGCGTCGTAACGGGCCCGGCTCTGCGGGTCGTGGAGGACGCGGTAGGCCGTGAGCACCTCTGCGAGTTCTTGCTCCGCTGCCGGCCGGGCGGGACCGGTGTCCGGATGCAGGCTGCGGACCAGGCGGCGGTAGGCCGTGGTGATCTGGCGCGCGGACGCGGAGGGCTGGACACCGAGCACGGCGTAGTGATCGGGCTGCGGTCCCGGCATCGCCGTCACCTCCTGCTCAGGCAGGCATGCGATAGGTAGGCAGGCATCGGGTAGCCATCGCCGGACCCATACCCGAAATTCCTCGCTGAATGCCGGGGGAGCCGGCCGCACGAGCACGTCGTCGTATGGATGACGCACGCCTTGACAACGGCGCCCCGCCGTCGCCGACCGTGATCCGGACGGCGACGGCGGGACGGGGCGAGGCGGCGGCGGGCGAGCCGGCCGCCCACGGACGGTCCGTCAAGCGCCCTGCTGCAGTTGCAGTTGTTGCAGCGAGGCCACGAGCTTGTCCACCTCCTCCGGGGTGTTGTAGAGCGCCAGCGAGGCACGCGCCGCGCTCGTCAACCCGTAGTGGGCCAGGGCGGGTTGGGCGCAGTGGTGGCCGGCGCGGATGGCGATGCCGTCCCGGTCCAGCCAGTCGGCGATCCGGGAGGGGTCCTGGCCGGCGAGGGTGAAAGTCAGCACGCCGACCCGGCCGGGCGCGGAACCCAGCAGTTCCAGTCCGGGAACCGTGGACAGCGCCTGTTGGGCGTGGGCCGTCAGCGCCGTCTCATAGGCGGCGATGGCGTTCCGATCGAAGGAGGTCAGCCAGTTCAGGGCGGACAGCAGGCCCACCACTCCGGAGATGTGCCCGGTGCCGGCCTCCATACGGTGCGGCACCGGCGCATAGGTGGTGCGGGTGAAGTCGACGGACTCGATCATGTTGCCGCCGCCCTGCCACGGCGCCATCTTCTCCAGGACGTCCGGCTTCGCGTACAGGGCACCGATGCCCGTGGGGGCGAACAGCTTGTGGCCCGAGAACGCGTAGAAATCGGCGTCCAGGTCCGTTACGTCGACGGGAAAGTGCGCCACCGCCTGCGCGCCGTCCACCAGCACCTTCGCGCCGTAGCGGTGCGCCAGCGCGGTCATCTCGCGTACCGGCACGACGGTGCCGAGCACGTTCGAGACCTGGCTGATCGCGACGAGCTGGGTGCGCATGGAGAGCAGATCGGCGTACGCGTCGAGGTCGACCTGCCCGTCCGGTTGCAGCGGTACGGGGACCACCCGGGCCCGGGTCTCCTTGGCGATCAGCTGCCAGGGAACGATGTTCGAGTGGTGCTCCAGTGTGGAGACCAGGATGTCGTCCCCGGGACCGAGGTTGGCCCGTCCCCAGCTCTGGGCGACGAGGTTGACCGCCTCGGTGGTGCCGCGTACGAAGACGATGTCGTCCGGGGACGGCGCGCCCAGGAACTGGGCCACCGCCGCCCGGCCCGCCTCGTACACCTCGGTGGCCTCCCGGGCCATGGTGTGCGCGCCGCGGTGGATGTTGGAGTTGGCGGCCCCGTAGAAGCCGGCCAGCGCCTCGATCACCTGGCGCGGCTTCTGGGTGGTGGCCCCGTTGTCCAGCCACACGAGGGGGTGCCCGTTCACCGTCCGGTGCAGGATGGGGATGTCCCGCCGGGCCAACTCCGGTGAGAATCCGGCCGGTTGGCCGGGGAGGACGGTGGTGGACGGCGGGGCGGGGGCAACGGCGGGGGCCTGCGCGCCGACGGGGTCCGTGACGGGACCCGTGACGGGATGCGGGACGGACGTTGACACCGAGGCCGGTACCGAAGCCGGCACGGAAGTCGTGGCGGGAGCCGTCCCCCAGTCCGTACCAGGGCCCGTAACGGGAGCCGCCCCCGCACCCGCGACCGGGTCCGCCAGCGGCGCCGTGACGGCCGTCGCATCCGGCGTCGCAACGGGCGCGGCAACCCCGGCCGTGACCGGTCCCGTAGCCGGTGTCGTGGCCGGTGGCGTGACTGGTGGAGGGGTCGCAGCCGGGGCGCTCGGCCAGGCGCCCCGGAGGGCGTCAGGAGTAGTCATGGTAGTTGGCGACCTCGACGTTCTGGAGGACGGCGAGTGCGTCCTCCACCAGTACCGCGGTGTTGAAGTACGCCGTCATCAGGTACGACGTGATGCCCTTCTGGTCGACGCCCATGTTCCGCATCGACAGGCCGGGTTCCACCTCGTCCTCGATCTTGGCGGGGCGCAGGCCCACCACACCCTGTTCGGCCTCGCCCACCCGCATCAGCAGGATCTCGGTCGTACCGATGCCCGCACCGCCGGAGAACCGCACCTTGTCGGACGGCAGCAGCGGCACACCGCGCCAGGTCAGCAGCGGGCTGCCGAAGCTGGTGTCGATGACCGGGGGCACACCCCGGCGCGTACATTCCCGGGCGAACGCCGCGATGGCCCTGGGGTGCGCGAGGAAGTAACCGGGCTGCTTCCAGACCCGGGTCAGCAGCTCGTCCAGGTCGTCGGGGGTCGGTGAGCCGGTGCGCGCCTGCACCCGCTGACCGGGCGCCACGTTGTTGAAGAGCCCGAATTCCGGGTGGTTGAGCAGCGAGGCCTCCTGCCGCTCGCGCAGGGCGTGCACGGTGAGGTTGGACTGGGCGCGGATCTGGTCGATGGGCCCGTTGTAGAGGTCGGAGACCCTGGTGTGGACGCGGAGGACGGTCTGCGCGAGGGTCATGTGGTACTCGCGGGGCGTGTCCTCGTAGTCGACGAAGGTGCCCGGGAGGTCGGGTTCGCCGACGTGGCCGGAGCTGAGGTCGACCGGCACCTCGGCGCCGGGCAGCACGCCGTCCGTCGAGAGGTAGGCGTCCAGCGCGCCGCGCACCGTCGCGTCGCGGTCGCAGAGTCCGGCGAGCGCGCTGCGTTCGAGGCACAGCGCCACACCGGGGGTGAGCGCCCTGACGCGGTACTGCATGGGCTCGCCGCGGGTCCAGGCGTCGAGGTCGAAGAACTGGCCGTCGCCGATCACTTCGAGCACCGCGTCCTCGCCGTAGCGGCCGCTCACCCGCTTCTCGGCGCGGCCCTGGGCGATCACCCACAGCTGGTCGTGCGCCTCACCGTCCTGGGCCAGCATCTGCCCGGCCTCGAAGGGCACTTCCGTGAAGGCGCCGGCCAGTTCGGTCAGCAGGGCGTCGTCGGCCTCCCGGAGGTACGGCAGTTCCCGCAGGTCGCCCGGGATGACCCGGGGCGAGCCGCCGTCGTTGTGCGTGCTGATGCGGTCGTCGCCGAGGACGTAGGTACGCCGCCGGTTGACGCGGAACACACCCGCTTCGACGTCCACCCAGGGCAGGGCACGCAGCAGGTAGCGCGGTGTGATGCCGCGCATCTGCGGGGTGGTCTTGGTGGTTGTCGCGAGCTGCCGTGCGGCATCCGGGCTGAGGCTCAACTGGTCGGTCACGGGACCCCTCCTCGCACACAGGCATGCCGGACGGCCGGCGTACGGCCGGTCGGCATGCGGGAACAGGGAGATCGTCCGGGCGGGCGTCGCCTACCCGCAACCAGCCGGTCGTCGGTCTCCGGCCGGAATTGGGCGCCGTTCTGACATCTCAACTCCGCATGGACGTACGACCAGGGGTCGACTTGTCGCCATGACCACGAGGGGGATGGTGGAAGGGCCGCGGCGTCACCCGTTCGGCGGTTCCCTGAAGTCCCACCAGGCACAGTCCGGCGCTGCGCATACGACCTGATTTGCCCTCATAACACTGCTTTGCATTTCCTAAAGGGCGGCTTATGGCGATGGCTTATGACGCCGGCCGGTGTGGCGACAGGGTGTGGTGACGTGTTGCGCCGTGTTGTGCCGCGGAGCGGATCGGGGGCTGCCCGACGCTGTACGCAACCCGAGGAAAGGTACGGATATGAGCACCGTGCGCGGTACGGACCTGGACATTCCCACGCGGGACGGCGTCGTGGACGCCTGGCTCGCCCACCCCGACGACGGCCGTGCGCACCCCGGGGTCCTGCTGTACATGGACGCCTACGGGTTGCGCCCCTCGCTGGAGGCGATGGCCGAGCGCCTGGCCGGCCACGGCTACACCGTGCTGGTGCCCAACGTCCTGTACCGGGCCGGGCGGGCGCCTGTGGTGGAACTCCCCGACTTCATCGGCGCCGCCGAGCGGCCGGAGCTCTTCGAGCAGCTCCGGCCGCTCCTTCATCAGCTCACCCCGGAGCGGGCCGTGCGGGACGCCGGCGGGTACCTCGACTGGCTGGCCGCCTCGCCGCTGGTCGCCGACGGCCCGGTGGGCACCACCGGTTACTGCATGGGCGGCGTCCTCGCGCTCCGCACCGCCGCGGCCCACCCCGACCGCATCGCGGCGGTGGCCTCCTTCCACGCCGGCCGTCTGGCCACGGACGCCGAGGACAGCCCGCACCGGCTCGTCGACCGCATCACGGCGGAGGCGTACTTCGGGCACGCCGATCAGGATCCGTCGATGCCGGCCGAGGGAATCAAGGCCCTGGAGCGCGCCCTGGACACCGCGGGCGTGCGCTACCGCAGCGAGGTGTACGAAGGGGCCCGGCACGGCTACACCCAGACCGACACCGCCGCCTACAACGGCGCGGCGGACGACCGGCATTGGCGCAACCTGCTGGAGCTGTTCGGGCGCACGCTCGGCTGAGCCGGCCCGCCCGGGCGTCACCCGTCGCCGCCCCGCCAGATGTTGTCGAACGCGGCCTTGTCGATGGCGCGCCGCTGTCGCTGGTACCCGAGCTCGCTCAGCGCGTCATGGACGGCGGCGAGCACCGTCTCCACCGACTCGTCCGCCGGGGGCCCGTCGTCCCGGAGACCGCCGGTCCGGGGCTCTCCGGCCGGCTCCTCGCCGATCCCGAGGGTTGCCGCGAGGGCGGCGAGGACGGGTTCGTCCGCCGCCCAGCGGTCCGCCGCCGCACGGCGCGCGGGGGACTCGGCCAGCACCAACTCACCGGCCCGAAACGGCCGCCAGTGGCCCCGCCGTTCGCGGGTGAGCTCTCCGTCCGCTTCGAGGGCGGACAGATACGTCGTGAACAGGCCGCTGCCCCTGCGCCACAGCCAGTCCTCGACCGACTCGTACGGCTCCTGCTGGACGAGCGCTGCCGCCGCCTCGTCCAGGAGGCGATCGGTCACGGCCGGCCGGTAACCGGGGATGATGCGCTCGCCGTCCAGCGCGGCGGCCTGCGCCCGCAGCAGGTCGATCAGCTCGGCTCCCGCGAGCGCGAGCGACAGGTCACCCTGCTCGGGGGGCGACGCCTCGCCCAGGGCCACGATCAGCAGGTCCCGCGGTGTGGTCATGACGGCTCCCCACTTCTGCTTCGAGCTTACGGAGTGGTGGGCCCGGTTGCATCCCACACCTACGGTGGCACGGAATTGCCCGGGCCGTGTGCGATATCCCCGAGCCACACCGGGAACGCGTGCCAGGAAGACGCCCCGACGCCCCCGAACATGCCTGACGGCCAAGTGACGAAGCTGAGAGATGAGGTGTGGCACTGATGAAGAGCGACGAGTTCCTGGCGAAGGTGCGGGAGCGTGGTGAGTACGGGAGCCGGGCGGAGGCCGAGCGGGTCACCGGGGCCGTGCTGCGGGTGCTGGCCGGGCGGATCACTCCCGGAGAGGTCGCGGACCTGGCTTCGCAGCTGTCGGCGCCGCTGGACGCGGCGTTGCGTCCCGACGGGCCGACCGAGAGCTACGGCCGGGAGGAATTCCTGCGCCGGGTGGCCGAAGGCACCGGCGCCCGGGCCCGGACGGCCGAGTGGGACGCCTGTGCCGTGCTCTCCACCGTGGCGGAGGCCGTGTCCGGCGGGGAGCTGAACCAGGTCCTCGGCCAGCTGCCCTCGGGTTACGCCGTCTTCTTCGGCAAGCCGGGGCTCAGCGACTGACCGGCCGGGCCTCAGGCCGCCTGCGCCTCGTCGCCGTAGCGCAGGGCATCGGCGTAGCGCAGCAGCACGCCGACCCCTTCGCGCAGTCTCAGCTGCTCCTCGGGGACGAGGACGAGTTCCGCGCCGGTGCCCACCAGGGCGCGCGTGAGCGCGGCGTCGGCGCGCTCCTCGCGTACGGTCGGCACGCCGTAGACCCGCAGGTCGCTCTCCGTGAGGGCGAGCTGGCCGGGCTCCGGGCCGACCCACAGGCGTAGCGGCGACTCCGGGTGGTTGTTGAGGAAGAGCGCGCTGACCTGGCCGCGCTGCAGTGCCGCGACCGTGGCCGCGAGTCCTTCGGCACAGGCGCCGTCGTGGGCCCGGCGGGCCATGAAGGTCTCCAGGAGGGTGCGGTCGTGGGCGGCCATGCGTCCGCTGAAGAGGCGGTCGAGCTGGCCCTCCAGCAGCGCCCGTCCCGGTTCCGGCTGGCCGCCTCCTTCGGCGGTGGCGAGCCGGCTGCGCAGATGGGTGGGGAGCCGGCGGGCCAGGATGCCGCGGGCCCAGGTGTCGCCGGCGAGTACCAGCGTCTCGGCGCCGCGGCGGCGGGCCTGCGTCTCCAGCTGCCGGCCGAGGCGTTCGGCGAGGTGCTGCCATTCGGCCACCGGGACCTCCATGTGGAGCCGGTCGCCGGGCGTCACCTTGGTCAGGGGCCAGGTCCCGGCCTCGGTGTCGATGCGGACGGTGCCCTCGGCGTCGGTGGAGTGGCGGCCCGTGTAGTGGACACGTACCGCCAGATAGGCGATCTCGGGGGCGTGCTGGGCGATCAGCGGCAGGGTGTCGGGCAGGGCGCCGAAATGGGCGGTGTCCTGTGCCGGCGGGCGGGGCAGTTCGTCCTGGAGGACGAGCTTCCCGTGCGCGGTGAACAGCGCCTGCCCGTGCCGGCCGGGCACCCGGACGTCGTCCCCGACGGTGCCCGCCACGGCGGCGATGGACTCCGGGTCCGCCCCCTCGGCGAGCAGGTCGTCGCGCAGATGCCGCCAGCGCAGCGCGATGGCGGAATCCGGGTCCTCAACGGCACTGTCACGCGAGGTGTCGAGGTACACCGAGGCGAACGGGCCGGCCTCCTTGTAGAGCGGTTCGAGGAAAGAAAGTCGCATCGCCACTCCCACCGGGAACGGAACCATCCCTGGGCCCATGATGCGCCCGCGGGACGCGGGGCGCGTCCGCTGGCGGTACGGTGCGGCCGCCGGCACCACGGTGCGGGCCGCTACCGGTCGTCGGGGGCCGGCCGCACACCGTCACCCCGCCTGGCTCACACCGTCGCCTCCGGCCCCCGCTCCCGCCGTCAGCCCGTCCAGCAGCTCCGTGACCTCCTCCGCGGCCAGCGGCAGTTCGGCCTCCTCGTACGCCGTCCGGGCCCGCTCCCAGTAACTGCGGGCCTCGGCCGGCCGGTTGGCGGCCGAGGCGAGGTGGCCGAGGTGCTGCAGGGTGCGGGCCCACCCGACCGTGTGGCCGAGCCGGTGGTAGCGGTCGAGTGCCGAGCGGTAGTGGTCGTGGGCCGCCGCGTGGCTGCCCTGCAGGCGGGCCGTGAACGCCAGGTTGAAGAGGGTGTGGGCGGTGGCCTGGTGGTCGTCGAGCGCCCGGAAGAGCGGTAGCGCGGCGGCGTAATGGCCTTCCGCTTCCGCGTACCGGCCGAGGCGGCGGGCGACCGTGCCCATGCTGTGCAGCGTACGGGCCTCGCCGGTACGGTCGCCGAGCGCGCGGTAGCGGTCGAGTGCCGCGGCGAACAGGGGCAGCGCCTGGTCGAAGTCCTGCTTGTGCTTGAGGAAGTCGCCCTTGTCGTACAGGGCCAGGGCCTGCTGGGCGCGGTCGGCGACGGTGCCGGCGAACTCCACGGCCATGTCGCACACCTCCAGGCCGGCGTCCCAGTCCTGCTGACGGCGCAGGAACCAGCTGACGTCGTGCGCCAGCGGCAGCACCACGGCGGGCCGGCCGTGCCGCTGGGCCAGATGGAGGGCCGACCGCAGGTTCAGACGCTCGGTGTCGAGCCAGTCCTCCGCGGCGTCGTCCCGCCCGCGCGCGCGGGCCGCCGCCACGATGCGCTCGGTGGCGTCCCGGGCGGCATCGCGGTAGTGGGCCAGCAGCCGGTCGACGGCGGCCTCGACGCCTGCCGAGTCCTCCTCCTCGTGGCGGCGCCGCTCGGCGAACAGACGCAGCAGGTCGTGGAAGCGGACCCAGCCGCGGGGTTTGCCGGGCTCGACCATGTGGACGTCGCGGAGCGCCCGCAGCAGCTTCCTGGCCCGGGGTACGGGCTCCCCGGCGAGCGCGGCGGCCGCCTCCACGCTCACCTGCTGGCCCGGGTTGAGCGACAGCAGCCGGAACATCCGGGCCTCGTCGGCGGTGAGCCGGGCGTACGACAGGTCGAAGGCGGCGGTCACCGAAGTGCGGTCACCGTAGGAGAGCTCCTCCAGGCGGGTGGCGCGGTCGCGCAGGGCCGCGGTGAGTTCGCCGACGGACTGCTCCGGGTCACCGGCCAGTATCGAGGCGACAACGGCGAGCGCCAGGGGGAGGTGGCCGCAGAGTGCGGTGAGGTCGGTTACGGCGTCGGGTTCGTCGAGGGCGCGGGTGTCGTCGGGGCGGCGTATGCGGAGGGTGCGGCTGATCAGGGCGGCGGCCTCGGCCGGTGCCAGGACGCCGAGGTCGAGGATCCGGGAGCCGGGGAGGTCCCCGAGGGTGCGGCGGCTGGTGACCACGACCCGGTGGGCAGGGGAGCCGGGCAGCAGCGGGCCGACCTGGTCCGTCGAGGAGGCGTTGTCGAGCACGACGAGTGCGGAGCCGTGCCGGGCGGCGCGTTCGGCCAGCTTGGAGCGGTACAGCGACAGCCGACCCTCGAAGGAGGGCGGGAAGAGTTCGTCGGGGACGCCGAGCGCGCTCAGGAAGACGGAGACCGCGAGGTCCGGTCGGACATAGCGGCTCTCGTCGTAGCCCTGGAGGTTGATGAAGAGCACCCCGCCGGGGAACCAGCCCGCCGCCACGGCGTCGTGCGCGGCGCGCAGGGCGAGTGCGGTCTTGCCGACGCCGGCGGTGCCGACGAGCGTGGACACGGCGAGCGGCGTGACCGCGGTCTGCGGGGTGGACGCGACCTGTGGGGTGGGCGCGACCTGTGGGGTGGGTGCCGTCGCCGTCGGGGAGCCGGGGCCGGGGCGCAGTGCGGCGGTCAGGGTGCGCAGTGCCTCCTCACGGCCGGTGAACTCCGGCGGCGCCGGTGGCAGTCCCGCCAGTGCGGTGGGCACCGGGTGGGTGAGGTGCAACTGCCCCACCTGGCCTGCCTGCACGACCGGCCCGGTGACGTTCCCGCTCAAGTCGTTGGATGACTGGTTCACGGTCCCTTTTCTAGCCGACCGCCGCGTCGCCCAAGCGGGTTTTCCGGCGACGGCCGCCGGCGGCCGCCCGTACTCCGGCGGTGTCCGTGCCGATCGGCCCGCGTGGCACGCGGGCCGATCTCTTGGGACCGTGGCAGTACCGTCCCCGTCCGTCCCGCGAGGTGGCACGTTGAGCGACAAGGTCAGTCGGTCCACCCCACCTGCCCGCCGCGGGGAGCCGTTGCAGCGGTTCCTGTTCGGCGGGGTCTACGGATCGGTCCTCGCCAGTGCCCTGGCGGCCGCCCTCGGGGGCGAGCACGGGCCCCTGGACCCCGGCTACGACGCGGCGTGGGTGCTGGTGGCCTGCATCGCGTCGGCCGCGGCCCACGGCTACGCGCACGCCATCGCCCACCGCACGGCCGACGCGGCCCCGGTCACCACGAGCGCGGTGCGGTCGATGCTCACCGAGTGGCCGCTGGTGGTCGCGGCGCTGCCGACGGTCGCCGCGCTGTTCGGCTCCTACCTGGAGTGGTGGGGCGAGGAGGGCGCGATCGACGTGGCCCTGACGATCAATACGGTGGCGCTGTTCGGCTGGGGCCTGTGGAGCGCCCGGGCGGCGGGGCGGAGTTGGCCGGCGTCGTGCCGGGTCGGGTGCGTGGACGCGCTGCTCGGGCTGTTCATCATCGCCGCGAACGTGCTGACCAAGTGACCCGCCGGGTCGCGGACCCGCGGGCGATGAAGGGAGGTCGCCCCACGGGTCCGCCGCTTGGACGCGCTGCGCCGTGCGCCGGCAAAAGATGCGCGCCGGTCACCCGTTCGCGACACTGAAGGGGACGGAAGCGCCTTCGTGCGCGGTGTGACGTCCCTGCCCACGAGGCTTCCGCAGGCACGCTCCGACGTCATCGGAAGGCGGCTCGCATGACCGCCGAACCCTTCTCCCTGCTGCGGGTCGAGGACCTGCTGCAGCTCCGGGTCGAGGTGATCAACCTCCGGCGGGACGGCACCCACTTGGTGCGGGAGGATCCGGCCGCGGAGGCGCTGCTGATGTTCAGCCTGCCGGCGCAGCACATCAGCGAGACCGTGGTGCACCCGGCGCCGGGCAACTTCCCCGAGACCGTGCCCTCGTTCGTGTCCGGCGGCACGACGCTGGTGTTCCGGCTCCCCGACGGTGAGGACTCCGTCGAACTCTCCGCCGCGGCCCTCCTGGACTGGAACCACCTGCGGTCCACGACCGTGCCCGACGACCCGCCCGACCCGTCCACCGTCAACGTCTTCGGCGGTGTGCCGCGCACGGCCATCGAGTTCCCCACCCGGGTGCTGCTCGGGCACGAAGGGGCCGTCGAGTGGACGACGCCGCGTCAGGCCGTGACGCTCGACGGCCGGTGCGAGCTGTTCCACGCCGAGCTGCACGGGGAGAACGGCGGCGACGCACTGCTGCGTGCCTTCGCGGCACCGGGCGACCGGCCGCCGCGCACCGATCTCCCGCTCACCGACGACAACCGCACCGATCTCGTCGCGTTCACCCATGACGTGGACCTGGTCGGTCCGGACGGTGCCCCGGTGCGCAGACCGCTGCACGCCGAGCGGTTCGTCCTCACCCCGCTCGGTGCGTCCGTGCGGATGGCCGGTGCCTGGGAGCCGGTGCCGGGGACGAATCTGGCGTCCTATCACCACGTCGCCGAACTGGGCCGTGACCAGGTGGTGCAGGTCGCCCAGCGCGGTTACCTCAGCACCGGGCACCGGGCCCTGCTGATCCGTACCAGTGAGCGCAGGTTCTCGGACCCGGGTGACGGCACCTCCGTTGCCTATCTGCAGCAGGAGACACGTATCAGCGTCAGCGAGCCCGAGGTCTTCTACGGGGACGTGGGATTTCCGCACGGGGGGCGGGAGATGCCGTTCCGGTCGCTGCGCATCGTCGACACCACCACGCCGCCGGTCGTCGACCACGGCGAGGAGCAGTTCTGGGTGACCCTGGAAGGGAGCGAGGAGCCCTACCGGTTCACGGTCGTGGGGGCCGACAGCGAAGGCCGGGCCCTGAGCTTCACGATGCCGCTGCTGTTCGTCGACGCGCGGGCGGTGGGCAGCCTGCGGATCTTTGACTACAACGACCCGCTGTTCGAGGACCGCCGGACGATCGCGCTGAACGGCCGGACGGCGGCGCTGGCCCGGCCGCCCGACGGTGCGCCCGGGACCACCGCGCTTCCGGTGAGCTCGGTCAAGCTGGTCATGTCGCAAGCGCCGGGCCATCCGCTGGGCGCCCTGCCGATCCTGCAGACGGCGCAGGTACGGGTCCCCGCCGTGGAGCAGCTGACCGGGCTCGCCACCGAGTCCGAGGTCGCGCTGCACGACGCCTATCTGAACGACGGTATGGCCGGGCAGGCGACCGGTGCCTTCCTCTCCCTGGCCGAAGAGGTGCCGGTGCGCTTCGGTGCGGGCAAGGGCGGCGGTGTCGCGAGTCCGGACTCCGCGGTCCGGGCGGTCACCGCGCGGGCGGGCCTGCTCCCGGCCGCTTTCGCCGACGCCCGGGCGGCCGCGTCCGGGCTGGGCACGGACCAGCTCCGGGAGATCTTCGGCGGGGCCAAACTGCTCGGTGTCCTCGACCTGTTCGACCTGCTCGACCATGTCGACGGCTCCGCCGTCCGGGAGCTGGCCGGGCTGACCGACGACGAGATCCGCCGCAGGCTGGCGGGCGGCGCCGACCAGCTGCTGCCCGTACCGATCATGCGGGCCCGCGAGTTGGCGGCGGGCCGGGAGGTCCGCTACCTCTGGAAGCCCCGGCTGCGGCGCGCGCCGGTGGACATCGTGCCCGGCGTCTTCTCCCTCGACCTCAGGGATGCCTCGCTGGCCATGGAGGCCACCACCGTCTGCTCGCCCCGGGCGCTGCAGCAGTCGACGGTGCACGGCGAGCTCACGGGTTTCGCGCTCGACTTCGCAGGCATCGTGCGGGTCGACATCGGGCGGCTCGCCTTCACCGCGCGGCCGGGAAGCCGTCCCGACCTGACCGCCGAGGGCCTGAAGGTCCGTCTCGTCGACGCACTGGAATTCGTCAACGCGCTCAAGGACCTGCTGCCGGTCGACGGATTCGGCAAGGGCGCCTTCGTGAGGCCCTCGCCGACGGGCATCAGCGCGGGCTACACGCTCGCCGTTCCGGCCGTTCAGCTCGGCGTCTTCGCGCTGAGCAACGTCACCCTCACCGCGGAGCTGACGGTCCCCTTCGACGACCGGCCGGTTTCGTTCCGCTTCGCCGTCTCCGAGCGGCACCAGCCGTTCAACCTGAGCGTCTCGCTCTTCGGCGGCGGCGGGTTCTTCTCCCTGATCGTCAGCACCCGCCGGGTGGAACTGGTCGAAGGATCACTGGAGTTCGGCGGCAACGCCTCCCTCGACCTCGGTGTCGCCAGCGGCGGCGTCCACCTCATGGGCGGGGTCTACTTCGCCCTCACCGGGCAGTCCGTCACCCTCACCGGCTATCTGCGCTGCGGGGGCTACCTCTCCGTCCTCGGGGTGGTCAGCGTCTCCGTGGAGTTCTATCTGCAGCTGACCTACGTCAAGGACAGCGACAAGCACACCTCGGAGGTGTTCGGTGCGGGAAGTCTCTGCGTCAGTGTGCGGGTGGCCTTCTTCACCAAATCCGTCACGCTCAGCCTCCAGCGCCGGTTCGGCGGTTCGCCCGCCGATCCCGGCTTCGCCGATTGCGTCGAGCCGGCCGACTGGGACCGGTACTGCCTGGCCTTCGCCCCGTGAGGCGGCCGGGCGGAAGCTGCGGAAGGGCGGGACCGGACCGTGACCATCGACCAGCGCATCCAGTGGGTCCTGCTGCCGGCCGGTCTGAGCCCGGACGGCAGCCAGGCCCGGTTCTCGCTCTTCGTGGCCCCCAGACTGGGCGCCGACCGCGCGGTCACCCTCGCCGACTTCCCGGACTTCCAGGACTGGCCCGCGCGGCTGGCCACCGCGAGCTTCTTCGTCGTCACCACCGATGCGAACGGCACGGCGTCCGACGGCGAGGCCGGGCCGCTCACGGTTTCCGGCCCGGCCGCCGACTCGGCACTGTGGCAGCGCCTCTTCCCGCGGCACACCCCCGTGACGCCCTTCGAGTTCGACGACTTCCGCAAGCCGGTCAAGGTGTCGTACCCGGCCAGGGGACTCGCGGACACCACGCGCGGGGCGTTCGCCGCCGCCGCGGCGGGCTCGCCGGAAGAGCTCCCCACCGCCAGCGGCATGAGCCAGTTCGCCGGCTTCGCCCCCGCCGAGGACATGCCGACCCGGCTGCAGCAGATCGCGGCCACCCTCGCCGCCGCCGACCAGCTCGCCGCCGACCGGCCCGACGGACCGGCCGAGCCCGAACTCGGCCCGCAGGACGCCTTCCTCGCCTTCCACCAGCAGGAGAAGCAGCTCCCCACGTTCGCCGGGCCCCGGCCCCTTGACGAACCGCCGCCCGAGCCCCCGCCCCGCCCGGTGCCGCCGGCCCTCGACTTCCACCAGATGCTCTCCGCCCTGGGCGACCACCCCGCGCTGCTGCGCCGGCTCGGCCTGGTCGTGGACCTCACCCTGCCGGTCGGCCGGCTGACGCCCGCCCGCGGGGAGCGGGGCCTGGCGATGGCCCCGCGGTTCGCGTCCCTGGTGCCCGACGCCGCCTCCCAGGACCTGACCCCGGCGACGCGGTACGCGCTGGTCCCCGGCGAGGAGTTCTGCGCCGCCGCCTTAGGCGAGGATCCGCTGGGACCGCCGGCCCGCGGCCTGTTGGCGCTGCCCGGTTCCGAGTACGCCATCGAGCAGGCCGACATCGACGGCGTGAACCTGAAGCTGCTCGCCGCATCCGCCGCCGCGTCGGTGCCGGACGACGTCTCACCGGACGGGAGGACGCCGGAACACTCGGCGCCGCCGAGCCTGCGGACGGCCGGTCTCGCCGTCGTACAGGGCGGGCGCGCCCAGGCCCTGCAGTCCGGGTTCCGGCGGGCCGCGGCGCAGCAGGACGCCCTCGGCATCGGTGGCTCCCCCGTCCTGACCGCCGAGGACCTGGTGCGCGGCCATCGGGTCGACGTCTTCGACGAGAGCCGGCAGCGGTGGTTCTCGCTCCATCAGCGCATCGTCCACTACAACCCGCCGGACGGGGACGGCGGTGGGCCGATCGCCACGGTGACCGACGAGGGCTTCTTCCAGCCCGGCATGACCCGGCCGGAGGGGGCCGCCGAGCGGCTCCACGTCCACGAACACCTCGTCTGCTGGGACGGCTGGGCCCTGTCCGCGCCCCGCCCCGGCATGGCACTGGTCGACGAGGGACCGGCCGGCGGGGACGGCGAGGAACCGCCCGGGCCGCGGCGCATCACCAACCGGGCCACCACGACCCTGCCGCTGCAGATCGAGGCGGAGACCCCGCCGGGAACGCTGCCCCGGCTGCGGTTCGGCCGCTCCTACCGCCTGCGCATCCGCACGGTCGACCTCGCGGGCAACGGCCCCTCCCTGGACGAGGCCGAGCGGCTCATGGACCAGGACGTGCTGGTCCTGCCCTCCGCCGGGGGTGAGGTCTTCCGCCGCTACGAGGCCGTGGCCGCGCCCACCGTGCTGCCGCGTGCGCCGTTCACCGAGGGCGATTCGGCACACCGGCTGGTGATCCGCAGCACCGCCGAGCAGTCCCCCCAGCAGTACGCGGACGACTTCAACGCCCGGCCGCCGGTCGCCGGCGGCACACATCCGCCGTACCGGGCGGTCGACGAACGGCACCTGGTCGCCCCCAAGGCCTCGCTGGAGGCCGTCGAGCGGCACGGCCTGCTCGACGCGGCGATCGGCTCCGCCGACCCCGAGGCCCGCCGGGCGGTGTACGAACTGGCCGTACGGGAGAGCGGTCAGCTGGACGACCCGTCGCTGGACGGCATCGCCTTCGTCGACTTCCCCGCACCGGAACCCGGCCCTTCGCCGGACGGCCCTCCCTCAGGCGACTCGCCGGAGGGCGGCCCGCCGGACGAAAGCCCGCCGCAGCGCTACGTCGTGCACACCGGGGAGCAGATCGAGCTGCCGTACCTGCCCGATCCGCTGTCGCTCGGCGTGGTCTTCCGCGGTCTGCCGGGCGTGCCGGACCAGGACCCCTTCGAGGTGCCCTGGGCCGGGCCGGACTGGTCCACTCCGAAGTCCCTGCGGCTGCGCCTGGTCGAGGGCACCGGCCCGCCCCAACTGGACGCGGCGGCCCGGGTCCTGACCGTCGCGCTGCCGAAGGCCGCGGTCCGCACCGTGCGGGTCTGCTCCAAGGCAGTGGCCAACGAGAAGATCCTGGGCATGCTCCACTGGTGCCGGGAGGCGCTCGGCGACGGCGAGCAGTTCGAGAAGGTGATGGGCGCCGCCCGGGCGAACCGGCACTGGATGACCACCCCCTGGCACGAACTGACCCTCACCCACGCCGTCCAGCGGCCACTGCTCGCCCCGGCCCTGACCCTGTTCGACATCACCGGCCGCGGCCTCGGCGACACCGGTGAACACCTGGCCGGGTTCTTCGAACTGGACGCGCCCAGCACCGAGCGGATCGACCTCGTCGCGCACTGGACGGAGGAGATCGACGACCTCGCCGAGCCGGGGCCCCGGACGCGGGACCTCACCGCCCCGGTCTTCCGCCTGCCGCTGGCCCTGGCCGTTCCGTTCGGCCCCGGCGTCGACGTCAACAACGTTCCCAGCACCCTCGACGGGAACCAGCTCTTCTTCAGCACCGGTGCCGCCGCGGCGGTGGCGAACGACCCGGGAAGCGTCCCGCCCCCACCGGAGATGCAGGAGTTCGGCGACACCAAGCACCGGCAGGTGACGTACCGGCCCGTCGCCACCACACCGTTCGGCGACTGCTTCCCGCCCGAGTTCGCCGCCGACCCGGAGCAGAAACTGCTGGCGCAGTGGGGCGAGCCGGTGCCGCACACCGTTCTGAGCAGCAGCAGACCCGCCGTGCCCCAGGTGCTCGACTGCCTGCCCACCCTGGCCTTCGAGACGTCCGGCAGCCTGCCCGGGACCCTCACCCGGCACCGCCGCGGGGGCGGGCTGCGCCTCTACCTCGCCCGGCCGTGGTTCACCTCCGGCAGCGGCGAACTGCTCGCGGTACTCGTCCCGGAGGAGGGCGAGGAGCCGAGCGAGGGCGCGTACCCCTTCATCACCCTGATGGGCCGCGACCCCGCGCACCGGTCCGCGCCGGTCACGCTGCCCACCCCGGCCCACTTCCCCGGCGCCGAACGGGTCAGGTCCGGCCTGGTGCTGCCGGACCCGGACGCCTTCTTCCCCGGCTTCACGGTCACGGCGGTGGGCTTCCGCCCGCAGTTCGCCGAGGAGAGCGGCCGCTGGGTCTGCGATCTGGACGTCGACCTGGGCGACGCCTACCTCCCGTTCGTCCGGCTGGCCCTCGCCCGCTTCCAGCCGGACTCCCTGGAAGGCGAGCACCTGTCCCCGATCGTGCACACGCCCGTCCTGCGGACCCTGCCCGACCGGGTGCTGACCGTCGAGGGAACGGACCCGCTGACCGTGCGGCTCTCCGGGCCGAACTACCTCAGCGACTTCACCGTCGGCGGAGGCGTCAGCCCCGAGGTGAGTGTGTCCCTGTTGCAGCGGGACCCGGAGGTCCCGGACGACGCGGTCGCCTGGCGAAAGCTCGACGAGACCGAGATCCTGCTCGACCCGGAGGACACCTCCCGCCCCGACCAGACCTATGCCGGTGAGTTCTCCCTGCCCTCACCGCTGCCCCCGGGCCCGCTGCGGCTGCTGGTGACCGAAAGCGCCGTCTCCGGTTCGGACTTCGCCGTGAGCGAGCTCTTCGGCCCGCTCGGGACCCAGGTGATCTACGCCGACACCGTGCCGCTCTAGGGGACCGGCACACCCCTCCCCCGCGGCCGGCCCGGGGTCAGTGCACCCGGCCCGACCACGCGCCGGCGCCCTTCCCCGCCCGCCACTCCGACGCCAGCACCGACCAGATCTCCTCGTCGTGCCGCCGCCCCCGGTAGAGGTAGCTCTCGCGCAGGACGCCGTCCCGCGTCATGCCCAGACGCCGGGCCACGGCGATGCTGGGCGCGTTCGTCGACGAGACCCACCACTCCACCCGGTGGATGCCGCGTTCCTCGACGGCCCAGTCGATGAGGACCCGCGCGGCCCGGGTCACCAACCCCCTGCCGGCCGCGGACGGTTCCAGCCAGCAGCCCGCCTCGGCGTTGCCCTGCGCGACGTCCATCGTCCGCAGGATGACCGCGCCGACCAGCGTGCCGTCCGTCCGGATGCCGTGGATCCGCCCGGTGTCGGCGGCGGCCTTCTCGGCGTAGCCCTGCAGGAAGGCCCGGCTCGACGCCAGGTCCGTCACGATGTCGGGCAGCCCGTTGTGCTGACCGATGAAGTCCCGGCCCCGGTCGATGTGGGCCAGGAACTCGCCGGCCTGCCACGGCTCCAGCGGGCACAGCTCGGCACCGTCGGCACCGAGGGATATCGCGTACATGGTCACCTTCCGCGGTCGGGAGCATCGGGGGTCCTGGGCGAGGTGGCGTTCCGCCTCAACGCATAAGTGCGCAGGGCGAGTTGGGCCTCGAACCGGAAGTGCGGGTCGCCGAGCCGGTCGCCGAAGAGCTCGTCGAGCCGGCGCAGCCGTTTGCGGGCCGTCTGCGGGTGGATGCCCAGGGCCTGGGCCACCTCGGGTGCGGTACGCCCCCAGGACATCAGCAGGGCGTCCAGCGTTTCGGCGAGCCGCACGGCCCGGCCCCGCGGCAGGTCCGCGAACGCGCCCAGCACCCGCCGGCCGAGCAGCAGCCCGATGTGCGCGCTCCGGAGCAGATGGAGGTCCGCCAGTTCCTCGTCGGCACGCAGGAACACCCCGCCGTCCGGCTCGGCGCCCGGCGCCCGTTCGGCACGGTGGTCGAGCGCGAGACGGGCGCACTGCAGCGAGAGCCAGGCCTCGTGCGCGGCGACGACCGGACCCACGGCGGCGACGCGACCCCGGGCGGCGCTGCGCACCCGGTCGACCAGTCCGCTCGTCCCCGGCTCGGGAACGACCAGCACCGCGTCGCTCCCCCGGTGGACGGTGAGCAGCTCGGCATCGGCGCCCGGTACGGTGAACCGGCCCGCCGACCGGACCACGACACAGGCGGCCGTCCGCGGCAGCGGCCAGCGGGCCCGGGACGCCAGCGGCCCCAGCGGTGCCTGCTCCTGCCCTCCCGCTCGGGGCTGCTCCAACAGCCGCTCCACCAGTGTGCGGCGGGCCCGCTTCAGCTCGTCCTCCGAGCGCAGCTGCGCCGCGAGGAAGCCCTGCACCGCCTCGTTGGACAGGGCGTTGATGTGGATCAGTACCGCTTCGTGCAGCGGTACGACGATCCGGGGCGGCAGCGAGGCCTCTTGTACGAGCTCGGCGTACCGCCGGCTGCCCACCCGCGCGCCGACACGGAAGGCGGCCTGGAGGCCGTCCGTCGTACGGCCGTTGAGACATTCGATGCGGCCCAGGTGCCGGAAGTGGCGGATGTGGTGGTCCTGCGGACTGTCAGGATGTTCGGTCAGCTCCGCGAACTGCCGCAGGGCGCGACGGATCGAGTCGAGGAGATCGCGCCCGACGGCGGAATCGAGCGGGCGACGGTACGCGGACACCTCCTCGCGGATCGCCTCGACCATGTCGGCGACGATGGCGTCGGTCCGCGGGCGGATCAGTGCGGCCAGCGCCACGGGCAGCTCGTGCCAGGGCTCGCGCCGGAATGTCTCGGCCGATGACGCCATCGCAGTAACTCCGTCTCGGGCGGCGGGGGGAGGAAGGGGATGGGGATGGGGATGGGGACACACGGGTCGGGGCACGGGCTGCCGCGCACGGGCTGCACCCGGTGAGGCGGAGCCGAGGAAACATGTCACGCGGATGACATCTTCTCCGCTCCGCGCCCGTTCTGCCTGGTAGGGCTTCCGCGCACGGCGCCAGTGTGGATCCGACGTTACGCGGCGGTAGCTTCCGTGTCTCGCCTTGTGCCAAAGAACCACGGGGGAAAGGACAGGACCGAGGGCGGGCTCAACCACGCCCGGAATCACGGCGCTTGGAGCACGGAACCTCTGCCGCACCCCCTCCAGAGCACGGCAGAGGAGATCCCCATGCGCACCTTCAGATCCCGGCCCGCTCCCCGACTACGGCTGCTGACCGCGGCCCTGACCGGGCTCGCCGCAGCCACCTGCCTCGGTCTCGCCGGCGCCGCCCCGACCCAGGCCACGCCGTCGGCCACGCCGTCCGCGGACAGCTCCGCCCCGAGCGCTGCGGCGGACGATCCGGCCGGCCCGCGCCAGGACGGCTTCCTGCCGGCCCTCGCGTACTCCGCACTCCACCCCACGGCCGTTCCGACCGGCGCCAACGACTGGAACTGCCGTCCCAGCGCCGGCCATCCGCGTCCCGTCGTGCTGGTCCACGGCACGTTCGAGAACCGCTACGCCAACTGGGCCGGACTGGCGCCCCGGCTCAAGGATGCCGGCTACTGCGTCTACGCCCTCAACTACGGTGGCGGCTCGACCGGACCGCTGATGGCCACCGGCGACATCCCCACCTCCGCGCGCCAACTGGCGTCCTTCGTCGACCGGGTCCGGGCCGCGACCGGTGCCGCGAAGGTCGACCTGGTGGGGCACTCCCAGGGCGGCCTGCTGCCGCGCTACTACCTCAAGAGCCTCGGTGGCGCGGCCAAGGTGGCCAAACTCATCGCCCTCACCCCGACCAAACACGGCACGTCGCTCTGGGGCCTCGGCCTGCTCGCCCACCTCTTCCCCGGCGGTGACGCGATGATGGAGTCCTCCTGCCCGGCATGCCGCCAGCAGGTCACCGGCTCGGACTTCCTCAACGACCTGAACGCGGGCGGCGAAACCCACCCCGACGTCACGTACACGGTCATCACCAGCCGCTACGACGAGGTCGTCACCCCCTACACCTCGGCCTACCTCGCCGCTTCCCCGAACGTCAGCAACCTCAAGGTCCAGGACTTCTGCCCCGCCGACCTCACCGACCACGTCGACATCAGCTACGACCCCACAGCCACCGCCCTCACCCTCAACGCCCTCGACCCGGCCCACACCCAGCGCCCGGCCTGCTGACCGGACGACACCAAACAGGCACACGTGGCCGCGCGGAATGTTCCGTGCGGCCACGTGGCCTCCGGAGCCGGACGGCGGGCCGGTGCGGTGGGTGAGATGGCGCGAGCCGCGCCGCCCGGCGGGTACCTGCGGTCCCCGGCCGGCCCCGGCCCCGGACGCCACCTCAGCCGGCAGCCGAGTCGACCGTCCGCCCGGTAGCCCTCCGGCCCGGCAGGACGGCGAGGACCAGGACGGTGCCGATGGCCATGATGATGCCGCCGGTCAGGCTGGTCGTGGCGACGCCGTGGGCGAACGCCCGGTGCACGGCGTCGACCAGGGCCTGGGCCTGCAGGGGGCCGCCGGACGGGTCCTGGGCGATCCGTTCGGCGACCGCCAGGCCGCCGCCCACCGAGTCCTTGGCGGCGTCCATGGCCGCGGCCGGGAGGTGGCCGCCGGCCAGGTCGGTCAGTCGGTCCCGGTAGGAGGTGCCCAACAGCGAGCCCAGCACCGCGATGCCGAGCGAGCCGCCGAGTTCCAGGGCGGTGTCGTTGGCGCCGCCGCCCACCCCCAGCTCGTCCTCCGGGAAGGAACCCATGATGGTGTCCGTGGCCGGGGACACGCTCAGCCCGATCGCGAAGCCCAGCATCATCATCGGCGCCAGGAAGTCGGTGTAGGCCGAGCCCTGGTCGATCCGGGTGAGCAGGAAGACCCCCGCGGTCCCGATCGCCATACCGGCCACCACCATCGCCTTCATGCCCAGCCGCGGGGTCAGCCGGCCGGTCACCGCCGCGCCGACGAACACCGCACCGGCCAGCGGCAGCAGCCGTACGCCGGTCTCCAGCGCGTCGTAGCCGAGGACGAACTGCAGGAACTGCGTGGAGTAGTAGAGCGCGCCGAAGGTGCCGAAGAAGAAGAACAGCACCGCGAGCAGGGAGCCGCTGAAGGGGCGCAGCGTGAACTTCCGTACGTTCAGCATGGGGTGCGGGTGCCGCAACTCCCAGGCCACGAAGGCCGGCAGGCCCAGGCCCGCGACCACGGCGGCGGTGACCGGGCCGGCGCCCCAGCCGAAGTGCGGGCCCTCGATCGTCGCGTAGACCAGGCTGCCGACGGAGACGATCGACAGCAGGCCGCCCACGTAGTCGATCCGGCCCATGCCCTGCGCCTTCGACGACGGCACCAGGACCAGCGCGCCGATGACCGCGACGACCGCGACGGGGACGTTGATCAGGAAGGTGGCGCCCCAGGCGTGGTCCTCCAGCAGCCATCCGGCGACCAGCGGGCCGACGGCGATGGCGAGTCCGGAGGTGGCGGTCCAGGCCGTGATGGCGCGGGCGCGCTCGGCCTTCGGGAAGACCGCGACGAGCAGGGAGAGGGTGGCCGGCATGACGACGGCGGCGCCGACGCCCATGACCGCCCGGGCCGCGATGACCAGCTCGGTCCGGTCGACCAGGCTGCCCATGACCGAGCCGCCGGCGAAGACCACCAGTCCGGTGAGGAGCGCGCCGCGACGGCTGTATTTGTCGCCGATCGCGCCCAGCACCAGCATCAGCGCGGCGTACGGGACGGTGTAGCCGTCGACGACCCACTGCAGGTCGCTGCTGCTCAGGCCCAGGTCCCTGGTCATGTCGGGCGCGGCCACGATCAGCGAGGTGTTCGCCATGACCACGATCAGCAGGCTCAGACAGAGCACGAGCAGGGCCCACCACCTGCGCGGATACGGAGCTTCCCGATGCTCCCCGGGCGCCGGAGCGGGTGTGGACGCGCGGCGCCCCGCTGCGGGCGCTGCCGGCGGGGCTATGGATGCGGGATCGACGGGCGACACGGAACCTCCACGGCGAGGGGAAGGGAAGAGGGCAGGAAGGAGGGGGACGGGAACGACAGCGACGGCAGGAAACGGCGAAGCCGAACTTGCACAGTCGTGTGCAACCATATGAACCTGCACAGCGCTGTGCAAGTAAGTAGGATGGCGGGGCACCGCCGACACAGGAGCCGCCCGCCCATGACCAGCCGCCCAGGGCCCGCCCCGCAGCGCAGCCACGCCCGCTCCAACCGCGCCCGCATCCTGGCCACCGCCCGCGAGGAGCTCAGCCGCAACCCCGAAGCGAACCTGGAGGAGATCGCCCGCGCGGCCGGTGTCGTCCGCCGCACGCTCTACGGCCACTTCCCCAACCGCCAGGCCCTGATCGCCGCGCTCGCGGAGGAGGCCGCACAGTCGCTGGAGGAGGCGTTCACCTCGGTGCGGCAGTCCGACGCCGCCCCCGCGACGGCCCTGGCCCGCAAGACCCTGGCCGTCCGGGCCGTCGGCGACCGCTACCGCATGCTCATCGCCCTCGGCCGCCGCGACCTGGGCGAGGAGGGCATCCGCGCCGCGCTCGCCCCGGTGCGCGCGGAGGCGACCTCGATCCTGGAACGCGGCCAGCGGGAAGGCGTCTTCTCCGACCACCTCCCCGCCCCGGTCCTCGCCCAGGCCCTGGAATCCCTCACCCTGACCCTCATCGAGGCACAGGACCCGTCCTCCTGGCACGACCCCACGGGCGATGCGACCGCCCTGGCCGTCCTCATCGCCGCCGGCCTCACCCCGGCCGCGGCGCGTACGTGCCTTCGGACCGCCCGCGCGGAACTGGACAACAGCCCGGGCCCTGCCGACTAGACCCAACTAGCCTGCCGGCGGCACGCTCAGCACCGCACTGCTCGCTACAGCTGTTGCTGGAGCCACCAGAAGGCGAGGCCGACCGCACCCGTGCCGAGCCCGTAGCAGGTGCCGCGCAGCAGATGGGCGACCGCGTCGTGGCGGTGGCGACGCGCCCACCGCCGCAGGCGGACCATCCGGGTCACCCGCGCCGGATCCGGGTGCTGCGGCGGGCGCTTGCGCTTCCTCATGCGATGTCCTTCGTCTCAGCGGTGCTGCGCACAGTCCTGCAGGCGGCGGGCGATCTCGCGATCCGGCCGGCACACCAGCACATCGTCCGTTTCCTCCCGGGTCGCCAGCCGCTCGACCTCGGCGGTGAGCCCGGGCTCCCTGACCCGTACGGGCGGGCAGTTGCGCCGCACGTACGTCGCGAACAGGCCCAACCCCTCCATGAAGGCGTCGTCGGGGCCGTCCAGGCAGTTCTGCAGCAGGTCGATCCAGTGCTCGGCCTCGGCCACCTCGCCCCGGCCGAGGTGGTGCAGGTGCAGGCAGTAGGCCGCGGCTCTGTTACCGGCACCGGCGGCGAACTGCCACCAGAACTGGGCGCTTTCCGGATGGTCCGCGAGGGACAGCATGCAGGCGAAGACCTGCGCACCGTCGACGTCGAGGTCCTCCAGGTCGTCCTCGTTCACCAACAGCGCGGTGCAGTCCTCGGCGCCGCCGCCCGCGCCCTCCTCGCCACCGCCCTTCCGGCCGATCGCCTCCGCCAGCCGCTCGACGTGCACCGCGGCACCGGGCTGGTCGAGCACCCAGCGGACGACCACGGACAGCTGCTGCCGGGCCAGCGAGACCGGCGGCATGTCACCGGCCGGCGGCACATAGCCGGCGTCTTCCGCCAGCCGCCGCAGCCCCGCCCCGACATCGAACGCGCGCCGCCCGACGTGCAGCCTTCCCCCGGCCTCCGCAAGGAGCCGTTCCACACTGCTCCGTTCCCCACTGCTTCGTTCCACCCTGCTTCGTTCCACACTGCTCACTTCGGGTCCCCCTCTCCCCTGATGTACGACGCCATGGCCCGCTCCAGGCGCTCCTTCGCCTTGCGGCAGTGGTAGTCGACGGTGCTGTGGGTCACGCCCAGGTACCAGCTGATCTCGCAGGTCTCGCAGCGCAGCACGTACCGCAGCACGATGACGTCGAACTGCCGCGGCGGCAGACTGCACAGCGCGCGGTACAACCCGGTCTCACCGCGCAGCAGCGCCAACTGCCTGCGGAAACCGCCCAGTTGCTCCGATATGACGACCCGGCGCAGGATGGCCCAGGTCTGCTGCTGGAGGTTGCTCTCCTCCAGGAGGGCGTCCCAGTGGCGCAGAATCTCCAGGAACGCCCGGTGCACCGCCTCCTCGGCGGCGTCGTTACCGTCGAGGTGGAGCAGCGCGTACCGGTGAAACGCGTCCTGGTTCGCCAGGTAGAGCGCCTCGAACTCCAGCGGGAGGGGCAGTACCGCCTCCGCCACCGGACTGCCGTCCTCCGCATGGACATCTTCGGTCATGGGTCCTCTTCATGGCGGCTGGAACCTAAGGGCGGACGTCAACTGGGGTCGCGTCACCCACTGATGACGCCCACTCAACCCGACCAAACGGCCGAACACGCATGCTTGGGCGGCCGAATATCACCCATTGATCATCATGCGCTGCACAGCGTGATGACCTACCCAGCGGTAGCGGATCGTGAGCTGCCGCTTCGCCCGGGGCGAGCCCAGGGGTCCACGCCCTTCCCCGCCCCAGCAGTGACCCAACTCACAAGCGCCCACCACCCTTCCGGCAATACCCGGCTGCGCGCCGCCACCTCACCAACCACCCGTGTCAACCCCTTCACCCCCTGTAGGCGAACGGTCCGAATAGTGGGCGTTCACGTCGTACGGGCAGGTCGGGCCCCCAGACTTTTCCGGCTCACCGACGTCTCACCCAATGAACAGGCACGACCATGAGTCGGACAAACACCCGGTCCCCCGAGGACTCCCCGCAGGCCGCACCGGACGGCGAGTCCGTGCTGTCGCACGGCCTCAAGCAGCGTCATCTGTCGATGATCGCGCTCGGCGGCGTCATCGGCGCGGGGCTCTTCGTCGGCTCCGGGGCCGGTATCGCCGCGGCCGGGCCGGCCATCGTGCTGCTCTTCATCGGGGCCGGCGCGCTGGTCATGCTGATCATGCGGATGCTCGGCGAGATGTCCGCCGCGCGGCCCTCCACCGGCTCGTTCTCGGTGCACGCGGAGCAGGAGCTCGGCTCGTGGGCCGGGGTCACTTCGGGCTGGATGTACTGGCTGATGCTCTGCGCCGGCGTGGCCGCCGAGGCCACCGCGGCCGGCACGATCATGCACACCTGGGTGCCGTTCCTCCCTGGCTACGGCTGGGTGGCGGTCTTCATGGCGTTCTTCTGCGCCAGCAACCTGACCGCCGTCAAGAACTTCGGTGAGTTCGAGTTCTGGTTCGCCGCGATCAAGGTCGCGACGATCGTGGCCTTCCTGGTGCTGGGCGTGCTGGGCATCCTCGGGGTCTTCGGCAACCCGCCCGGCACCCGCCACCTCACCGGCCACGGCGGCTTCTTCCCCACCGGCGCCGCCGGACTCGCCGCCGGCCTGCTCACCACCATCTCCGGCTTCGCCGGTCTGGAGACCGTCACCATCGCGGCGGCGGAGTCCGACCATCCGAGCCGGAACGTGGCCCGCGCCGTCCGCACCGCCGTCTGGCGCATCGCCGTCTTCTACATCGGCTCCATGGCCGTGGTCGTCACCCTGGTCCCGTGGAACGACCCGAAGGTCGCCACGGAGGGCCCGTACGTCACCGTGCTCGACCGGCTCGGCATCCCGGCCGCCGGCACGATCATGCAGGTCGTGGTGCTGGTCGCACTGCTCTCCGCGATGAACGCCAACATCTACGGCTCCTCGCGCATGGCGTACTCCCTCGTCAACCGGGGCCAGGGCCCGCGCTTCCTGAGCCGGGTCACCCGGGGCGTGCCGGCCGCGGCGGTCCTGGCGTCCTGCGCCTTCGGCTTCGCCGCCGTGATCGCCGGGATCGTCTGGCCGACCACCGTGTTCGCCTGGCTGCTGAACATCGCCGGCTGCGCGGTGCTGGTCGTCTGGTCCATCGTCTGCCTCACCCAGCTGAGGATGCGCCGCCGCCTGGAGCGCGAGGCACCCGAGCTGCTCTCCGTGCGGATGTGGGGCTTCCCGTACCTGACCTGGCTGGCGTTCGCCGCCATCCTCGGCATCTTCGCCGTCATGGCCGCCTCGGCCGACGGCCGCAACCAGCTCGCCGGCACGGCCCTCGTGGTGGCCGCCCTGGCCACCGCCGGCCACCTCAAGCAGCGACGCGACCGGCGGGAGAAGAGCACGGGCTGAGGCCGGGGTCGGTCCCGCCTCCTGGGTCAGGTCGGCGGGACACCGGCCCTTCGGCAGCCGCCGGGCCCGGGCGGGACCGCGGTTTCTGCACTTACGCGTGCCATCGGCGTCAGCACCCCCGCGAGGCGCCGGGGAGCAACACGGGAATGACCCGAAGGGAGTGCCCGCTGACCCGGGCGCTGACCGCGAGCCGGACTTCCTCCTCCTGCCACGGCCCCAGACCATGTGCACCGCACATCACGAGGCAGCACGAACTGTCGGCCAGCGCCTCGCTCTGCCGCTCCTGCCAAGGCTCGCCCGCCACCAGGCACCAGTCGTCGAGGAACACGTGGAAGCCCTCCTCGTGCAGCCTCTCGACGAGTCGGTGCACCACCGGCAGATCCATGGCGTTGTAACTGATGAACGCGTCATAGGCCGACGCCGCGCGGCGGGCTTCGCTCTCCACCACTCCCCCATCGAACCGCGCCGGTACGCACACCGGCCTCAGCGACTGTCATCGCATGCGATTTCGACACCTGGCACGGCCACCCGATTATGCCCGCCGGCAACAAGCCAGGTCATCGCTCACGGCGCGGACACCGGCGCAGAGCGAGCACCGGGCCCGCCCCCACCGACCGCCAAAGGCTCTCACTCGCCCCAGATCTTCCGATACGCCTGCCGGTATCCCTCCGAGTCCCAGGACAGCGCGCCGCCGCTGTTGGTGGCGGTGGCGATGTGGACGGGGGCGACGTACCCGCTGTCCGGGGCGCCGGCGAAGGCGCGGTTGAACTCGTCGATGATCTGCCAGCCCTGTTCGGAGAGCGGCTCGGGGACGGTGGCGGCCTGGAACTGCTTGCCGTTGACGCGCTGGAAGGCCGACGGATCGCCGTCGCCCGCACCGATGTTGTAGGGGGCGCCGGCACCGTCCTTGCCCGCGGCGCGCAGGGCGGGGGCGGCGTGCTGGAAGTACAGGTCGTTGATGGCCGCGGAATACGTCCACCTGCGGCCGAAGCGGGAGAGCAGCGAGCGGACTTCCCCGATGGAGCGGCTACTGGCCTGCGGGATGGGGATGTTGGTGTAGCTCAGCAGCTGCACGCCGGAGCAGGTGGCGAGTTCCTTCTTGATCAGGTCGGACTTGTGCTTCGCGAACGGCACCGAGGCGTCGGTGAACAGGACGACACCGGCACGGCCGTTGGAGCGGTCGATGATCCAGTCGGCGCTGATCTTCGCGACGTCCTCGACCCTGGAGGTGATGTTGCTGAAGAGCTGCAGGTCCTTGCTGGGGCCGGGGGCGGCGGTGGCGTGCCAGCCGATCAGCGGAATCCCCGCCGTACGGGCCTTTTTGACGTCCTCCGGGGCGATGCCGGGGTCGAACCCGCTGAGCACGATGCCGTCCGGCTTGAGGTCGAGGGCCTGCCGGAAGGCGGCCCGTTGGCCGCCGGGCGTGCCCTGGCCGTTGAGGGTGCGGGCGTGCCAGCCGAGGATCTTGGCGGCTTCCTGGAAGCCCTGGGCGACTCCGGCGACGCCCGGATTGGTCAGGGTCTGGGCTATGTAGACGACGGTCTTGCCGTGCACGGCCCTGGGCCCGGTGGTGGGGCCCTTCCAGGGGGCGTTGACCGCCTCGGCCTTCTTGACGGCCTGCTCGGCGCGGGAGCGGGCGGTGGGGCAGCCGGGCTTGGCGGAGCTCTTGTGGGAGGCGGCGGCACCGGCGCCGGCATCGCAGCCGGCGGTGGCCATGACCAGGAGTGCGGCGGCGGTCATGACCGCCTTGCGGGTGGGGTGCACGGGTGTCCTCGCAGCGCAGGATGGGGGTACGGGTGGGGTGGGGGGAGACAGGTTACGGGTGGCGGTGGTCCGTCGGGCAGCCGCCTTGGGGAGATGCCCCCACCGTCGGAGATGCCGCGTATGCCGCCCGTGCCGGACCCGGTGGAATCGCGCCAGTTCGCGCTCGCCTTCTCTCCCCCTTCGCACGGTTTCACTCCCTTTCCCGCTCCTTCGTTACGCTTCCCGGCGGCCACCGGATCGTGGGCGACCAGGCATTTCGCCGGGCCTTAACAGACCAAAAGTGACGAAGAGTTGAATAGTGCGGGGTCTCGATGCGCCACGTGTTGCATGCCCGTGCACAAGCGGTAGTGTTCACGGCCGGTTGACCGTGTGGCGGAAACCTTTCGCTCGCATTTGGGGTGCAAACCTCGCAATCTTCGTGCTTCACCGTCGTCGCGCTGCCCGTCGTCGGCGGTCGGCACCACCACCTCGGTCACCGCTCAGCAGCACGTCGTAAGGAGGCCCGGGTGTCCGTGGACGCAGTGGACCCGCCGCAACACGAACCCGAGCCGTCCCGGCGTTCACCGTTGCGACCGCGGTTCCGTCAGCAGGCGGACGCCCTCCTCGACCGCTGGCCGTTCCGGCGGAAGCTCAACGTCCTGGTGATCGCGCCCGTCGCGGTCGTCGGCGTACTGCTGGGCATCGGCGTCAACACGCAGGTGCAGAAGGCCCAGGACGCCGGCCGCAGCGCGGAGCTGGTGCGGGACAGCGAGCAGGTCACCCGGCTGATCAACGACGTACAGGCCGAACACCGGCAGGCGCTCCTGCTGTCCGTGGAGCAGGAGTCGGTGCGGCCCGGCGCCGCACTGCCGTCCACCGCCGCCTACCGCCGGACCCAGCAGGACACCGACGAGCAGGTCACCGCCGTGCATTCCGCGTTCGGCCCGGGCCTGCCGAAGGACGAGGCCCGCGCCCTGGACTACATCCGCGGTCTCGCCGTACTGCGCGACAAGGTCGAACGCGGATCGGTGCCGGCCGCCACCATCGACCCCGCCTACGCCGCCGCCGTCGGCTACCTGATCGACGGCATCGGCCTGGACCGCTACGCCGGCACCTCGTCGTCCTCGGTCACCAACCTCCTCGACACGGTGCTGCGCGCCGACGCCGCCCACGCGGCCTTCGAGAGCGGGGTGTTCTCCGCCCAGACCCGGGACGCCAACGCGCTCACCGAATACACCCGCGCGGTCGGCGCCCACAAGCTCTACGAGGAGCAGACCGCACGGTTCGGCCGGATCGCCGACCCGGAGCAGGTCCTGGCGCTCGGCGCGATCGAGCGCGACGCCGAACAGAACGGCATCGAGGCCCAGTTCGCGGAGCTCCAGATCGACCCCGGCTCCCTGCAGGGCCAGACCCCGCACCAGCTGCGCAAGGCGATGGCCGCCGGAACCCGGCAGGCCGAGGCCCGCCTCTCCGTCACCCGGTCACTGATCGAGCAGATCGCCGCCCGGGCCGACGGCCTCTCGCACAGCGCCCTCGACAACGCGCTGACGATGCTCGGTCTCGCCCTGCTCGGCTTCGCCGCCTGGCTGACCTTCGCCGTCCTGGTCCGGCGCTCGGTCGTCCGCCCCCTGGCGGCCCTGACCGGCGCCGCCCAGCAGGTGGTCGACGTGGCCGGCGAGGAGCTCGCCAGGGTCGAGGACGACGATTCCGCGGACCGCACCCCGCTGCGGCCACGGCCGATCCCGGTCCCGGTCCGCGACGAGATCGGCCACCTGGCCGAGGCGTTCAACCAGGTACAGGTCACCGCCGCGGCGCTGCTGGAGCGGCAGGTGCTCAGCCGCCGCAACGTCGCCGAGATGTTCGGCAACGTCGGACGCCGGGTCAGCAACCTCACCTCGCGCCAGCTCATGCTGATAGACGCGGTGGAACGCGAGGAGACCGACCCCGACGTCCTGGAGCGGATGTACCGCATCGACCACATCGCCGTCCGCCTCCAGCGCAACGCCGACAGCCTGATGCTGCTCGCCGGCATCCGGGACCCAGAGGTGGAGGCCCGGCCGACCGGTCTGGCCAACGTCATCCGGGCGGGTCTCGGCCAGATCGAGGGATACCAGCGGGTGTCGCTGCGGGCCGAGACCGAGGTCGTGGTCGCGCCCGACATCGTCGACGACCTGACGCTGATGCTCGCCGAGCTGCTGGAGAACGCGGTCTCGTTCTCCCCGTCCGACACGCCCGTCGAGGTCGTCGTCCGGCCCGGCACCGACGTCACCTCGGACGGCGGGGCCCTGATCGAGGTCATCGACCACGGCCTCGGCATGAGCGCGGAACGCCTCGCCGAGGAGAACTCCCGGCTGGTCCGCCGGGAACGGCTCGACCTCGTACCGACCAAGGTCCTCGGCCTGTTCGTGGTCGGGAACCTCGCCCGGCGCTCCGGCATCCGGGTCACCCTGAGCCGCACCCCGGGCGGCGGGGTCACCGGCACCGTCTGGCTCCCCGCCGCGCTGCTGCTGGCGGTGAACCCGGCCCCGACGCCGTCACCGGCCACCCCGCCGCCGGCTCCGGAATCGGCTGGAGTGGCGGCAACGGCGCAGCCCGAGCCCTCGCCCACGAACGAGCCCGGACCCACACCCGAGCCCGAGCCCGAGCCCAAGCTCGCGGCAAAGGCAGCCGAGCCCCCCTCCGCTTCCCCCTCCGCCGCCACGCCCCTGCCCGTACGGGCCCTCGCCACCGCGCCCGAACGGCAGCCGGGCGGGACCTCCCAGGAGGGCGAGCTCCCCCGGCGCCTGCCACGCCGCGGCACGGACGACGCGGAGCGGAACACCCCGGCGTCCGCGCCCCGGACGGACCGGTCCGTCCGGCCGCTGCGACGGCGGGTACGGGGCGCGACGCTCGACATGACCTCCCCGACGGCCGACCGAGCGGCCCAGGCCGCGCGCCGGCCCGTCGACGCCGACGCGGTCCGATCGGAACTCGACGAATTCGAGGCCGCGGTACGCAGGGCGGAGCAAGAGAGTGCGCCCGCCACAAGCGAACCGGCGCCATCGACACACCAGCAACCCCGGAAGGAGTCGGGCAGTGAGCACGCCGACAGGTAACAGCGGTTCCGAGCGGGAGGAACCCACCGATCTGACAGCCGCCGCGGCCGACTTCACCTGGCTGCTGGACCGGTTCGCCACCCAGACCGCCGGCGTCGTCGACGCCATCGCGGTGTCGTCGGACGGCCTGCTGATCGCCGTCTCCCAACTGCGCGAACAGGCCGACTCCGAGCGGCTCGCAGCGATCGTGTCCGGCGTCACGAGCCTGGCCGCCGGCGCCTCCGGCAACTACGGCCTGGGCGGCCTCAACAAGGTCATCATCGACCTGGAGGGCGGCCACGTGCTGGTCTCGGCCATCGGCTGCGGTGCCGTCCTCGGCGTGGTCACCTCGAAGGAGGCGAAGCTCGGCAACATCGCCTACGAGATGACCCTCTTCGCCAACCGCGCCGGGAGCGCCCTCACCCCCCAACTGGTCCTGGAACTCAAGAAAACAGCCGGCGCGGCCCCGGCCCGCTGACCTGCGCCGCCACCACCGCCACGGCAAGCGCCAGGGGGCGGACGCTGAGCAGCGGTTCAGCAGAGCAGTGCCGGCGCTGAACAGCGGTCAGGGCCGGCTCTGAACAGCAGGGCAGTGCCGGCACTGGGAACAGAATCACTGCCGGCACTGGAAGAGGATCTTTGCGGGCGCCGAGAAGAGGATCATGATGGTGGCCGGTGAACCAGAACCGAACGAGTCACCGAACGAGTCAGCGGACGAGCGGACGGCCGAGTCAACGGGCGAGCGCGCGGACAAGCCGGTGGACAAACCGGCGGACGAGCGAACAGGCAAGTCAACGGTCGAGTCAGCTGGCGAGTCCACGGTCGAGTCCGCGGTCGAGTCTGCGAGCGACGCCCCGGACCCGTCCGAACCGGTCGGCCGCGCTCCCGCCATCCGGCCCTTCCTGCTGACGGCCGGCCGGGTGGCCGGGGGCGGCACCGGCCCACCGCTCCCGGTCGAGACCCAGATCGTCGCGACCGCGTCCGGGATCTCCGTCCTGGGTTCCCTGGCCTTCGAACAACGCGACATCGTCGCCGCCTGCCGACATCCGCAGTCGGTGGCCGAACTGGCCGCGCGGCTGCGCCTCCACCTCAACGTGGTCCGGGTGCTGGCGGAGGACCTGCGCGCCGCCGGGCATCTGGCGGTCCACGTCCCGCACGCCGGCACCACCCAGGACATCTCCGTACTGCGAAGGGTTATCGATGGTCTCCGTGCCGTCCCCGACTCACGGGACACACTCCGTGACAGCGGTTGAACCGCCGCCGGTTCCGGTCAAGTTGGTCATCGCCGGCGGCTTCGGCGTCGGCAAGACCACGGCCGTGGGCGCCATCTCCGAGATCCGGCCGCTGACCACGGAGGCCGCCATCACAGAGGTCGCGGCGGGCGTGGACGACCTCTCCCACACCCCCGGCAAAACCACGACCACCGTCGCCATGGACTTCGGCTGCATCACCATCGACCCGACGCTGAAGCTGTACCTGTTCGGCACCCCGGGCCAGGACCGGTTCGGCTTCATGTGGGACGACGTGGTCGAGGGCGCCCTCGGCGGCCTGGTGATCGTGGACACCCGCCGGCTCGACGACTGCTACGCCGCGGTCGACTACTTCGAGCACAAGAACATCCCGTTCGCCGTTGCCGTCAACGCCTTCGACGGCGAGATCCACCACGACCTCGACGAGGTCCGCTGGGCCCTCGACGTCTCCGACCACGTCCCCCTCACCGTCTTCGACGCCCGCAAAACAGGCTCGGTCCGCGACGCCCTCCTGGTCGTACTCCAGGTCGCCCTCTCCCGCGCGGAGGGCGCTACGGGGAAGTGAACGGGACGCCGCCGCTCACAAGGCCGAGGAGCGAAGACGCGCTCTTGTCGACAGCCGAGGTGGCGGACGGTCTTGACGAGCGGCGTCGAGCAGCCGGATTCCGCAGCAGTTCTGGTGATCCTCGGGCTGTGGCAGCGCCCGACAGTGCGGGAGTCCGTTCGCGCCGCGACCGCAGTAGGCCGTCCGGGTGATGACCGTCGCCCTGTCGTCTCGCATGACGGCCGCCACGGGCGACTGTACGCACGGCGCCCTGGCCGTGCTCGCCCGCGCCGTACTCGCCGTCGACACGCCAGCGGGCAAGCAGGCAAGCGGGCAAGCGGGCAAGCAGGCCTCGTCGCAGCAGGCCGTACGGGTCGTCAGGCGCGCCGGCCGGTCATGTCTTGCCGCGGACGACGGTGACGGAGCAGTGCGCGTGGTGCAGCAGTGCCTGGCTCACCGACCCCAGGAGCAACCCGGCAAAGCCACCGCGTCCCCTGGCTCCGACGACCATGAGCTGGGCAGTCCGGCTCGCCTCGATCAATACCTCGCGGGTTTCGCCGCTCAAGACTTCGCGTCTGACCGTGACGTCCGGATAATTCTCCGTGCGGCCGGCGACAGCCTGGGCCAGCAGCCGCTCCGCGCTTTCGACGCCCGTACCGGGCGGCGCGTAATCCGGCAACCACGCATGCGCGGCGACGACCTCGGCTCCGCGCAGCGCCGCCTCGGCGAAGGCGAATTCGACCGCTTCCTCACCGACCTGCGAGCCGTCGACGCCCAGCACGATCGGCCCGGCTTCCGCCGGTTCCTCGCGGGCCACCATCACCGGACATTGGGCATGGGCGGCCAGCGAAGCCGCCGTTGATCCCAGCAGCAAGCCGATGAATCCCCCCATACCCCGGGGGCCGACGACCACCAGGTCCGCGGCTCGCGACTCGGCCTCCAATACCGCCACCGGTTCACCCGTCACCACGGCCGCGGTGACCTGCAGCTCAGGCGCCACACTCCGGGCGCGGTCCGCGGCATCGTTCACCAAACGGTCGAGCGGTGACGGGTCCAGCGGCGTGTGCATGGGCCTGACCGGCCAGCTCAAGGCGTTCACCACCCGCAGATCCGAACGACGCCGCTGGGCTTCCCGGGCGGCCTGTTCCACCGCGGCAAGGCTCGACGACGAGCCATCCACTCCAACGACGACCAGGTTGCCCACCGCTCCTCCATCGCTCGATTCAGCTTCCAAGCCTCACCCCGGTAAGGCGTTGCTGCAATCCGGCCGAGCGACCGGCGTCGGTGGGGCATTGGGGCGTTGATACAGGTGGGTAATGGGTGACCTCATGGCTGGGGTCATGCAGTGAGGCCCACCTGCCGGTGCAGGGAACCGGCACGCCGCGGCCTTCCCCGCCGCATCGCCTCCCTTCTGCACGGAGTCGCCTCAACAGGTCGCCCGAACTTGGTGCGGCTCACGGTTCCGGCTCCTGGTTCCGGCTCCTCGTTCCGGCTCCAGTCCGCTTGGTATCGATCCCTTAGGAACACCAGAAGAGGAAGCAGGTCCGCGACCGTGTGGCGCGTGGTGCGGGCGTCTGGTTCGCCCCCGCGTTCGTGGGTGACGGCTTTGGCTGGGGCGGTTGCTTGGCGGTGGGTCGGGTGGCGACGGGCGGTGCCGTGGTCGCGGATGCGGGAACCGCAGAGTGGGAGACGGCGACGTCCGATGCCGATGCCGACGGCTTCGCGGCGTGCGACGGACGAGCCGGCTCTCCCGCGGTCCGGCTTGGTGCTGGCTCCCCGGTGGCGGACGTGGCGGCGGGCGTGGGCGACGCCTGCGACTCCGTGTGCCTTCCGTGTGTCGGACCAGTGGGCAACAGTTCCCCCGACAGGCCTGTCGCGACGACGCCGACCAGTACGACCCCACCCGCGACGCCGAGGGCCATCTTGGTCTTGCCGCCCTTGCGGCGCCGTGCCCGGCGCGGGCCCCTGCCGCGGCGGCGCGTCGCCGACGACCGGTGGGAGGCGTACGCCTCGTTGCCGTCACCGGGACCGGCAGCCGCAGCCGCAGCCGCATCCGCGTCAAGGCCGGTGGCCGTGCCGGGGGCGAAGTCTCCGTCGGCCAGGCCGGGTCCGTTGGGTTCGCCGCCCCGTTCGGGAAGGGGCCCTGTCTCGTACGACTCCGGGGGCTCGTACGCCTGCGTCTGCTCGTAGGTGTGCGGGGCCTCGAGGCCCCCGTCGTACCGGTACGTTCCCGTGTGCTCGTAGACCGGCGGCTCGGGCATCAGCGGGACGCCGCTCCGGTAGAGGGGGTGCGGCCGTGATGAGGGGTAGCCGGTGGCTACGCCACCGTGGGCATGGCCGCACGCCGGGCACGACTCCGCCTTCCCATCGAGATAGGTCCCGCATCCAACGCAGTAGTCCATGCGGTTGTCCGTTTCCTCCGGTCGCCGCCCCCCAGATGGCGGCACCCTACTGACGCGGCGATGACCGGCCCACCCCGCCCCCTCGCCAGGTCCGAGGTATACCGATGCGCCCCTGGTGCGGCACTACGCCCTGCCGACCTCCGGCTTGCCCGGTTGGTCGACAGGGAACACGCGTCCCTTCGTGGCGGCGGGCCGGTCGATCGAAGAGGGGACGCCGGCCGGTCCCAGGCGCACAGCCCCCTTCGGCATCGCCAGATCAAGCGCAGCGTTCCCGAACAATTCCGGAACAAGAAAACAGCAGTCAGGAGAATCGTCAGAGGCCGGCCGAATGGGCGGAAAGCCAGTCAGCGTGCCGGTCGCGGATCCAGTCCCGATTCCCGTTCTCAACCATCCGACTTAGGAGTCCGCCTCGGACGTACTCAGCCAGTCCCGTGCACTCCCGGCCGTAGCGCGCAACTGCGGGTGGTCACGCACGACCTCTCGTTGGCGTTCGGCCGGCAGCCCAAGTTCGTTCAGCAGATTCAGAATAACCACCGCAGTGGTGACGTCCACAATGGCGATCAGCTCCTCGAGCTTGTGGTGGGGGGTTCGCCCCTCGTGGGCCAGGTCGTTGCGCGCTCGGGTCGTGCGCCTGGCCCACCGGTCCACGTCTGGCACGAGCGCGGACAGCGCCTCCTGGTCGGGGCGGGCCGCGAGTGCGTACAACCGATCCCGAAGTGTCGGGTCATTGCGTAGGAAGCCGCGGATTCGCTCCCTGTGCTCCTCGGGCACCTGAGCCAGCATCGCTTCGCGCATCGGTTTGAAGACCTCCGACGGGATCGGCGGTTCGTCGATGTCAAAGCCACGGTGCAGCACCTCAGCCGCTCCCACCGCCGTCAGGAGATTGTTCTCGACGTACCGTGCCGGCGCGTACCGAAGCCCCAGAACCATGTTTGTCGCGGACTGCAGCCGCTCGTGCATATCGCACCAGCGGGGGATGATCTCCTCGAAGGGCAGAGCCTCGCAGGTGAAGAACACACGATGAGGAGCGGCTGCCTTCGCATCGTGCTTCCCGACCACAGAGGGCGAGTGGAGCACGTCGACATTCCGCTCCGGCCGCAGCCCGCCGGACTCCGACACGGCGTCGTCCGGGGCCAGTTTCAGGCGTACCCAGATCATGCCTGCAGCACGGTGAGTGGCAAGGGCGATCAGGTCTTGTATCAACCGGGCACAGCCCATCGCATCACGCAATGAGGACGCCTCGCGCCGGGTGATCCGTATGTACGCGGTATCCCGCATGCGACCAACGGTTCCGCCCCGACGCCGATCGAAGAACGGCAGCGTGTGGCGGTGCGCGAGCACGAACTCCGTCCCGTCGACTTCGACCGACTGCACCTCCACGGGCTTGACGGAGATGGTGCCACTCCCATCAGGACGCCCGCTGGAGGTACCCAAGAACCCTTCGAACACTGACGATGCCGCCCAATGCCCGAGGTCCTCCACCGACACCTCTGTCGTGGAGAACGCCGCCTCGTCTTCACTGCCGATGTGCGCCCCGATGAGTGCCGTCGTTGCCGCGACGTTCTGTTTGTCGGGGGTCTTCACCCGCGCACCGAAGGTCCGCCGGCCGTCGACAGGAAAGCAGCCGAAGAGGCTGATCTCGCGCTGATCGGCGGCGCCATGGATCACATCCCACGTTCGACGGCCCTCATGGACCATCAGCACACCGGGAGCAGGCGTCGTCGTGACCCGGTCCTCGAACGCGCCGATCAAAGAGAGCGTCAAGCCGCATTCGGGCTCGTAGCGGAGCACGCCTGGCACCCGGTGCCCAGGGTCTTCCGGCAGCCACCACAAGCCCGCCCACTCGCCCGACGCGTCGAGATTCAGCGGCTCACTGCCCATCATGTTCACCTTTCCCGTCGTACGGAGCGTTCGCGGGTTCTCGCACGGCACTCTTCCGAATTATTCCGGCGTTGTGTCGCGGGGAAGAAATCAACCGGGGCCGGCGACAAGGCGCGGCTCCGGGCGCTGAGGGAACCGCTCCGGGGCTGATGGAGGCTTTGATGCGCCCCGGTTCACATGGAGTCAAGTTGCTGGATTCCAGGCGGTCGAGGGGGTTGGTTGTCCACAATTCGAACTCGAGGGGTGTGCGCATGCCGCCCGGACGTCTGCCACACCGTCCGGCTGACCCTGACGGGGGCGGAGCGGCGGCTGTGGTGTGCGGACCGGGCGACGGTACGTGCCGCGGCAGCTTGGCGCGGGCGTCCAGCACCTCGATGCCGATCAGGACGCCGTCCGCGTCGAAATTGACCGGCGCGTGAGAAGAGTCGGCGGCCGCACCCACGGGAAGTCTCGGGCGCCCCGGTCACCCCAGGAAGCTCAGCCGGACCTGGCGGTTGGCATTGTCCTTGTTGGTGTCGACCAGGCAGACGGACTGCCAGGTGCCGAGGGCCATGCGGCCGGCGATGACCGGCAGGGTGGCGTGTGGCGGGACCAGGGCCGGCAGGACGTGGTCCCGGCCGTGGCCGGGGCTGCCGTGGCGGTGGCGCCAGCGGTCGTCGGCGGGGAGCAGGTCGTGCAGGGCGGCGAGGAGGTCCTCGTCGCTGCCGGCTCCGGTCTCGAGTACGGCGATGCCGGCCGTCGCGTGCGGGACGAAGACATTGAGCAGGCCGTCACGGCCGTCCGCGGCGTCCCGGAGGAAGGCGGCACAGTCGGCGGTGAGGTCGGCGACGGTCTCCGTCGAGCCGGTGGTGATGTCCAGGATGCGGCTGGTGAATGCAGAGCTCATGCGTTCATCTTCGTACGGGACGGACGTCCCGGTCGCCCTCGTCGCCCTCGTCGCCCTCGTCGCCCCGGTCGCCCCGGTCGCCCTGGTCCGCAAGGTGGCGGGCGCGGGTGGCAATGTTGTGTCAATGCCGCGGAAACAAAGGTCCACGACCCGAGATGGCGTTTGACTTCTTCGGCGGGTCGTCGGCGGCCGCGGGGCCGGTCGCCGCACGGAACGTCGACGTCCATCTCACCTGGGGCGAGCCGCCCGCGCAGGTGAAGGAGAAGATCGACTGGGTACGGGGGCTCGCGGAAGGGGACGGGCGCACGGTCCGGTTCGGCATCCGGTTGCACACCGCCTCGCGGGACTCCTCCAAGGAGGCGTGGGCGACCGCCGACCGTCTGCTGGACGACCTCGATCCGGCGACCGTCGCGGCCGCCCAACAGGCCCTCCGCAGGAGCGAGTCGGTGGGCCAGCAGCGGATGCTGGCACTGCACGGCGGCTCCCGCGACAAGCTGGAGATCGCGCCCAATCTGGGGGCGGGGGTCGGTCTGGTACGGGGCGGTGCGGGGACCGCGCTGGTCGGCAGCCACGCCGAGGTGGCGGACCGGATCGAGGAGTACCACGCACCGGGCATCGAGCACTTCGTACTCTCCGGCTATCCGCACCTTGAGGAGGCGTACTGGTTCGGCGAGGGCGTCCGTCCGGAACTGGCCGCCCGCGGTCTGCTGCCTGCCGTGCGCTCCCCGCTGGGCGCCGTACCGGCAGCGAACGGCCGGCCGGCCTCGGCACCGGGCGGGGCACCCCTGCTGATCGCGGGCGGACGCTGAGGGCCGGCGCGCCAGGCACGGGGCCGGGATCCGGGCCCCCTGGGACAGCCGGCCGGGAAGAGAACGCCCCCTCCCCCAGTTAGTAGAAACATGAACTACACCGGAGCGGCCACGGCCGGCGCCCTCGACACCACCACCGCCGTCGAGACGGACGTCGTCGTGATCGGCGGTGGCCAGGCCGGCCTGGCCGCCGCCTTCCATCTGCAGCGGGTGGGCTACCGGCCCGAGCACGACTTCGTCGTCCTGGACCACTCCCCCCGCCCCGGGGGTGCCTGGCAGTTCCGGTGGCCGTCGCTGACGTACGGCAAGGTGCACGGGATGCATGCGCTGCCCGGGATGGAGCTGAGCGGCGCCGATCCGGGGCGGCCGTCCTCCGAGGTGATCGGCGCGTACTTCGAGAGCTACGAGCAGAGCTTCGGGCTGCAGGTACACCGCCCGGTGAGCGTCCTGGCGGTCCGCGAGGGCGCGGGCGGGCGGCTGCTGGTCGAGTCGTCGGAGGGGCGGTACGCGGCCCGGGCGCTGATCAATGCGACCGGTACCTGGGACCGGCCGTTCTGGCCGCGCTTCCCCGGGCAGGAGACGTTCGGCGGCCGGCAGCTGCACAGTTCCCGGTACGAGGGGCCGGAACAGTTCCGTGGCGCGCGGGTCGTGGTGGTGGGCGGCGGGACCTCGGCCGTGCAGCAGCTGCTGGAGATCGCGCCGGTCGCGGCCGCCACGACCTGGGTGACGCGGCGGCCGCCGGTCTTCCGCGAGGGCCCGTTCGGCGAGGAGGAGGGCCGGGCGGCGGTGGCACTCGTCGAGGAGCGGGTCCGGCAGGGCCTGCCGCCGCAGAGCGTGGTGAGCGTGACCGGGCTGCCGATGACGGACGCGATCCGGCAGGCCCGGGAGAGCGGCGTACTGGAGCGGCTGCCGCTGTTCGAACGGATCACGCCGACCGGTGTGGTGTGGGCGGACGGCCGCCGGGTGGCGGCGGACGTGATCCTCTACGCGACCGGTTTCCGCGCGGCCATCGACCACCTCGCCCCGCTGAAGCTGCGCGAGCCGGGCGGCGGCATACGGATGGACGGCACCCGCACGCTGCGCGACCCCCGGGTCCACCTCGTCGGCTACGGCCCCTCCGCCAGCACCATCGGCGCCAACCGCGCAGGCCGTGCGGCCGTACGCGACATCCGCCGACTACTGGCCCCGGCGCCCGGCCCCGCGCCCTACCGCTCCAGCCTCCCCCGCGAGGTTTCCGGAAGCGTGAGGTAGACGACGAACGAGACCAGGCAGAGCGCGGACACGTACCAGGGGAAGAGACCCGCGTGACCGGCCTGCTTGAACCAGGTGCCGACGTACGGGGCAGTGCCGCCGAAGAGTGCGACGGTCAGGGAGTACGGGAAGCCGATGCCGGCGGCACGCACCCGCGCGGGGAAGACCTCGGCGTTCACGGCCGCGGCGATCGCGGTGTAGCCGGTGAGCAGCACCATGCCGGCGCACTGCACCAGCAGCAGGGAGACGAACGCGTCGGTGACCAGGTGGAGCAGCGGCACCGCGAGGACCGCGAAGCCCAGGGAGAAACCGAGCAGCAGCGGTTTGCGGCCGATGCGGTCCGAGAGCAGGCCGCCGAGCGGCTGGAGCAGGGCGAAGAAGGCGAGCGACAAGGTGCCGACGATGAGTGAATCGCCCTTGTCGAAGCCCGCGTTGACCTGGGCGTAGGTGGGGAGGTAGGTCGTCCAGGTGTAGTAGGCGATGGTGCCGCCGGCGGTGATGCCGCAGATCAGCAGGGACTGGCGGGGGTGGCGGCGGAGCGCCTCGAAGAGGCCGGGGCGGTCGGCGGCCTGCTGTTCGGCGCTGCGGGTCTCCTCGGCGCCGCGGCGGATCCACAGGCCCAGCAGGCTCAGCAGCGCACCCCCGAGGAAGGCCACCCGCCAGCCCCACTGGCCCATCTGCCGTTCGGTGAGCAGACCGGCGAGGAGTGCCGCCGTACCGGAGGCCAGGAGCTGGCCGAGGGTCGTGGAGACGTACTGGAAGCTGGAGAACAGGCCGCGGCGGCCGGGGCCGGCGGACTCGACGAGGAAGGTCGTGGAGGCCGCGAATTCGCCGCCGACCGACAGGCCCTGGACCAGACGGGCGAGGACCAGCACGACCGGTGCTAGGAGGCCGGTGGCCGCGTAGGTGGGGGTGAGGGCGACGAGCAGGCTGCCGCCGCCCATGAGCAGGATGGTCACGGTCAGTGCGGTGCGCCGGCCGCGGCGGTCGGCGACCACGCCCATCAGCAGGCCGCCCACCGGCCGCATGAAGAAACCGACCGCGAAGACGGCGAAGGTGGAGAGCAGCGGTACCAGGGAGTTGCCGGCGCCCTTGGGGAAGACCTGGTCGGCGAAGTAGACGGCCAGGAAGGAGTACGCGTACCAGTCGTACCACTCGACGGCGTTGCCTATGGAGGCGGCGGCCAGTTGGCGCAGCCGGGACGCCGGGCGGCCGCCTCCCGGCGCCCGGTCCGCGGTCAGGGTTTCGGCGTGCGACATGGTCCTCCGCTCCGGTTCTTCTCCTCGGCCGGCCGCTGGGGCAGGATGAGCCGACAGGTGATCATGTACCGCGGAAGCGGATGGCCGCCAGAGGCCGGAGCGGCCGAAAGGAGATGGCAACGTGCGTGTAGCACTGTTCGTCACCTGTATCAACGATCTGCTGCAGCCGCGGACGGGCCGGGCGGTGGTGACGTTGCTGGAACGGCTGGGGGTGGAGGTCGGCTTCCCCGAGGAGCAGAGCTGCTGCGGACAGCCGCAGTTCAACACCGGCTACCGGCATGCGACCGAGCCGCTCGTACGGCGCTTCCACCGGGCGTTCCGGGAGTACGACTACGTGGTCACGCCGTCCGGTTCGTGTGCGGCGATGGTGCGGGACAACTACCCGCGGATCGGGGCGAAGGCGGCCGCCGAGGGGCGCGGCCGGGAACTCGCGGAGGCCGCGGCGCTGGCGGTGCCGAAGACGTACGAGCTGACGGAGTTCCTGGTGGACGTGTTGAAGGTGGAGGACGTCGGCGCGTACTACCCGCATGTGGTGACGTATCACCCCACCTGTCACGGGCTGCGGATGCTGGGGCTGGGCGATCGTCCGTTGCGGCTGCTGCGGCACGTGAAGGGGCTGGAGCTGCGGGAGCTGCCGGGTGCCGAGGAGTGCTGCGGTTTCGGCGGCACGTTCGCGGTGAAGAACCCGGCGGTTTCGGCGGCGATGGGGGCCGACAAGGTGCGGCATGTGCTCGGCACCGGCGCGGAGGCGGTCTGCACGGTCGACAACTCGTGTCTGCTGCACATCGGCGGCATGCTGACGCGGCAGGGCGCGGCGGTCCGGCCGGTGCACATCGCGGAGATCCTGGCCGGTACGGAGGAGAGCGCCGGTACCGGGGACAGTGGGCGTACGGCGGAAGGCGGCGGGCGATGAGCGGGACGTACCTGGGCATGCCGGCCTTTCCGCGGGCCGCGGCCGTCTCCACGCGGGACGGGCAGTTGCGCGCGAACCTCACGCACGCCACGCACACCATCCGTGACAAGCGGGCCAGGGCCGTGGCGGAGCTGGACGACTGGGCGCAGTTGCGGGCCGCGGGGGCCGCGGTGAAGGACCGGACGCTGCGGCATCTCGACCGCTATCTGGAGCAGTTGGAGGCGGCGGTCGTCGCGGCGGGCGGCCGGGTGCACTGGGCGGCCGATGCGGCGGAGGCCAATCGGATCGTCACGGAGCTGGTGCGGGCGACCGGTGAGCGGGAGGTCGTCAAGGTCAAGTCGATGGCGACGCAGGAGATCGGGCTCAACGAGGCGTTGGAGCAGGCCGGGATCCGGGCGTACGAGACGGATCTGGCGGAGTTGATCGTGCAGCTCGGGGCGGATCTGCCGTCGCACATCCTGGTGCCGGCGATCCATCGCAACCGTGCGGAGATCCGTGACATCTTCCGGCGGGAGATGGGGCGTTGGGGCCGTCCGGCGCCGGAGGGGCTGTCCGATGAGCCCGTGGAGCTGGCGGAGGCGGCGCGGCTGCATCTGCGGGAGAAGTTCCTGACCGCGAAGGTCGGGATCTCCGGGGCGAACTTCATGGTGGCCGAGACCGGCACGCTGGTGGTGGTCGAGTCGGAGGGCAACGGGCGGATGTGTCTGACCCTGCCGGAGACCCTGATCTCGGTCGTGGGCATCGAGAAGGTGGTGCCGACCTGGCAGGACCTGGAGATCTTCCTGCAGTTGCTGCCGCGCTCGTCCACCGCGGAGCGGATGAATCCGTACACCTCGACGTGGACGGGGACGGTGGACGGGGACGGGCCGCGGACGTTCCATCTGGTGCTGCTGGACAACGGGCGGACGGACACGCTGGCCGATCCGGTCGGGCGTCAGGCGCTGCGCTGTATCCGTTGTTCGGCGTGTCTCAATGTGTGCCCGGTGTACGAGCGCGCCGGCGGGCACGCCTACGGGTCGCCGTATCCGGGTCCGATCGGTGCCATCCTCACTCCTCAACTGCGCGGTCTCACCGGCCCCTTGGAGGAGTCGCTGCCGTACGCGTCGTCGCTGTGCGGGGCGTGTTACGAGGTGTGTCCGGTCGCCATCGACATCCCGGAGGTGCTGGTGCACCTGCGCGAGCGGGTGGTGGAGGGCGGTCCGGGCGTCCGGGGCGGGGCCCGGGTGGTACTGAAACCGGCCAAAGGACATGCCGCGGAGCGGGCGGCGATGCGGGCGGCGGCCTGGGCGTTCGATCACCCGGGGGTGCTGCGCCGCGGGATGCGGCTGGCGGCGCGGACGCGGGGGCTGCATCCGCGGCGGTTGCCGGGGCCGGGGCGGGCGTGGTCGCAGGCCCGTGATCTTCCGCCGGTGCCGCCGGAGTCGTTCCGTGACTGGTGGCGGCGTACGCGTGGCGGGTCGTCCGGGCAGCCGTCCGGTGGAGAGGGAGACGCCGAGTGAGCAGCAGGGATGTGGTGTTGGCGCGGGTGCGGCGGGCGCTTGCGGAGGTACCGCGGGAGGGCGCGCCGGGTGGTGCCAGGGCCGGTGAGCCGCCGTTGGTGCGGGACTACCGGCGGGTGCACGGGTCCCGTACGGCGGCGGAGACGGTGGATCTGCTGGCCGAGAACCTGGCGGATTACCGGGCGTTGGTGCACCGCAGCGATCTTGGCGGACTGCCGGCGCTGATCGGCCGGCTGGTGGCGGAGCGGGGGGCGCGGCGGGTGGTGGTGCCCCGGGGGCTGAATCCGGGGTGGCTGGCCGAGGTGGGGGCGGAGGTGGTCGAGGACCGTGCGGAGCAGACGGCGCGGGAACTGGACGCGGTGGACAGTGTGGTGACGGGGTGCGCTTTGGCGATCGCCGAGACCGGCACGCTCGTCCTGGATGCCGGGCCTGACCAGGGAAGACGGCGGATCACGTTGGTGCCCGATCACCATGTCTGCGTGGTCCGGGTGCCCGGGCAGGTGGTCGGGTCGGTGCCCGAGGCGCTGCCGCGGCTGGCCCCGGGGCGTCCGCTGACGTGGATTTCCGGGCCTTCGGCCACCAGTGACATCGAGTTGGACCGGGTGGAGGGCGTGCACGGTCCGCGGACGCTGGAGGTGGTCCTGGTGGAGGCGGCCGGGGACGGTGTCGCGGGCGGGGGCTGAGGGGCGGGTCCGGCGGGTGGCCGGAGGGCGACTGCGACAGGTGTGCGACCCCGTTGTCAGTGGGGATTCCTACACTGATCGGGATGTCTTTCGCACGCTCGGTGCGGGGGCCGGCGCCCGGGGGGAGGGAGCGGACCATGCTGCGTCAGGAGGTCGGCGCACGGCGTTCCGGCGTGGCCGGGGGCGGCGGGCCGGCGCCGGTTCCGGGCCCGCCGCCTTCGTCCGCCGGGCCGCCGTCGGCTCCGTCCCGGTTGCTGACCTGGCTGGCGCGGCTGGGGGTGCCGGCGGCGGCCTTCGCGGTGTTCCAGACCTTGGTGGGGCTCCTGCCGCAGGGTCTGGCCGGTGAGGCGGCGCGGTACTGCCTGGCGGCGACGGCGGGGGTGGGTGTGGGGGCGGTGGTGTGGCTGTCGGCGGCGCTGGTGCGGGCCCGGGCCGCGGCTGCGGCGGGTGGTGGGGTGCCGGCGCCGGGGCCGGTGGCGTCGCCGGCGGGTTCGCTGCCGGAGTTGATGGACGGTGCGTACGAGGCGTTGCGGCGCGGGCTGTCGGTGATCGAGGTGCCCGGGCACGGGCCGTTGACGGGCTGGCCGCATTCCCTGGCGGAGAGCGAACCGCCGGTGCATCCGACGGCGTTCGGCACGGCGTACGGGCTGCATCTGCTGCTGGACATCGCGCCGTACGACGGGCGGATACGCGCGGGTGAGGTGGCCGAGACGTTGTGGCGGCTGCGGCTTCCGGGGGGTGGCTGGGCGGCGCGTTCGCAGGGCAGCGGGGCGCGTCCGGAGGTCACCGCGGTGGTGCTGGGGGCGCTGGCCCGGGCGGGTGCGGATCCCCGGCTGCTGGAGGCCGAGATCCATTCGTGCGAGGCGCTGCTGGATCCGGATCACGATGCCTTCGGTCTGGCGAACACCTACGTGGTGACGAATGTGCTGCGGGGGCTGTTACGGGCGGCGCCGGGTTCGGCATCGCTGGGCGGGCTGCGGGCGGTGCTGGTCAACGGCGCCACGGGCGATCCGGGGCGGGGTCATCACCGGTGCTGGGGTGCGGCGTTGGCGACGGGCCGGGGCAATCCGGCGCCGTCGGCGGTGCACACGGCGCGGGCGGTGGTGACGCTGGACCGGGCCGCGCGGGTGCTGGGTGAGGATGCCCGGCAGCGTGCGGTGCGGGAGGAGGGGCTGCGCTGGTTGCTGGCGGGGGCGGCGCTGCCGGGGGCGGGCGCGGGCGATCTGGCGAACTGCCAGGAGGAGGTGCGGCGGCCGGGGCAGGACGATCCGTTGCATCAGGAGCTGTTGTCCGTGCGGCATTTCGGGGCGGCGTGGGTGGCGCGGGCGCTGATGACGGACGGGGCGCGGCAGATCGCTGCGGAGGGGGTGGGGCTGCCGGTGTGGGAGGCCCAGCTGGCCGCCGCGGTGGCGCGGGTGCGGGCCGTGCAGCGGGGCGGGGTGTGGCGTTGGGACGACGGACCGATGGGCAATCCGGTGTGGATGGCGTATCAGGGGCTGTCGGTGCTGCGGCGGTATGCGCTGATGTCCTACCGGCCATGAGGCCGGTGCCGGGTGGGGCGCGGTGTGGAGTGCGGGATGTGGTGCGCCGGCGGACGGGCCGACGCCGGTGAGGTGCGGGGTGTGTGCCGACGGGTGGTGCCGGTGCGGCGCAGCGGGCTGCCGGGCGGTGCCGGTGGACGGGAGGCGGAGATGCAGGTCGAGGAGGTTCGGCGGCTGCTGATGGACCGGTTGGGCGGTGGGCCGCGGCCGCCGTCGCCCGAGTCGGCGCGTGCGGTGGTGGCCGAGCTGGCGCGGCCGGAGGTTCTGGGTCCGCTGGTGCGCCGATTATCCGCCGGTGCGGTGGACCTTGCGGAGTGCACGCGGCTGTCGTACCGGCATGTGCTGGGCTTCGACAAGCTGGTGTTGTTGTCCGGTGCGCCGCGGTTCATGTTGCGGGTCCATTTCTGGCCCGGCCCGATGGGCGCGGAACCGGAGGACATCCACAATCACCGTTGTGCGATCGCGTCGGCGGTGGTGCGGGGCCGGGTGCGGATGGAGTGTTACGAGCCGGCGGCGGAGGGGGTCCCGGCGGTGGTGTACCGGGAGACGATCGACGGGCCGGGCGGGGCCTGGCGGTTGCGGCGGGTCGGGGAGGCCCGGCTCCGGCTGGTGTGTGCAGAGCGGTACGGGGCGGGTCGGAGTTACGGGCTGGACGCCCGTACGCTGCACCGGGTGGTGAGCGAGGAGCCGACGGTGACGCTGTTCCTGGAGACCGCCCCGCAGCGCTCGGTGACCGATGTGTACGTCAGGGTGCCCGGCCGGGCCGGCGGGGTCAGCGGCGGCCGCGCCGGGCGGGCCGGTCCGCCGCCCAAGACTCCCCTCGCACCGGCCGCGTATCTTGCCGAACTCGACGCGCTGGCACGCTCTTTGGGCTGGTGAAGGGGGTGGGGGCGAGGCCCTGGTAGCCGTAGCGGGCGGTCATGGTGCGCAGTCCGGAGGCGTCCAGCCGGCCGCCGAAGACCTGGCGGATGACGCCGAGGTTGTAGGCGTCGACGCCCGCGTCGGCGAGTTCGGCGGGCCGGGCCCAGCGGTGTTCCTGGTCGGGGCTGGGCAGGACGACGTCGAGGGTCAGCGGCCGGACGAGGAAGTTCTCCTGGTGGTTGCGCACCCGTCGGCCCTGGTAGTCGCTGAGGAAGCTGGCGGATCCGGTGTGGGCGACGATGGCACCGAGGAGCCCGGTTTCTTCCTTGAGCTCCCTCAGAGCGCCGGCTTCGGGGGTCTCCCCCGCTTCCAGCTTGCCGCAGGGGACGCCCCATGCGCCGGGCAGGAAGCGCTCGCGGTAGCTGCGGCGGACGATCAGCACGCGGCCGTTGTGCACCACCACCGCCGCGGCGAGACGGGGGTGGGCTGCTGTCTGGTTCATCGCACTTCTCGCTTTCCGAGAGGACGGGCGGCCCGGACTTCTCGTCAACGAGAGGACGGGCGGCAGGCCCGTGGCGGACGTCCACCGTACCGGCCGGTGCTGCGGGCCGGACCGGGCGCGGCGGCGTGGCGAGCGGTGAACTGGCGTGCGGAGGGCTTGTATTGGCGGCGCACGTGAGGCGGGCCCTGCCGTCGCGAGGCCGGGCCGGACGCTCAGTGCGGCTGCTCGGCCTGCTCGGACCGGGGCAGCAGGCTGCCCCTCCAGCGCTCTTCGCCGTCCCGGGCCGGGGTGCCGCGCAGCCCGAAGGCGTTCTCCGCGAGCGCCAGGACGCTGTGCGGCGGCGCCGGCTGCCCGGGACGGAGACCGAGTGGACGCATGAACTCATCGAACCGCCGGGGGTCCAGGCCGGTCGGGCCGATCGGCTCAAGGGTGTGGAAGTCGACGATGATGTCGCCCTCCACCGCGCACTTGAACCAGTGCATCGGCTTCTCCGTGCGGCCGACCCACCTCTCCCTCGGGTACCCGTGGACCGGCGGCGAAACTCCCGAAACGCCGCACCTCCCGGCCGCCTTGAAGCCGGGGCGCCGGACGCTGCGGCCGCAGGCTGACCCTGGCATGCGTAGGCATGCGGTTCGTACGCAGACCAGAGGGCTGGGTGGGCTGCGCGGCCGCCAGCAGACTCGCTGTCATCGCCACCGGGTGATCGACAGAGAGAGGCGACGGACCATGGAGCAGATCGTGGACGGCAACAGCAACGGCAACGGCAACCCACCGTATTGGCAGGCAGGTTGGGCGGCGTCCGTGCAGCGTCCCAGTGAAGGGTTCCACGAGAACTGGGCGCTGGAGGGGTTCGCGGAGCAGACGGTGCGCCAGGTGGTGCGGGTCACCGGTTCCGGTACGGCGGCGCGGATCGTGCTGTCGAACCGGTACGGGACCGGGCCGCTGGAGGTGGCCGGCGCGTCCCTGGCCCGTACCGGGGAGGGTGCCGGGGTGCAGGAGGGGACGGTGCGGCGGCTCACGTTCGGCGGGGCGGCGGGGGTCCGGATCCCGGCGGGCGGGGAGGTGCGCAGTGATGCCGTCGAGGTGGCGGTGGCGCCCTTCGAGTCGCTCACGGTGTCGCTGTACTTCGCCCGGCCGACGGGTCCCGCGACCTTCCACGCCCAGGCGTACGCCACGGCGTACCGCGCGGCCGGGGACCGGCTGACGGCCACGGACCCGGCGGTGTTCGGGGAGACGACGGTGTCGTGGTACTTCCTCGCGGCGGTGGAGCTGGCGGACGGCGGGCCGGCGCGGCGGGACACCGTGGTGGTCTTCGGGGACTCGATCACCGACGGTTTCGGTTCGACGATCGACGGCAACGGGCGCTATGCGGACGCGCTGGCCGAACGGCTCGCGGGGAAGGGCGCGGTGCGGCCGGTGCTCAATCAGGGCATCGGCGGGAATCTGCTGCTGAGCGATTCGGCGTGGTTCGGGGAGCGGGCGGTGGGGCGCTTCCGGCGGGACGTGCTGGACCGGCCGGGGGTGGCTTCCGTGGTGGTGCTGGTGGGGCTGAACGACATCGGGTTCAGCGAGGTCGACCTGCCGACGTACAAGCCGGCCCCGGACCGGTCCGCGGACGAGCTGATCGCGGGTTACCGCGAGTTGATCGCGGCGGCGCGGGCGGCGGGGGTGCGGATCGTCGGGGGGACGATCATGCCGTTCAAGGGGGCGGAGTACCACACGCCGGGCGCGGAGGCGAAGCGGCGGAAGGTGAACGACTGGATACGGGCCTCGGGCGAGTTCGACACGGTCGCGGACTTCGCGGCGGCGCTGGCGGACCCCGGTGATCCGGAGGCGCTGGCGGCGCACTTCGACAGCGGTGACCACAAGCATCCCGGTGACGAGGGGTACCGGGCGATGGCCGAGGCGGTGGATCTCGCAGCCCTGTGACGGGCGGCCGGGGAAGGGCAGGAGTGGGGGCGGCGGCCGCCCCGACCGGTCAACCGGCCGCCGCCACCCCGGATGTTACCCATGAGTCATTTGCTCGGCCATGATCTGCTCGCCGGGCGGAGTGAGGTGTGCGTCACGCCGGACGAGCGCCGCGTACCGGCCGTCGGCGGCGAGCAGTTCGTCATGGGTGCCGCGTTCGGCGATCCGGCCGGCGTCCAGGACGACGATCTGGTCGGCGTCGCGGACCGTGGAGAGGCGGTGCGCGATGGTGAGGGTGGTGCGGCCCGCGGACAGTTCGTCGATGGCCTGCTGGACGGCGTGTTCGGTGCGGGTGTCCAGGGCACTGGTCGCCTCGTCGAGGACGAGCACCGGCGGGTCGCGCAGGATGGTGCGGGCGATGGCCAGGCGCTGCTTCTCGCCGCCGGAGAAGCGGTAGCCGCGCTCACCGACGAGGGTGTCGTAGCCGTCGGGGAGGGCGGCGATGTGGTCGTGGATCTGGGCGGCCTTGGCGGCGCGGTGGATCTCGTCGTCGGTGGCGTCGGGCTTGGCGAAGCGCAGGTTGTCGGCGACCGAGGCGTGGAAGAGGTAGGTCTCCTGGGAGACCACGCCGACGGCCCGGGCGAGGGTGTCGAAGTCCAGGTCGCGGACGTCGGTGCCGTCGAGGGTGACCCGGCCTTCGGTGACGTCGTAGAGGCGGGGGACGAGGTAGCTGAGGGTGCTCTTGCCGCTGCCGGTGGGGCCGACGACGGCGAGGCTGCCGCCGGCGGGGACGGTCAGGTCGATGCCGTCGAGGGTGGGCGCGGCGTCGGGGTCGTAGCGGAACCGCACGTTCTCGAACCGGATCTCGCCGCGCGGGGCCGGGATGCGGACCGGGGCGGCGGGTTCGGTGATGGCGACCGGCAGGTCGAGGTATTCGAAGATGCGCTGGAAGAGCGCGAGTGAGGTCTGCATCTGGACGCCGGTGGACAGCAGGGAGACGGTCGGGCGCAGCAGGCCCTGCTGGAGGGAGACGAAGGCGACCAGGGTGCCTATGGAGAAGACCGGTCCGCCCAGTTGGAGGACGAGGCCGGCGGCCCAGTAGATGAGGGCGGGCATGGCGGCCATGACGATGCCGATGGTGGCCATCCGCCAGCGGCCGGCCATGTTGGCGCGGACCTCCAGGTCGACCAGGCGCTCGGATTCGCCGGCGAAGTTCTTCGTGAGGGAGTCGGCGCGGCCCATGGTGCGGCCGAGCAGGATGCCGCTGACCGAGAGGGATTCGGTGACCATCGCGGACATCGCGGCCATCTGCTTCTGCCGCTGGGTGGTGATCTTCTTGCGTTCGTTGCCGACCCGGCGGCTGATCCAGACGAAGAGCGGGAGCAGCAGGAGGGAGACGACGGTCAGCCGCCAGTCGAGGGCGAGCATGGCGCAGACGGTGGCGATGACCGAGGTGAGGTTGGAGACCAGGGAGGTGGCGGTGGAGGTGACCGTGGCCTGCATGCCGCCGATGTCGTTGGCGATCCGGGACTGGACCTCGCCGGTGCGGGTGCGGGTGAAGAACGCCAGGGGCATCCGCTGGAGCTTGGCGTAGACGGCGGTGCGCAGGTCATGCATGACGCGCTGGCCGACGGTGGTGGACAGCAGGGTCTGCAGGACGCCGAAGACGCTGGTGGTGACGGCGGTGGCAATCATGCCGAGGGCGAGCAGGGTGAGCAGTCCGGTGCGGCGGCCGGGGATGGCGACGTCGAGGACCGCGCGCAGGAGGAACGGCGAGGCCACGGAGACCAGGGAGGAGGCGCCGACGAGCAGCCCGACCAGGGCGAGCCGGCCGCGGTAGGGGCGGAAGAGGGTGAGGATCCGCCGGAGCTGGACCGGTGTGTCAGGGTCCTTGGGGGGCGGGGTCCATTGGGGTTCGTCGCGGTGCATGGGCTCCTACGAGGGGTACGGGACAGCGGGACTTCACTGAGCCTAGCTCATTGTTACCTATACTCACAATGAACCAGGTCCTGATACTCTCGGGGCATGCCCTCCCCTGAGCCGACGGTCAGCAGCAACCTCGCCGAACAACTGGTGCGGCTGACCCGCCGGATGCACCGCGCGCAGAAGCGCCACCTGGCGCACCTGGACATCGCCTTCACCCCCGCGCAGTCCCGGGTGCTGCGGATCGTGGACCACTACCGCGACACCCCGCCGCGGATGGCGGACCTCGCCCAGCGGCTGGAGGTCGTCCCGCGCGCGGTGACGACCCTGGTGGACGCCCTGGAGGCGAACGGCGCGGTCCGCCGGGTACCGGATCCGGCCAACCGGCGCGTGGTGCGGATCGAGCTGACCGACACCGGCCGGTCCACGCTGCGCGCGTTGCGCAGCGCGCGCCGGGCCGCCGCGGAGGAGATCCTGGCTCCGCTGACCGCCGATCAGCGCGAGGTGCTCGGGGGTCTGCTGTCCACCCTGGTCGACGGGCCGGGTGACCCACACTGACCTGACGCCCCCTCACCCGGAGGAGTGCCCGCCATGCCCTTGCTGGAGCCGAAGCCCGGGGCCCTGCGGCCCACCGCCGGCGGCCGGCCGGCACCCGACCGGGTGGCCGACCACCTGGCGCCCGGCACCCCCGAGCCGCTGCGCGGTGACCTCATCGCGCTGCTCGGCCCGGAGAAGGTCCTGCACACCGTCTCCGACTTGGTGCGCTACGCCTCCGACGCCAGCCCGTACCGCTTCGTCCCGCAGGTCGTGGTGGTGGCCGAGGACATCGACGACATCTCGGCGGTCTTCTCCTACGCCCACGGCAAGGGCCGGAAAGTGGTCTTCCGGGCCGCCGGCACCTCCCTCAACGGCCAGGCGCAGGGCGAGGACATCCTCGTCGACGTGCGGCGGCACTGGACCGGGATCGAGGTGCTCGACGGCGGCGCCCGGGCCCGGATCCGGCCGGGGACGACCGTGCTGCGCGCCAACGCGGCCCTGGCCCGGTACGGCCGGCTGCTCGGCCCCGACCCGGCCAGCGCGATCGCCTGCACCCTGGGCGGGGTGGTCGCCAACAACGCCTCCGGCATGACGGCCGGCACCACCCGTAACTCCTACCGGACGCTGGCGTCGGCCACCGTCGTCCTGCCGTCCGGCACGATCGTGGACACCGCGGAACCGGACGCCGACGCGGAGCTGGCGCGGGCCGAACCGGCACTGTGCGCGGGCCTGTTGGCGCTCAAGGCGGAGATCGAGGCGGATACCGCGCTGGTGGCCCGGATCCGCGCCAAGTACGCGATCAAGAACACCAACGGCTACCGCCTGGACGCCTTCCTCGACGGTGCCACGCCGGTGGCGATCCTGCGCGGGCTGATGGTCGGCTCCGAGGGCACCCTGGGCTTCCTCGCCGAGACGGTCTTCGACACCCTGCCGCTGGACCGGCACACCGCCGGCGCGCTGCTGTTCTTCCGTACGCTCGGCGCCGCGGCCGCGGCCGTACCGCACTTCACCGCGGCCGGGGCGCGGGCGGTGGAGCTGATGGACGGCAACACCCTGCGGGCGTCGGTGCGGGTGGCCGGGGTGCCGGCGGACTGGGCGGCGCTGCCCAAGGAGACCACGGCGCTGCTGGTCGAGTTCCGGGCGCCCGAGGAGGCCGCGCTGCGGGGGTACGAGGAGGCCGCGGCCCGGGTGCTGGCCGGGCTGGAACCGGTCGCGCCGGTCGCCTCGGTCACCAACGCCTTCACCCGGGACCCGCACGTCCTCGGCGGCTACTGGAAGGCCCGCAAGGCGTTCGTCACCGCGGTGGGCGGCTCCCGGCCCGCCGGGACGACGCTGATCACCGAGGACTTCGCGGTGCCGCCGGCCCGGCTGGCCGAGGCGTGTGCGGCGCTGCTGGAGCTCCAGGCCCGGCACGGCTTCGACGCCGCCGTCGCCGGCCACGCCGCCCACGGCAATCTGCACTTCCTGCTCGCCTTCGACGCGGCCGAGCCGGACGACGTGGCGCGCTACGCGGCGTTCATGGCGGACTTCTGCCGGCTGACCGTCGAGCGCTTCGACGGCTCGCTGAAGGCCGAGCACGCCACCGGCCGCAACATCGCCCCGTTCCTGGAGCTCGAATGGGGGCCGCGGGCCACGGAGTTGATGTGGCGGATCAAGGACCTCTGCGATCCGGCCGGCATCCTGGCCCCGCGCGTCCTGCTCGACCGCGACCCGCGGGCACATCTGCGGGGCCTGAAGACCATCCCGCGCATCGAGGCGCTCGCCGACCCGTGCATCGAATGCGGCTTCTGCGAACCGACCTGCCCCAGCAAGGACCTCACCACCACGCCCCGGCAACGGATCGTGCTGCGCCGCGAGATGCTCCGCCAGCCGGCCGGATCGCCGGTCACCGGCGCGCTGCTGGACTCCTACGGCTACGACGCGGTGGACACCTGCGCCGGCGACTCGACCTGCATGCTCGACTGCCCGGTGGGCATCGACACCGGCCGGCTGATGAAGGACTTCCGGCACCGGCGCCACTCCCCGCGCGAGGAGCGGCTCGCCGAGCGGACCGCCCGGCGGTTCGGGGCGGTCGAGCGGGCGGCACGGCTGGCGGTGGCGGCCGCCGACCGGATCGGCGACCGGCCGGCCGCCGCGCTGACCCGGGCCGCCCGCCGGGCCGTCCGCCCCGACCTGGTGCCCGAGTGGCTGCCGCGGATCCCCGGCCCGGCGGCCCGCCGGCTGCCGGCGACCCGGCGGGCCGGCGCGGCCGCGGTCTACTACCCGGCCTGTGTGAACCGGATCTTCGGGGAGCCCGCGGGGCACCGGGGGCCGTCACTGCCCGAGGCGGTGGTGGCGGTGTCCGGGCGGGCCGGCCGGCCGGTGTGGATCCCCCGCGACGTGCCCGGGACGTGCTGCGCCACGATCTGGCACTCCAAGGGCTACGAGCGCGGCACGGCGGTGATGGCCAACCGCATCGTCGAGGCGGCCTGGGGCTGGACCGCCGGCGGGCTGCTGCCCCTGGTGGTGGACGCGTCCTCGTGCACGCTGGGCCTGGTCCGGGAGGTCGTGCCGTATCTGACGCCGGAGAACCGCGCGCTGCACGCCGAGCTCACCGTCGTCGACTCGGTCGTCTGGGCCGCCGAGGAGCTGCTGCCGCGCCTGACGGTCCGGCGGGCGGCCGGTTCCGCGGTGCTCCATCCCACCTGTGCCATGCGGCACTTGGGGGACGAGGCGCAGCTGCGGCGGGTCGCCGAGGCGTGTGCGCGGGAGGTGGTGGTGCCGGACGACGCGGGGTGCTGCGCGTTCGCCGGGGACCGCGGGATGCTGCACCCGGAACTGACCGGCGCGGCCACCGCGAAGGAGGCGGCGGAGGTCACCGCGCGCCCCTTCGACCTGCATCTGTCGGCGAACCGGATGTGCGAGATCGGGATGGAGCTGGCCACGGAGGGCCGAGGCTGGTGCTCGGCCCTCCTGGCGCTGGAGCGGGCGACCCGGCCGGACTGACCGGGTCAGCCGCCGACGTGCAATGCCACCGCGCTCCTGGCGGGCACGGTGACCTGCGCCTTGCCGTCGTCGCCGACGGTGACCGTGTGCCCGTCGCAGGAGGACGGCGCGGCGTGCACCACGTCGCAGTACGTCCCGGCGGGCAGGGAGGTCGCGAACGTCCGGGTCAGGGCGGCGTCCCCGTTGTTGAGGGCGACGAAGCCCTTGCCGCTACGGGCGAAGGCGAGGGCGCTGCCGCCGTTGTCCCACCAGTCGGTCAGCCCGGCCGTGCCCACCGCGTTGCGGAAACCGACCATGCCGGTGATCTCCCGCTTGGCGTGCTCGTCGGTCCAGCCGGTGGCGCCGCTGGGCGGTCCGGCGTCCTTGTCGGTCCACTCGTAGCCGGAGTAGACGTTCGGTGAGCCGTAGGGCGAGGCGAGCATGAAGACGTTGGCGAGGGTGTGGGCGGCGCCGTCCTTGTAGGTGAGCGTGGAGCCGTTGCGTTCGGTGTCCCAGTTGTCGACGAAGGTGCGGGCCTTGTCGCTGCCGAGCTTGCCGTCCGCGACGGACTTCAGCTGGGCGATGTTGCCGCTCTGGAAGGCGCTCTTGAGGTGGGCGCCGTAGCGGAATTCGTCGACGTCGCCGATGCCGGTGTACTCGTCGGGCTGCACCGCCTCGCCGGCGCCGTAGATGACCTCCTGCACCCAGAAGCCGGGGTCCTTCATCTTGGCCTTGACGGCGGCCAGGTCGGTGGCGGAGATGTGTTTGGCGGCGTCGATCCGGAAGCCGTCCACGCCCAGCGACCGCAGGTCGTCGAGGTACTTGGCGATGGTGCTGCGGACGTAGTCGCTGCCGGTGTCGAGGTCGGCGAGGCCGACCAGTTCGCAGGTCTGGACGTCGTCGCGGTTGGTGTAGTCCGAGATGCTCCTGCGGCAGCCGTGGAAGTCCCAGTCCTGGTAGAAGCCGGGGTAGTTGTACTTGCTGTACCGGGTGCCGCCGGTGCCGGTGCCGGATCCGGCGGCCATGTGGTTGACGACCGCGTCGGCGATGACCTTGACACCCGCGGCGTGGCAGGCGCTGACCATCGAGGCGAAGGCGTCGCGGTCGCCCAGCCGGCCGGCGATCTTGTAGCTGACGGGCTGGTATGAGGTCCACCACTGCCCGCCCTGGATGTGCTCCGAGGCCGGGGAGACCTCGACGAAGCCGTAGCCGGCCGGGCCGAGTTGGTCGGTGCAGGCCTTGGCGACGTCCACGTACTTCCGCTCGAAGAGCGTGGCGGTGACGGTCTTCTGCCCGGGCGGGGTGGCCTGGGAGGGCCAGGGCGCGACGGTGGCCAGGCCGACCGCGGCCACTATTCCGGCGAGCGTCCCGCCCAGCACACGGGAACGTTGCTGCATCTTGTGGCTCCTTCGTCATGGGGCACGGCCGTGCCGTACCGCGCCCGCTGGAGCAGCCACGCGCCAGGCCGCCATGGGGGGTTGTCCGATACCGGAGCCTGCCGTTCATGTCATTAACACGTCAAGGCTTTCTGCAAGACTTTTCAACGTGTTGCGAAAGATGCTGGCTGCGGCTTCCGCAACTTTGCGGCGCCACTCGGCCCTCTTGTGCCTCCGGCTGTCGGCCGACAAGGTCCTGACCGAGGTTCACGTATGCCCCGGCGCACCACCGATCCCTGGAGGACCGATGAACGAGGCACGATCGCAGAACCACGACCACGACCACACCCACAGCCATGATGAGGCCGGGCCGAGCCGCCGTTCCGTCCTGTGGACCGCCGGTGCGGCGGGCGCGGGACTGGGGCTGGGCGGGCTGACGGTACCTCAGGCCGCGGCGGCCACGCCCGGGACGGCCGGTGCCGCGTACGACGCCGACACAACGCCAACGGCCAAGGGCAGAACCATGATCGGGGTGCCGTTCGAGCGGCGCTCCACCGTCCGCGTCGGCATCATCGGCCTCGGCAATCGCGGCGGCAGCATGATCGACCTGTTCCTGGCGATGCCCGGCGCACAGGTGGTCGCCCTGTGCGACCCGGTGAAGGAGAAGACCGCCCGGGCCGCCAAGAAGGTCACCACCGCGGGACAGCCCGCACCCGCCGTCTACACCAACGGTGACCATGACTTCGAGCAGCTCTGCAAGCGCGGGGACGTCGACTTCGTCTATGTGGCCACGCCCTGGGACTGGCACTTCGAGATGGCGAAGACGGCGATGCTGAGCGGCAAGCACGTCGGCGTGGAGTGCCCGATCGCGCTCCGCCTGGAACAGTTGTGGGAACTCGTCGACCTCTCCGAACGCACCCGCAGACACTGCATGCAGCTGGAGAACTGCTGCTACGGCAAGAACGAGATGCGGGTGCTGCGGATGGCGCACGCCGGGCTGTTCGGCGAGCTGCTGCACGGCGCGGGGGCGTACATCCACGATCTGCGCGGCCTGATGTTCGACCCCAAGTACTACGAGGGCCCCTGGCGCCGGCTCTGGCACACCCGGTTGCGCGGCGACCTCTACCCCAACCACGGCTTCGGCCCGGTCGCCAACTACATGGACCTCAACCGCGGTGACCGCGCGGTGCGCATCTCCAGCATGGGCTCCCCGGCCCGCGGGCTCGCCGCGTACCGCAAGGAGCACATGCCGGCGGACGACCCCAGCTGGAAGGAGTCGTACATCGAAAGCGACCGGACGGTCAGCCTCGTGCAGACCGCCAAGGGACGGGTGATCCGGCTGGAGCACGACGTTTCCACCCCGCACCCGTACAGCAGGATCAACAGTCTCGGCGGCACCAAGGGCCTCTTCGAGGACTACCCGGAGCGGATCTATCTGGAGCCGGACCAGAACAACGACGAGTGGGGCGACTTCGGCAAGTACGCGCAGTGGGACCACTGGCTCTGGAAGGAGCACGCCAACCCGCCCGGCGGCCACGGCGGTATGGACTACATGCTGGTCTTCCGGCTCATCCAGTGCATGCGGCTGGGTCTGGTGCCGGACTTCGACGTCTACGACGCGGCGACCTGGACGGCGCCGGTGCCGCTGAGCGACCGCTCCATCAAGGCGAACGGCGCGCCGCAGGAGATCCCGGACTTCACCCGCGGACTGTGGAAGAAGGCCCGGCCGGGGATGGACTCGGAAAAGCCGGAGGAGTAGGGCGGGTTGACGTACGGGCCCGGCGGAGCTGGTGTCCGCCGGGCCTGTCAGGCTCAGGTGTCGTGCGTGCCGGGCGCGGTTTCGGCAGGCCGGGGCTGGGTGGCGTCGGCGGACTGGGTGGGCCCGGCCGTATCGGCGGGCTGGGTGGGCCGGGCCGTTCCGGTGGGCTGAGCAGGCCGGGCGGGCTGCTCGCCGTTCAGGACCCGCTTGGCCGTCACGCGGTCCAGTGCGCCCTCCCAGCGGGAGACCGCGAACACCGCGACGCAGTTGCCGAGGAGATTCGTCGCCACCCGCATCGAGTCCATGATCCGGTCGACGCCGAGCAGCAGGGCGACCGCGGCGGCCGGGATGACGCCCAGCGCGGAGGCGGTCGCGGACAGCGCGAGGAACGCCGAACCGGGTACGCCCGCCATGCCCTTGCTGGTCAGCAGGAGCACCAGCACCACGGTGATCTGCTGCCCCAGCGACAGGTCGACGCCGATGGCCTGGGCGATGAAGAGGGTGCCGATGGAGAGGTAGATCGAGGCACCGTCGAGGTTGAACGAGTAGCCGGTCGGCAGCACCAGGCCCACCGCGTCGTCCCGGCAGCCCGCGGCCCGCAGCTTCTGCATCATCCGCGGCATCACGGTCTCACTGGACCCGGTGCCCAGCGCCAGCAGCAGTTCCTCGCGGGTGTAGCGGACGAACTTCCAGAGACTGAGCCCGGTGACGGCCTTCAGCGCCAGGCCCAGGCACACGAGGAAGGCCAGTGCGACGCCGTAGCAGACCGCGATCAGCTTGCCGTAGGTGGACATCGCGCCCAGTCCGTACTCGCCGACGAGGTGGGCGGTGGCGCCCAGGACCGCGAGCGGGGCGAGCCTCATGATGTAGCCGACGATGGTGAACACGACCTCCTGGGCCTGTTCGATCAGCGGCAGCAGCTGCGGCACCTTCTGCCGGCCGAGGTGCAGCAACGCGGCGCCCACCAGGCAGGCCAGCACCAGGACCTGGAGCAGCGAGTTCTCGGCGAACGCGCCGACCGCGCTGTTGGGGAGCGATTCCAGCACGAACTGGGCGGCGGACGGGAGATGTCCGCCGCCCGTCCTGGCGTCCACCGCGCCCTTGTCCAGGGACGCGGGGTCGACGTGCATCCCGGCGCCGGGCGCGAAGACGTTGCCGGCCAGCAGCCCGACGACGAGGGCGATGCTGGTGGCCACCTCGAACCAGATCAGGGCCTTGACGCCGATGCGGCCGAAGGCCCTGAGGTCGCCCGCCTTGGTGATGCCGGCGACGACGACGCAGAAGACCAGCGGCGCGATCACCGCCTTGATCAGCCGGACGAAGCCGTCCCCGAGCGGCTGGAGCGCCGATCCGGCCTGCGGCCACAGCCGCCCGACGACGACACCGAGGACGAGGGCGACGAGTACCTGCACGAACAGGCTGGTGCGCAGCAGACGGCCTGCGCGCCGGACGAAAGGTGCGGTGGCGTGCGGCACGGGCACTCCTCCATGGACGGATTTTGTTATGCGGAAGTGGACTTCCGCGGTCCGTCACTATGGTCGCTTGGTGTTCCCCACGAAAGAGCTCGCTGTAACTTCCGGGCAAATCTTGGAGCTTGATCCAAGGCGGAACGCACGGCCCGTACGCAATTGGTCGGGAGCGATGGCGGCACCCCCTTCCTCCGGAGGTGCCGCACTCATCCCGTTACGGCTCGTCCGCGTTACGGCTCACCCTCGTTACGGCTCGTCCCCGTAACTACTTGGGGTCGTGAGGGCTGGGCCTTAAGAGCTTGGGGCCGATACGGGACGGGGTCTCTTCCCCGACGGGCGGCTCTCAGGCCGCCAGATGCGCCGCGTCCCCCATGACCACCACGGGCTGCCGCGCCGGGTCGAGGGTGCGCAGCAGCGTCTGCATCGCGGACTTCGAGACGCTCACGCAGGCGGAGGTGCCGCTGCCGTGGTCGAGGTGCAGCCAGACTCCGCCGCCCTTGGACTGCCCCTGGGGACGGGTCGGGTCCAGCGGTGAGGCGCCCTTCACCCGGTTGTAGTTGATCGCGATGACGTAATCGAAGTCATGGCGGGTGTTCTTGGACCAGTACGACGGCGGGGTGAAGGCGGTGGAGTGGGTGTAGGGCAGCTTGGCACCCGGGTCCGCGAGCACCCCGCCCGCATCGGTCAGCGTGAACACCCCGACGGGGCTGCGTTTGTCGTCCTCGTGGTGGTCCGTCGTCCAGCCGCGCCGGCCGTTGTGCGCCGGCCAGCTGCCTTTGCGGTTCCAGCCCTTGGGGCCCTTCTCGTACAGGACGACGGTGGCATCGGCGGAGTCCGCCGCCTTGCCGTAGACCGCCACGACCTGACGGGAGCCGGCGGGGATGCGGGACCGGAGGGTGGTGCCGATGCCGGGGATGTTCTTGAGGTGGGTGGTGGCCGACGCGCCACGTGCCGGGCCGCCGGGGCGCTCCCCCTTGCCCGCCCCGTCGTCCTTGCCGTCCTGACCGCCCCCGCCACAGCCGGCCAGAAGGACCAGTCCCGCCGCGGCCACCGCCGCCCTCCGCATCACACCGCCCGCACGTCGCATGCCCCCATGGTCGCACCATGCGACTGACGTCCGTTCAGCGCCCGCCGCATCGGCGAGCCGTGCCGGACGATTGTCCTGAACGCGCGGGCGCAGCGGAAAAATCGATTGAAATCAGCCCACTCCCCGGGCCAGTCTTCCAGGACCTCCGCCGGCAACGGGACGGGCAACGCGACCGGTGCGAGGGGAATTTCGCCTGCCGGAAAGGGGCCGGGCGCGGGACCGGAGACGGCGCGCCACCCCCTCCTCGACACCCCACCACGACTTCCGCGACTTCCACCACACCACTCGACCACCACTTCCCCGACGTCCGCTACTTCTGCTACTTCCACGGCCACTCGGCCACCACTTTCCCGACTTCCGCGGCTTCCAGGGCCAGCGGACCAGTGGGCCACTCAGCCACTCAGCCACTCAGCCACTCAGCCACGACTACTTCGCCTGGGGCATCATGCAGATCCGCGACCTTCCGCATCCCGACCCCGGTGTCCCCGACGTCCGTACGGGCGGCAGCTTCCTCCGCTGGCTCTACAGACAGCAGCTGGGCGGCCAGTTGAAGGCCCTCGCCTGGGGCCTGGTGAACTTCGGCGCCATCGCCTCCTTCCCGCTACCGGTGGGCATGGCCGTACAGGCCGCGGTCGACCGCGACGGCAGCCGGCTGGCACTGTCCGGCGGGCTGATCCTGGTGCTCGGTGCGCTGATCGCGCTGGGCGGCACGATGCTGCACCGCGCCGCGGTCACCAACTGGATCACCGCCGTCGCCCGGATGCAGCAGCTGCTCGCCCGCAAGACCACGGAGCTGGGTTCGGCCATGACCCGGCAGGTGGCGGCCGGTGAGATCGTCGCCGTCAGCACCGGTGACCTGGAGAAGATCGGCTGGTTCGTCGAGACGATCTCCCGGTTCGGCGCGGCCGCGGTCACCGCGGTCGCGGTCGCGGCCGCCCTGGTCGTCCGGGAGCCGCACCTCGGCATCCTGGTGGCGCTCGGCGTCCCCGTCCTGGCGCTGGCCGTACTGCCGTTGCTGCCGCCCGCCGCCCGGCGGGCCGACGCCCAGCGCGAGATGGCCGGCCGGGCCACCGAACTCGCCTCCGACACCGTCGCCGGCCTGCGCGTCCTGCGCGGCATCGGCGGCGAGGAGCTCTTCCTCGGCCGCTACCGCGCCGCCTCCCAGGAGGTCCGCCGGGCCGCCGTCCGCAGCGCCCGGATGTGGTCGCTGATCGCGGCCGTCCAGGTCGTGCTGCCGGGCCTGCTGCTGATCGCGGTGGTCTGGTACGGCACCCGGCTCGCCCTCGACGGCACGGTCGCGGTCGGCGAACTCGTCATGATCTACAGCGCGGTCACGTTCCTGTTGCTGCCGCTCCGGCACTTCGAGGAGATCGCCCAGGCGCTGTCCTTCGCCCGGCCGTCGGCCCGGCGCACCGCCCGCGTCCTGGCCCAGCACCGGCCGGCCGGCGGCCGGGACGGGGACAACAACCAGGCCCTGACCGGCGGTGATCTGCACGACCCGGTCAGCGGCCTGACCGCACCGGCCGGCCGGCTGACCGCAGTGGTCTGCGGCGACCCGGACACGGCCGGCCGACTGGCGGAACGGCTGGGCGGTCATGCCCATGGGGGCCGGGCGGTCTGTACGGCTCCGTCGGTAACTGCGGGCCAGGCGCAGGGTGCCAACCGTCCGAGCCCTGCGGACCACACGGCCCCCGCCGGCCATGCGGCCCCCGCCGGCGATGCGGCCTGGGCGGCCCCTACCGACCACGTGGACCGTGCGGACGCGGCCCCTGCGCAGGGCGACGGGCCCCACGACGTGGATGGTGGAGACGGCGCGCGTGGTGGAGACGGCGTGCGGGGCGTAGAGGGCCCGCGCGGCGTAGAGGGCCCGCGCGGCGTAGAGGGCGTGCGCGGCGGCGGCGTTGGCGGAGGCGGCGGAGAGGGCGCGTCCCGCCGGGCAAGTGGCGGTGTGGGGCAGGGCCTGCCGTCGGTCACCCTGGGCGGCATTCCACTGGACGACCTGCCGCGGGGCGCCGCCCGCAGGGCCGTGCTCGTACAGGACAAGGACCCGATGCTGCTGTCCGGCACCCTCGGTGAGCTGCTCGACGTGCCGTCCTCCGGGCGGCTGGCCGCCGATGAGGCACTCACCGCCGCCCAGTGCGGCGATGTGCTGACCGCCTTGGCACAGGCCTCGCTCGACGACTCCGGGGACCCGATGCGCACTCACATCACCGAGCGCGGCCGGTCACTCTCCGGCGGCCAACGGCAGCGGCTGGCGCTGGCCAGGTCGCTGGTCACCGACCCGGAGGTACTGGTGCTCGACGAGCCGACCAGCGCCGTGGACGCGCACACCGAGGCCCGGATCGCCGACGGCCTGCGGGAAGTACGGACCGGTCGTACGACGGTCGTGCTGACCTCCAGCCCGCTGCTCCTGGACCGCGCCGACCAGGTCGCGTTCCTCCACGAGGGCAAGGTCATCGCCGAGGCTCCCCACCGCGAACTGCTGCACAGCCACCCCGCCTACCGCGCCATCGTCACCCGGGAGGCAGAACCCGAAGCCGCTCGGGAGACGGAAGCCGAGGCCGCTCGGGCGACGGGTCCCAAACTCGTTCGGGAGACGGAAGCCGAGGCAGCTCGGGAACCGGAGTCCGAAGCCGCTCGGGAGACGGGTCCCGAACCCGTTCGGGAGACGGAAGCCGAGGCAGCTCGGGAACCGGAGTCCGAAGCCGCTCGGGAGACGGAAGCCGAGGCCGCTCGGGGCCCGGGAGGTCAAGTAGCGCCGCATACGAACCTGGCCCCAGAAGAAGCCCGGGACGAGAACCCCGAGCGGGTGCTGACGACCGCTCAGGTCGACGAGACCGCATGATCGAGATCGATCGAGATCGAGGAGACCCCATGATCGGCCTGGCGCCGCCGGAGCACGATCCGGACGCCCCGCAGACGCTCACCACCCTGCCCGTGGGCTCCCCGGCGACGGTACGGAGCTATGTCGCCGAGCTGATCCGTCGGCACGGCCGGGAGTTCACCGTGCTGGTCGCCGTCAACGCCGCGGCGGTGATCGCCTCGATGGCCGGTCCGTACCTGCTGGGCGGGGTCGTCGAGAAGCTCTCCGCGGGCGATCGGCAGCTCCAACTCGGCCGTACCATCGCCCTGTTCGCCCTCGCGCTGATCCTGCAGACGGTGTTCGTCCGCATGGTCCGGCTGCGCGGTGCGATGCTCGGCGAGCGGATGCTGGCGGACCTGCGCGAGGACTTCCTCGTACGGTCCGTGGCGCTGCCGCCGGGCGTTCTGGAGCGGGCCGGCACCGGCGATCTGCTGTCCCGGATCACCACGGACATCGACCGGCTCTCCAGCGCGATGCGTGAGGCCGTGCCGCAGCTGTCGATCGGTGTGGTGTGGGTGGCGCTGCTGCTGGGCGGGCTGACCGTGACCGCCCCGCCGCTCGCCCTGTCCGTGCTGATCGCGCTGCCCCTGCTGGTCGTCGGCTGCCGCTGGTACTTCAAGCGGGCGCCGTCCGCCTACCGTTCGGAGGCAGCGGGGTACGCGGCGGTGTCCGCCGTCCTCACCGAGTCCGTGGACGCCGGACGCACCATCGAGGCGCACCGCCTGGGCGCCCGCCGCATCGCCCTCTCCGAGCGCCGGATCCGCGAATGGACCCAGTGGGAGCGCTACACCCTCTTCCTGCGGTCGGTCCTCTTCCCGGTCGTCGACCTGACGCACGTGGTGCTGCTGGGCGCGGTGCTGCTGCTCGGCGGGGCGATGGTGATGCACGGCTGGCTCACGGCGGGCCAGCTGACGACCGGTGCGCTGCTCGCCCAGATGATGATCGATCCCGTGGGCATGATCCTGCGCTGGTACGACGAGTTGCAGGTGGCCCAGGTGTCCATCGCCCGGCTCGTCGGCGTCCGGGAGATCGAACCCGGGACGACGGACGCGGAGCGGCTGCCCGACGGCCGCGACGTGCACGCCGATGACGTGAGCTTCGGCTACCGCACCGGCGTCGACGTCCTGCGCGAGGTCTCCCTGCGCATCCGTCCCGGCAGCCGCCTGGCCCTGGTCGGCCCGTCCGGTGCCGGCAAGTCGACGCTGGGCCGGTTGCTCGCGGGGATCTACGGTCCCCGTACGGGCAGTGTGACGCTGGGCGGTGCGGAACTCTCCGCGATGTCCGCCGAGCGGGTCCGCGAGCAGGTCACACTGGTCAATCAGGAACACCATGTCTTCGTCGGAACGCTGCGCGACAACCTGCTGCTCGCCCGCACCGACGCCGACGACGCCGAACTGTGGGCCGCCCTGGGCGCGGTGGACGCCGATGGCTGGGCCCGGGCCCTGGACAGTGGGCTGGACACCGAGGTCGGCTCGGGCGGCCACACCCTGACCCCCGCCCAGGCCCAACAGATCGCCCTGGCCCGTCTCGTCCTGGCCGACCCGCACACCCTGGTCCTCGACGAGGCCACCTCACTCCTCGACCCGCGGGCCGCCCGCCACCTGGAGCGCTCACTGGGCAAGGTCCTGGACGGCCGCACGGTCGTCGCCATCGCCCACCGCCTGCACACCGCCCACGACGCCGACGTGATCGCCGTAGTCGAGAACGGCCGCATCAGCGAACTCGGCACCCACCACGACTTGGTCACCGCAAACGGCCCCTACGCGGCACTGTGGCGCTCTTGGCACGGATAGCCGACGGCCGGTGAAGCGGGGCGGCCGGACCACTTGGGACCGGCGGGGCGGTGAGATGGGTGGGGCGGTGGGGCAGGGGGGGTCGGGGCTGTGGGATGAGCGGGGCGGTGGGGCGGGCGGCCGCAGTGGGGCGGGCGGGGTGGTGGGGCGGGGTGGGCACTGGGACGGGCGCGGCGCTTGGACGGGCGGCGCAGTTGGGGCAGGTGGGGCACTAAGGGCAGAGGGCGGGGCGAGTGGGGCGCTCGGACGGGCGGGGCACTGGGAGCGGGGTGGGGCGCCGGGGCGGGGTGGACCAGGTGGAGCGGGAAACGGGTGGGCCGCCGGCCCACCCCGCCCGGCGGCAACCCACCGGACCGCTCCCCCGTTTCTCTCCCCCGTCCCGCCCCCGCCCCTCCTCCCCCACCTCCACCCCCACCTCCAACTCCGCCACACTCAGATGAAGCCGAGCGCCCCCAAGCCGCCGAGTCCGCCCAGGAGCATGAACACCGGCATCAGGACCTTCAGTTCCACCCAGCTGCCGGCCTTGAACCGCATGGCCTTGGGCGGGCCGAGCGGGTACCAGCGCTTCCGGCCGATCGGGATCGGCCACAGGATGGGGCAGCCGGAAACCGTCAGGGCATCGCCGATGTCATGGACCAGCGCACCGAGCACGATCGGCAGGCCCAGCCAGAGGTACTGCTGGCCGGGTTCGGTGAACAGCCAGTGCGCGCCGTTGCCCGGCTGGTCGAGGATGCCGGCCAGGATCCAGGCCGAGGCAGCACCGAGCAGCCACACCAGCACATCGCTGGAGACCCGGGCGGCCCGCCACAGCAGCCCCTCGATCGCGAGCACCATGTGGACGAAGAGGATGCCGAGCACCGCCCAGCGCCCGCCCCGCATCGCCAGCAGCGCCATGCCGCCGCCGACCAGCACGGCCCACACCCAGGTGTGGGTCAGCGTGCGGTGCCCGCCGGAGCGGTTGGCGTCGCCGCGCATCTTGGTCGCCTTGTAAACGGCGTGCGAGATGTTGTCGACGACCTCGCACACCATCCGCGAGAGCGGCCCGAAGGCCCGCGAGATGGTCGCGGACTTGTGGTCGAGGTCCGGGGCGAGTGCCGCCCCGGCACAGATCAGGGCCCCGCAGACGAGCACCGGCCAGGGCATCGGATGTCCCGCGGCTGCGGCCGCCGCGCCCACCCCCAGCCAGGCCGCCGCCCCGGACAGCGAGTGCGCCGGTCCCATCATGGTTGTTCCCCACCCCTTGTTGTCGTGTTGTTGTCGTTGTCCGTGCTCGGCTTTTCCGGTGTTCGGCCCACGCCTCACGCCCGGCTCGTGCGTCGTACCGCGCTCGCGCCTCGCACCCGGCACACCTCCCGCGCCCAGCACACCTCCCGTGCCTGGCGCGAACGTCGCACCCGACCCGTACGTCGTGCCCGGCACACCTCCCGCGCCCGGCGCGTACGTCGCACCTGGCAGGTCCGTCATGCCATGCCTGGTACGTCCGTCGTGCCGGCTACTGCATCGCGCCCGTCGGTGTGTCGTGCCCGGTAGGTGTGTCGCGTCCGGCACGCTCACCGTCCGCGCTGCTGACGCCGGGTCGGCGACTCAGCGTAGCGGGAGATGATCTCCGTACGGAGGCGGGGCCCCGCCCGGCGACCTGCTCAACGACCTGCTCGGGAGAACGACCGCCCAGAACGACCGCAGAAGACGACCACAGAGGACGGCCCCAGGGGCCGGACGGCCCCCGAGGGCGGCCGCAGTGGATGGCCGCCGTGGACGGCCCCGGCGGACGAGCGCAGTGAACGGGCTCAGAGGCACGGACCCAGAGCGACGGACTCAGAGAGACGGACTCAGAGAGACGGACGGACTCAGAGGACGGCCACCACTCACGGAAGGTGAGCGAACGGTACCGGAACGTCCATGGGGGGTTCAGTTGATCTCCGTATGGGTTACCGGTTCCCTGATCCGGGGTGAAGACAGGCAGTATGGGGGCGTGACCCTCATCGATCATCTGCCGAACGACGCCGACCCCGATGCCCTCTTCGAAGCCTTTTCGGGCTGGGCCGAGCAGCAGGGGATCTCGCTCTACCCCGCCCAGGAGGAGGCGCTGATCGAGGTGGTCTCGGGGGCGAACGTGATCCTGTCGACCCCCACCGGCTCCGGGAAGAGCATGGTGGCGGCCGGCGCGCACTTCACCGCCCTCGCCCATGATCAGGTCACCTTCTACACCGCCCCTATCAAGGCGCTGGTGTCGGAGAAGTTCTTCGATCTGTGCAAGCTCTTCGGCACTGAGAACGTCGGCATGCTCACCGGCGATGCGTCGGTGAACGCCGACGCCCCGGTCATCTGCTGCACCGCCGAGGTCCTCGCCTCGATAGCGCTGCGGGACGGTAAGGACGCCGACATCGGCCAGGTCGTGATGGACGAGTTCCATTTCTATGCCGAGCCGGACCGCGGCTGGGCCTGGCAGATTCCGCTGCTCGAACTGCCGCAGGCGCAGTTCGTGCTGATGTCGGCGACGCTCGGCGACATGTCGCGGTTCGAGGAGGACCTCAGCCGGCGCACCGGGCGGCCGACGTCGGTGGTGCGCTCGGCAACCCGGCCGGTGCCGCTGTCGTACGAGTACCGCACCACCGCCCTGACGGAGACGCTCACCGAGCTGCTGGAGACCCGCCAGTCCCCCGTCTACATCGTGCACTTCACGCAGGCCGCCGCCGTGGAGCGGGCGCAGGCCCTGATGAGCATCAATATGTGCACCCGCGCGGAGAAGGACCAGATCGCCGAGCTGATCGGCAACTTCCGGTTCACCACGAAGTTCGGCAGGAACCTGTCGCGGTACGTACGCCACGGCATCGGCGTCCACCACGCCGGGATGCTGCCGAAGTACCGCCGGCTGGTGGAGAAGCTCGCCCAGGCGGGCCTGCTGAAGGTCATCTGCGGAACGGACACCCTCGGCGTAGGCGTCAACGTCCCCATCCGGACGGTGCTGTTCACGGCACTGACCAAGTACGACGGGTCGCGGGTGCGGACGCTGCGGGCGCGGGAGTTCCACCAGATCGCGGGCCGGGCCGGGCGGGCCGGCTTCGACACCGCCGGCTTCGTCGTGGCGCAGGCGCCGGAGCACGTCGTGGAGAACGAGAAGGCGCTGGCGAAGGCCGGCGACGATCCGAAGAAGCGGCGCAAGGTGGTCCGCAAGAAGGCGCCGGAGGGTTTCGTCAATTGGGGCGAGAACACCTTCGAGAAGCTGATCGCGTCCGATCCGGAGCCGCTGACCTCGCGTTTCCGGGTGACCCACGCGATGCTGCTGTCGGTGATCGCCCGCCCGGGCAATGCCTTCGAGGGGATGCGCAAGCTGCTCGAGGACAACCACGAGCCGCGCAAGAACCAGCTGCGGCACATCCGGCGGGCCATCGCGATCTACCGGTCGCTGCTGGACGGCGGGATCGTCGAGCGGCTGGACAAGCCGGACGCGGAGGGCCGGATCGTCCGGCTGACCGTGGATCTGCAGCAGGACTTCGCGCTCAACCAGCCGCTGTCGACGTTCGCGCTGGCCGCCTTCGATCTGCTCGATCCGGAGTCGCCGTCCTACGCGCTGGACATGGTGTCGGTCGTGGAGTCCACGCTGGACGATCCGCGGCAGATCCTGGCCGCGCAGCAGAACAAGGCGCGCGGCGAGGCAGTGGCCCAGATGAAGGCCGACGGCGTCGAGTACGAAGAGCGCATGGAACGGCTCATGGACGTCGAGTACCCCAAGCCGCTGGAGGAGCTGCTCTTCCACGCCTACGGGCTGTACCGCAGGAGCCACCCTTGGGTGGGTGACCACCCGCTGTCGCCGAAGTCGGTCATCCGCGACATGTACGAACGCGCCATGACCTTCACGGAGTTCACCTCCTTCTACGAGCTGGCGCGCACCGAGGGCATCGTGCTGCGGTACCTCGCGAGCGCCTTCAAGGCGCTGGACCACACCGTGCCGGACGATCTGAAGTCGGAGGACTTCCAGGACATCATCGCCTGGCTGGGCGAGATGGTGCGGCAGGTGGACTCCAGTCTGCTGGACGAGTGGGAGCAGCTGGCCAACCCGGAGGAGGAGACGGCGGACCAGGCCCAGGAGCGGGCGGATCAGGTCCGGCCGGTCACGGCCAACGCCCGGGCCTTCCGGGTGCTGGTGCGCAATGCGATGTTCCGGCGGGTGGAGCTGGCGGCGCTGGACAAGGTCGAGGAACTCGGCGAGATGGACGCCGAGTCGGGCTGGGACGCGGACGCCTGGGGCGAGGCGATGGACGCGTACTGGGAGGAGTACGAGGACCTGGGCACCGGCCCGGACGCGCGCGGCCCGAAACTCCTGCAGATCGAGGAGGACGCCGAGCACGGGCTGTGGAAGGTGCGGCAGACTTTCGCCGACCCGAAGGGTGATCACGACTGGGGCATCTCCGCCGAGGTGGATCTGGCCGCCTCGGACGAGGAGGGGCGCGCGGTCGTGCGGGTCACGGACGTGGGTCAGTTGTGAGGCGACGGCTTCGCCCGAGGCCGCCGGGGCATGCGAGGGAGGGCCATCGGTCATGACCAATCCTGCGGAGAGGCTCGTCGACCTGCTGGATCTCGAACGGATCGAGGTGAACATCTTCCGCGGCCGCAGTCCGCAGGAGAGCCTCCAGCGGGTCTTCGGCGGACAGGTCGCGGGCCAGGCGCTGGTCGCCGCCGGGCGGACCACCGACGGTGACCGCCCGGTGCACTCGCTCCATGCGTATTTCCTGCGCCCGGGCCGGCCCGGGGTGCCGATCGTGTACCAGGTCGAGCGGGTGCGGGACGGGCGTTCCTTCACCACGCGCCGGGTGGTCGCGGTCCAAGAGGGACGCACGATCTTCAATCTGACCGCCTCCTTCCACAAGCCGGAGCCCGGCTTCGAACATCAGTTGCCTATGCGTCGCGCGGTGCCCGACCCGGAGAACCTCCCGACGGTCGTGGAGGAGGTCCGCGAGCATCTGGGCGGGCTGCCCGAGGCGTTGGAGCGGATGGCCCGCCGTTAGCCGTTCGACATCCGGTATGTCGACCGGCTGCGCTGGACGCCGGACGAGATCGAGGGTGCGGAGCCGCGCAGCGCGGTGTGGATGCGGGCGGTCGGGCCGCTGGGCGACGATCCGCTCGTGCACACCTGCGCGCTGACCTACGCCAGCGACATGACGCTGCTGGACGCGGTCCGCATCCCGATCGAGCCGCTCTGGGGCCCGCGCGGCTTCGACATGGCCTCGCTCGACCATGCGATGTGGTTCCACCGCCCGTTCCGCGCGGACGAGTGGTTCCTCTACGACCAGGAGTCCCCGATCGCCACCGGCGGCCGGGGCCTGGCCCGCGGGCGGATCTACGACCGCGAGGGCAGGCTGCTGGTCTCGGTCGTCCAGGAGGGGCTGTTCCGGAAACTGGGTGGCTGACCCGGCCGGACGGCCAGCTCCACGGGGAGCATCCGGCGGACCCGTCCGGGATCCTCTCTGCGGGCCTCTTCGAGGGCTCGGGCGAGATGGACGCGGTACCACAGGACCTCGTCGAACTCGTCGGCCGCCAGCACCCGTTCGCAGGCTTCCCGGGCCGCCGGAGTGGCGGTGATCATCGTCGCGAGGGTGGGCCGGAGCCGGCGCAGCACGGACCGCTCCAGGGGGTTGCCGACCACCGAGGCCAGCTCCTCCGGGGGCAGTACGGCGGCGATCACCGCGGCCGACTCCCAGGGGTCGTCGGTCTGCCCCATGAGCTGCGCGACCCGGCGGCTGCGCCACTGGCGGGCCCGCCAGTCCTGGCCGCCGTCGAGCATCACGCGCATCGCCGCGGGGGTGTTGCCCCGGAGCAGGTCCGGTTCACGCTCGGCGAAGTCGGCGACCTCCGCGGCGAGATAGAGCCAGACCACCGCGCCGTAGCGGTTCACGTAGAACCGGACGGGCGCGAGGCAGCCGGCGCGGGTCAGGCGGAGCACCCGGCCCGGTCCGACGCCCATCTGCCGGGCGGCCTCGGTCGTGCCGACCGTGCGGATGCGCTCGCGGAGCGCCTCCGGGAAGCCGGGCTCCGCCTGGAGCCGGGCGATCTCCTCGGCCGGGACCCGGCGCCCGCCGAGGACTCCGGCGCCCGGTGGGTCGTCGGCGCTGCCGGGCGGCACCGTACGGACTTCTCCGAGCTGGACGGCGAGCTCGAACTCGCCGCTGCGCAGCTCCAGTTCATGGGCCGCTCGGCCCTTCGGGAGCGTCTGCTGCCCGTCACACATCACTGTCATGTCATTCCCCCGCAACTCGGTCGGTCAGCGTCGATCACTGACAGTCACGACCATAGCCGCAGGCGGTGACAGTGCGTCAACCCCCGCCTCAGACCTGTGGATAACTCTCCGGCCGGCGCACCGCGACGCCCAGGTGCTCGCCGACGCGATGGACCAGCAGCGTCATCTCGTAGGCGATCTGCCCCAGGTCGGCGTCCGCGCCGGCCAGCACGCACAGGCAGCTGCCGTCCCCCGCCGCCGTCACGAACAGCACCCCGTCGTCGAACTCGATCATGGTCTGCCGGACCTGCCCGCCGCGGAAGTGCAACGCCGATCCCTTGGCGAGGCTGTGCAGTCCCGAGGCGACCGCCGCGAGATGCTCGGCGTCCTCCCGCCCCAGGCCCTCGCTCGCGCCGGTCACCAGCCCGTCGCTGGAGAGCACCAACGCGTGCCGTACCTTCTCCACCCGCTTGGTCAGGTCGTCCAGCAGCCAGTCGAGTCCGCTGCTCAATGCCATGTGACGCTTCCTCCCCGTGTCCCCGGCCGCGGTCCTGGCCGGACGGCAGCCCATGGCCCCTCCGCGGACTGCCGTGCCAGCCTGTCCCACCTCCGCCGTCTCGGCAAGCGGCCCGCGGCCCGGCGTGCCAGGCGGCGCCCGCGCCGACGCGCGGAGAGGATGTCGGCATGGCACACAAGATGACGAACGACGAGTGGCGCAGGTTCCTCTCCGAGGGCACCCGGACCGGAAAGCTGGCGACCGTGCGGGCGGACGGCAGCCCGCACCTGGCCCCGATCTGGTTCCTCCTGGACGGCGACGAGTTGGTGTTCAACACGGGTGCGGACACGGTCAAGGGACGCAATCTGGCCCGCGACGGCAGGCTGGCCCTGTGCGTCGACGACGACCGGCCGCCGTTCTCCTTCGTGACCGTGCAGGGCTCGGCGGAGATCAGCGACGACCTGGCCGACGTACGGCACTGGGCGACCCGGATCGCGGCCCGTTACATGGGCGAGGACCGTGCGGAGGAATACGGCGCGCGCAACGGTGTGCCGGGCGAGGTGGTGGTGCGGGTCACGATCGACAAGGTCGTCGGGCTCGCGGCGATCGCGGGCTGACCCGGTGCGCGGCGCGGGCCCTTCGGGGTCCGCGCCCCGCCCGTCCGCAGGTCATCCCACCGGGGCAGGTGTCCGGGGGGAGTGCCGCCGGCCGGCGTGCTCGACGAGCCGGACCAGCACCTCCTTGCCGGAGTCGCGGTCCCGCGCGTCACAGAGGACGACCGGGGTGCCGCGGTCCAGATCCAGCGCGCGGGCCACCTCGTCCGCCCCGTAGGACCGCGTGTCGGCGAAGCAGTTGACGGCGACCAGGAACGGGATCGCGCGGCGCTCGAAGTAGTCGACCGCCGGGAAGCAGTCCTGCAACCGGCGGGTGTCGGCGAGGACCACGGCGCCCAGCGCGCCCTCGGAGAGGTCGTCCCACAGGAACCAGAAGCGGTCCTGCCCCGGGGTGCCGAAGAGATAGAGGGAGAGCCCCTCCCGGATGGTGATGCGGCCGAAGTCCATCGCCACGGTGGTGGTGGCCTTGGTGTCCACTCCCCCGGTGTCGTCCACCCCCTCCCCGGCCTCGCTGAGTCCTTCCTCGGTCCGCAGCGGGCGGATCTCGCTGACCGAGCCCACCAGGGTGGTCTTGCCCACCCCGAAACCGCCCGCGACTAAGATCTTCAGGGCCAGTTCGGGGCCGGGGCCCGGGGCTGCGCCCTCCGGGGTCCCTGGTGCGGCGTTCATCGGCCGTCTCCTTAAGGATGCGGGTCCTGCGCGTCACGGGGAATGCGGATGCACGGCTCGGCGAGGGGAGCCTTCGGCGGCAGAGCGCCGTCCGAAATCCATGGCGAGGACCGTACCGCCCACTGATCGCAATGTCCCCGAAATTGCCAAAGCCGCTCAGTCTTGCGATCAGGAAGCCCGACCGCCCCCGTATTCGTGATAGACGGACCGGGCCGCCACTTTGGGAGCGGGTGCGGGATCATGTCCGCATGACGCAGCAACAGTCGGAGGAGCGGACCGTACCGTCCGCCGCGGCGGAGGTCTTGGCCGGTGCCGTCGAACGCCATGGCATCGATCCGGTGCCCGACACCGAGCGGCACGGCAGCCCCCGGTCGCTGTTCTGGCCCTGGGCCGCGTCCGGGCTCTCCCTGTTGTCCATCGCCTACGGCGTCTACCTCATGGGCCTCGGCCTCAGCCCCTGGCAGGCGATCGCCTCCGGGGCGCTCGGCTATGTGCTCTCGTTCCTCCTGGTCGGGCTGATCTCGATAGCCGGGACGCGCACCGGTGCGCCCACCATGGCCATCGGCCGATCCTCCTTCGGGCGGCAGGGCAACAAGCTGCCCACGCTGTTCAGCTACGTCTCCAACGTCGGCTGGGAGACCGTCCTGGTCGCGCTGTCCTCTTTGGGGGGTGCGGCGGTCCTGGCGCGCGTCGCGCCCGGCGTCTTCGCCCGGGCCGACGCGCGGACGCCGACAACTACGGCGCAGGCGCTGTGTTTTGCGGTGACGGCGGTGGTGGTCGTGGTGGTCGGCATCTACGGGCATGCGCTGATCATGCGGGTGCAGAAGTACCTGACCGCCGCGATCACTGCACTGACCGTGGTGTACCTGGTGCTGATGGCCGACCGCATCGACCTGTCCGCGCTGGGGCACGGCCGGGCGGGCGGCCTCGGCACGTTCGTCGGCGGCATCGTGTTCGCGATGACGCTGCTGGGCCTGGGCTGGGTCAACTGCGGCGCCGATTACAGCCGTTATCTGCCGCGGACGACCAGCGGGCGGGCGATCACGGGGTGGACCACGCTCGGCGGGGTGCTGCCGCCGCTGGCGCTGCTGGTGTTCGGGGTGGTGCTGAACGCCGGGGATCCGAAACTGGCCGGGGCGGCGGCCGCCGACCCGGTGGGGGCGCTCGCGGCCGAGCTGCCCACCTGGTTCCTGGTGCCGTATCTGCTCACCGCCATCGGGGGGTTCGCCTCCGGGGCGATCATGGACATCTACAGCTCGGGCATGTCGATGCTGGCCCTGGGCATTCCGCTCCGGCGGCATCTGGCCGTTCTGGTGGACGGCGTGCTGATGGCCGTCGGCGGCTGGTACGTGCTGTTCGTTTCGCCCAGTTTCTTCGCGACCTTCCAGGCGTTCCTGGCCGTCATCGGGGTGGCGATGTCGGCCTGGTCGGCGGTGTTCCTGGTGGAGCAGTGGCGCCGCCGCCACACCGGCTTCGACCTGGTGCGGGTGGCGGCCCTGGGCGGGCCGGCGGTGTTCTCGCTCGTCGTGGGCACCGTCGTAGGGCTGGGCCTGATCACCTCCGCCGACCCCCACATCGCCACGGTGGTGGGCTTCCTGCTCACCGACGGCGCCGCGCGGGGCCCGCTGGGCGCCATGAACCTCGGCGTCGTGGTGGCCCTGCCCGTCGCCGGCGTGCTGTACGCCTGCACCGCGTCGCTCGGTGCCCGTCGTCACACCTCGGGAGGAGACCGATGACCGACCACCACGGTGAGCGGCCGCACGAGGTGCGGGCGTTCTTCGGGCCGCGTGCCGCCGGCTGGGACGACAAGTTCCCCGACGACGGACCCGCCTACGCCGCCGGCGTCGCCGAGCTGGGGCTGCGGCGGGGCGAGAAGGTGCTGGACGCCGGCTGCGGCACGGGGCGGGCGCTGCCGGCGCTGCGGGAGGCCGTGGGGCCGCAGGGGACGGTGCTGGGCGCCGATCTGACGCCCGAGATGCTGGCGGCCGCCGTACGGGCCGGGCGGGACCGCTGCGCGCCGCTGCTGCTCGCGGACGCGACGCGGCTGCCGCTGCCGGACGCCGCGCTGGACGCGGTCTTCGCCGCCGGGCTCATCTCCCATCTGCCGTACCCCGAGGCGGGCTTCGCCGAACTGGCCAGGGTCGTCCGCCCCGGTGGCCGGCTCGCGCTCTTCCACCCCATCGGGCGGGCCGCCCTCGCCGCGCGCAAGGGGCGGGCGGTCACACCCGACGACCTCCGGGCGGAGCCGAATCTGCGGCCCCTGCTCGACCGCTGCGGCTGGGAGCTGATCCGCTACGAGGACCGGGACGCGCGCTATCTGGCGTTGGCGGTCCGCCGGGGTTGAGGCGCGGCCCGGTCCGTGGCCTTTGGGGTCAGGAGGCCACCGGGTCCTCCCCGTGCGGGACCGGGCAGCCGCCGAGGCGCCGGGAGGCCGGGAAGGTGCCGAGTTCGGCCACCCGGTAGCCGTTCGGGTAGCCCTTGATCTCGGGGTTCTGCCGGGCGTAGTGCGGGGTGCGGCGGGGCGGCAGCAGCCGGACGGCCTTCGCGCGCAGCTTCAGGGCGCCGCGCACCGTCTTCTGCAGCGCCGGGGCCGGCCGGTCGTAGCGGAAGGCCGCCAGCAGCGAGTCGTCCAGGAGGGCCATGCTCGCGCGGCGCACCATCGGGGCGAGCGGGCCGTACCAGCCGGCCATCAGGTCCAAGGTGGCGTCGGAGACCCGTCGTGCGCCCTCGTCCCAGCCGAAGTGCGCCGCCTCGTAGGCGTCGAGGTACTGCTCGAAGTCCTCGTAGGTCCGCGGGAGTTCGGGGATGCCCATGTGGCGGCCGAGGGTGCGGTAGTAGGCGGCGACGGCACGCTGTTCGTGCGGGGTGAGCCGACGCCAGCCGTAGGCGTCGAGCCAGCGCTTGGGCATCACCACGAAGGTGCACAGGACATAGCGCATGTCCTCGTCGGAGATGTCATAGCTGCGGTGCATCTGGTTGATGCGCCGGATGGCCGTCCGGCCGTCCTCGCCGTCGAAGCCGTGCTCCACTACGGCGTCCAGGAGGAGGGCGGTGTCGTCGTAGCGCTTCTGCGTACGGTCCGTCAGTTCGGCGGTCTCGGCGAGCAGCCGGCCGATGCTCGGCACGGCGTAGGTGCGGTAGAGGGCCAGTTCCAGGGCGCGGGTCACGTCCCAGGGGAACTCATGGGTGGCGATGATGCGGTAGATCGCCAAGAAGTCGCGCTCGGGATCGAGCCTGCGGATCTCCTTCAGCCAGTCGTAGCGCCGCACGTGACAACCGTCCTTCCCTCGCCGGAGCGCCCAGTCTAGGAGCGGCCCGGGCGGCCCGGGCGGCCCGGGAGGCCCGGCAGACCGGGCACACCACGTGCTCCGGACACTGTAGGAAGGCATAAGCGCAGCGTAGGAGTGGTGACAAGCTCCCGACGGGGCAATTAAGGTGCGCCGACGTACTCCGCAAAGGATGGGAAGGGGAGGTCCGCGTGCCCACGACCGAGAGCGCCGACAACGACCAGTTGTTCGTGCTGACGGCGGTGCTGCTGACGCCCGGGCAGTTCCCGAGCGTGCTCGGCGACGACTACCCCGAGGTGTGCGCGGGCCTCGGGCTCGAACCGTACGCCGAGGGCTACGGGCTGGTCCTCGGGCAGGACGGCGGCGGCGCCCGCTGGACGGTGGTGACCGAGGACGTGTCGCTGGTGGCCTGTGCCATCGCGGCGTGGGACTGCGGGATGGAGTACGACCTCTCGCCCGGGGAGGGCAGCATCGTCGCGGCGCTTCCGGGCTGGCCGCTGGCGCTCGCCGTGTCGGCGCCCAGGGTGCCGGCACCGCATGATCCGGAGCGGCAGGAGGGCGAGCCGGCGCCGCTCTGCCCGCCGGACGCGGAGGAATGGGGGCCGGCCCAACGGCGGCTCGGCGCGGACGAGATCGCGCTGCAGTGGGCGATGTGGCGCGAGCAGGTGGACGGTGAGGTGTCGTTCGCGGAACCGGGGGACGAGGCGCACGAGGGGGTGCGCCGGGTCCTGAAGGAAGCCCGCGGCTATCTGGCGGAGCCGCCGCCGCCCGGGCGCGTGCGGTCGTCGTTCGCGGCGGGTGAGGCGCGCACGCTGCGGGTCGACGGGCCGGGCTGGAGCATGGTGGCGCGCACGGACGACATCGCGTTCGTGCTGCTGGACGAGGAGCCCGGCGAGGTACATCCGGTGGGCCGGGGGCCCGAACTGCCCGGGCTGCTCTCCTCGCTGGACGAGCTGGCGGCCCGGCCGGTCTGAGCCGGCGCCCCGGCGCACCGCCGGCTGCCCGGGCCACCGGGCCGAGCCGTCGGCCGGTGAGCCGCCGGCCGGTCCGGGCCCCGGGCATGCCGGCCCACGGGACCCGCCCGCCCCCGCTGCCGGCGTCAGCGTCCCAGCTGTTTGTGGCCGACCCGGCGCAGGCGGCGGCGCTGGGAGGAGTCGAGGGCCAGATATGCGACGGCCGGGACTCCGACCATGACCAAGAGGGCCGCCCAGAGGGGCAGCAGCCACAGCAGGACCACTCCCACCGCGACGCCGCCGATCGCGACCTTCGCCTGTGTGGACATCCTTCACGTCCCTTCCGCGGCCGGGGCCGCGCTCTGTCGTACTCCATTGAACGCCGATTCCGCGCCGCGGGTTCCCTCTCGTGCCGCACGGGTTGCCGGGTGCGGCCCAGGGTGTGCGCGTTCTTCGTTCGGGCCCGGCATCCGGTACCCTCGGGCGCTCCAGGCGCCAGTAGTCAAACTTGAGGAGTTCAGGAACCTGTGACATCCACGCGTGCGGCCACCCCCGCTCAGCTCTCCGGGCTCGCCCGCTGCCCGGCGGTCTTCCTGCCGTCGGATCCACCGCGGGCCGGCCGGATCGCCTTCTGGCGTCCCGATGGTGAGCCGGTGGCGGCGGCCCTCACCGAGGAGGGCGCGCCGGACGGGAGCGGGCCCGTGGTGGAGGGGCTGGGCGTCGTACTGCCGGAGGAGGACGGCGGCGTCCAGGCCGGCGAGGTGCCGGCGCTCGTGCTGCCGGTGGCCGACGCGCTGCCCGTCCTCACCCGGTTGCGGGCCGGCCGGACCACCCATCCGGCGGCCGCCTTCTGGGGCGCCGCGGCGGTCCTCGCCCTCCAGCTGGCCGCCCGTGGACGGCTGCTGCCCGGTGTGAGCCCGAAGGGGTACGACGCCTGGCGGCTGGGCCCGCTCGACGCGGCCGACGTCGAACGGCTCCGGGAGCTCGCCGCCGCGATGCCGCCGTACGCACACGCCGTCCCGCTGCCCGGGACGGACCCGGTGGAGCTGCCCGAGCCGGAACGGCACCTACGGGCGTTCCTCGACGCGGTGGCGGACGGTCTGCCGCGCTCCCCCGCCGCCGCGCTCGCCACCGGGTCGCCCGCCTTCGCCGCGGCCGCGCCGCAGCACATCCCCGAACAGCGGGACTGGGCCGCGGACGTCGCCGCCGGCCATGACGCCGGTGTACGGATCTCCTTGCGGGTGGAGGCGCACGGCCTGGAGACGGACGCGGCGGTGGGCGGTCCGGTGGACGGTGCCGCGCCGGCCCCGGCCGGCGAGGTCACCTTCCGCGCGGTCCTCCAGGTGCACAGCCTCACCGATCCGGCCCTGATGGCGGATGCCGCCGAGGTGTGGGCGGGGGCGTCGACGGCGGGGCAGGCGTTCGGCCCGCGGGCGCGGATGGACACCCTGCGCACGCTGCACCGGGCGGCCGAGGTCTGGGCGCCGCTCGGCCCGTTGCTGTCGGCCGCGGTGCCCGACGCGCTGGATCTCGCCGACGAGGAGGTCGCCGAACTGCTCGGCCCGGCCTCCCGGGCGCTGGCCGCGGCCGGGGTGCAGGTCCACTGGCCCAAGGAGCTGGCGCGCACGCTGACCAGCCGTGCCGTGGTGGGGCCGCCCGATGCCCAAGACCCGGTGCACGGCCGGGAATCGGGGCCGCCCTCCTTGCTGTCCGCGGATGCCCTGCTCTCCTTCAGCTGGCGGTTCGCGGTGGGCGGCCAGGAGGTGGACCGGGCCGAGCTGGACCGGCTGGCCGAGGCCGGGCGGCCGCTGGTGCGGCTGCGCGACCGGTGGGTGCTGATCGACCCGGAGGCCGTACGGGCCGCCCGGGACCGGCAGGACCGCAAGGTCACCCCGCTCGACGCGCTCGGCGCCGCGCTCACCGGGAGCGCCGAGGACGGCGCCGGCGACCGGGTGGCGGTGCAGGCGACCGGGTGGCTGGCCGGGCTGCGCGACCGGCTCGCGGACCCGGAGGGCGCCGACACCGGGCCCGTCACCCAGCCGCCCGCGCTGGGCGCGACACTGCGCGACTATCAGCTGCGCGGCCTGGGCTGGCTGCACCGGATGACGTCGCTGGGACTGGGCGCCTGTCTCGCCGACGACATGGGACTGGGCAAGACGATCACCCTCATCGCGCTGCATCTGCACCGGCAGGCCGACCCCGCGTCGGCCGGCCCGACGCTGGTGGTGTGCCCGACGTCGCTGATGGGCAACTGGCAGCGGGAGATCGAGAAGTTCGCGCCGGGCACCCCGGTGCGCCGCTTCCACGCCGGGCGCCGCACTCTGGCGGACCTGGCGGACGGCGAGTTCGTCCTCACCACCTACGGGACGATGCGGCTGGACGCCGGGAAGCTGGCGGAGGTGCCCTGGGGGCTGGTCGTCGCGGACGAGGCGCAGCACGTCAAGAACCCGTTCTCGGCGACCGCCAAGGCGCTGCGGACGGTTCCGGGCAAGGCCCGGGTGGCGCTGTCCGGCACCCCGGTGGAGAACAACCTGACCGAGCTGTGGGCGATCCTGGACTGGACGACGCCCGGGCTGCTGGGGTCGCTGGGACGGTTCCGGACGCGGTATGCGCGGGTCGTCGAGGGCGGTCCGGTGGCGTCCCCCGAGGCGGCCGCGGCGGCCGACCGGCTCGCCCGGCTGGTGCGCCCGTTCCTGCTGCGCCGGCGCAAGTCCGATCCGGGCATCGCGCCGGAGCTGCCGCCCAAGACGGAGACCGACCGTGCGGTGGCGCTGACCACGGAGCAGGCCGGGCTCTACGAGGCGGTGGTGCGCGAGGGGCTCGACGAGATCGCCGGGACGGACGGGTTCGCCCGCCGCGGGCTGGTGGTCAAGCTGCTCACCTCGCTCAAGCAGATCTGCAACCACCCCGCGCAGTTCCTCAAGGAGGAGCAGCCGCGGATCGACGGCCGCTCGGGGAAGGTCGAGCTGCTCGACGAGCTGCTGGACACGATCCTCGCCGAGGGGGCGGGCGTGCTGGTGTTCACCCAGTACGTACGGATGGCGCGGCTGCTGGAAGGGCATCTGGCGGCGCGCGGCGTGACCTCGCAACTTCTGCACGGCGGTACGACGGTGGCGCGCCGGGAGGAGATGGTGCGCCGCTTCCAGGACGGTGACGTTCCGGTGTTCCTGCTGTCGTTGAAGGCGGCCGGCACCGGGCTCAACCTCACCCGGGCGGGCCATGTCGTGCACTTCGACCGCTGGTGGAACCCGGCCGTCGAGGCGCAGGCCACCGACCGCGCGTACCGCATCGGGCAGACCCAGCCGGTGCAGGTCCACCGCATGATCACGGAGGGCACGATCGAGGACCGGATCGCCGGCCTGCTCCTGCGCAAACAGCAGCTGGCCGACGCGGTACTCGGCTCCGGCGAGGCCGCACTGACCGAACTCACCGACGCCGAGCTGGCGGACCTGGTCGCACTGCGAGGGAGCGAGCGATGACCGGACGAGGAGCGATGACCGGGCGATTCGAGGACGGTGCCGCCAGTGACGACAGTGCCGCCAATGACGACAGTGACGGCGCCTACGGGGGCGACACCTACGAGGAAGGCATATCCGGGGAGGGCCCTCACGAGGACGCCCCGGACGCCGAGCGGACCTTCGCCGCGCTGCCGCCCGCCCAGGGCCGGGGCTTCGCCCGTACGTGGTGGGGGCAGGCGTGGCTCAAGGCGCTGGAGGACACCGCCCTGGACGGGCAGCAGCTGAAGCTGGGCCGGCGGCACGCCCGGGCCGGTGCGGTCGGTGCCGTGTCCGTGCGCCCGGGACGGCTGACCGCGGTCGTCCAGGACCGGGACCACACCCGGCACCGGTCCGACGTGCTCCTGCAGCGGCTGGACGACGACGCATGGGACCGCTTCCTCGATCTCGTCGCGGACCGGGCCGGGCACATCGCGGCACTGCTCGACCGGGACATGCCGCCGGCGCTGGTGGAGGACGCGGCCGCGGCGGGCATCGAACTGCTGCCGGTCATCGGTGACCTGGAGGCGGAGTGCAGTTGCGGGGCGTGGGACCACTGCGCGCATACGGCGGCGCTGTGCTATCAGGTGGCGCGGTTGCTGGACCAGGACCCGTTCGTGCTGCTGCTGGTGCGCGGCCGCGGGGAGCGGGAACTGCTCGGGGAGTTGCAGGCGCGCAGCGCGGCCCGGGCGGCCACTCCCGCGGCGGCCGGGGGCCCGGCGCAGCCCGGGCCCGGCACGGGCGTACCGGCCGCCGAGGCGTACGCGGCGCGGGACATCCTGCCGCCGCTGCCCGCCCCACCTCCGCCGGTTGACGGGCCGGGCGCCGCTCCGCTGCTCGGCGGCGGCACCCCGCCCGCCCCGGGGGTGGAGGTGGCGGCGCTGGAGTTCCTGATCGGCGACGCGGCGGCGCGCGCCCAGCGGTTGCTGGCGGACGCGCTCTCCCCCTGGCACGCGGACGCCCCGCCGCCGCCCGCACTGACGCCCGGTCAGGACGCGGTGCGGCTGGCGGCGGCCGGTCCGGACCAGGTCATATCCCGGCGGCTGGCGGCCGGTTCGGGGCGGGACGCCCGCGGTCTGGCGCGGGCCGTACGGGCCTGGGAGCTGGGCGGTACCGCGGGGCTGGCGGCGCTGGAGGAGGAGTGGGCCCCGGATCCGGCGGCGCTGGCCCGGGCGGCCGGCCGGCTCGCGGCCGCCTGGGACGACGACGGGACCCGGCCCCGGCTGCGGGCCACCGGCAACCGCTGGACGGTGATCGGCGGCGCCGTCCAACTGCGGTACGGGCGGGACGGCCGCTGGTGGCCGTACCGCAAGGAGCGCGGGCAGTGGGTGCCGGCCGGCCCGGCCTCGGACGATCCGGCGGCGGCGCTGACGGAGGCGTCGGCGGAGGCGTCGGCGGAGGGCTGAGGCGGGCCAAGCGGGGGGCGGGGCAGGTCAGGTCCCGCCCCCCGAGGGGTCGTTCGCTCCCCGGGTGGCCGGGCCCGCGCAGATCTCCCGGCCACCCGAATCCGGTCATCCGGCTGCGCCGTGCCCCCGCGCGTGATTCGCTGAGGGCGATCCCCCCGACGCCAGGCACGTCGCCCGCAGCAGGAGGACCAGTGACCGGGACTTCTCCGCACCCGCCGCAGCATGCGCCGCACGACCAGCCCCCGCCGACATCCGGCCGCCGGGCGGAGCCCGCGCCGGGCCGCCCGGGTCCGGCGGACGACCGGCTCCCGTACTACGAGGACCGTTCGCCGGGCCGGGGGACGCTGCCGCCGCGCGCCTGGTACCCGTCCTCGGACGCGCCGCGGATCTCGCTGCACGGCACCTGGCGGTTCCGTCTCTCGCCGCGCGCCGACGCCGAGGACGAGGCGTTCGCCCGGCCGGACTTCGACGACAAGGAGTGGCACGAGCTGCGGGTGCCCGGCACCTGGGTGCTCAAGGGATTCGGCGCCCCCGTGTACACCAACACCGCCTATCCCTTTCCGGTGGACCCGCCGCGGGTGCCGGACGAGAACCCGACCGGCGACCACCGGCAGGTGTTCGACCTGCCGGAGGGCTGGGGCGAGGGGCCGGCGGTGCTGCACTTCGGCGGGGTGGAGTCCTGCGCCCGGGTCTGGCTCAACGGGCAGGAACTGGGGCACTTCAAGGGCAGCCGGCTGCCGCACGAGTTCGAGGTGGGGCAGTTGCTGCGGCCGCACGGCAATGTGCTGGCGGTGCGGGTCCACCAGTGGTCGGCCGGCAGCTATCTGGAGGACCAGGACCAGTGGTGGCTGCCCGGGATCTTCCGGAACGTCTCGGTCCACCGGCGTCCGGAAGGGGCGGTCGCCGACCACTTCGTCCATGCCGGATTCGATCACCGTACGGGCCGTGGCACGCTGCGGGTGGAGTGCACCCCGGCCGGGCGGGTGACCGTACCGGAGCTCGGGCTGGACCTGGCGACCGGGGAGAGCGCGACGGTGCCGGTGCAGCCCTGGACGGCCGAGGAACCCCGGCTGTACACCGGCGAGTTGGTCACCTCCGGGGAGACCGTCCCGCTGCGGATCGGGTTCCGCACGGTGTGCGTCGAGGACGGGCTGCTGAAGGTCAACGGCCGGCGGATCCTGCTGCGCGGCGTCAACCGGCACGAATTCCATCCGCGGTACGGGCGCACCGTGGGGCCCGAGGTGATGCGCCAGGACCTGCTGATGATGAAGCAGCACAACATCAACGCGGTGCGCACCAGCCACTATCCGCCGCACCCGGCGTTCCTGGACCTCTGCGACGAGCTGGGGCTGTGGGTCGTCGACGAGTGCGATCTGGAGACGCACGGGTTCGGGCAGCAGGGCTGGCGGGACAATCCGGTCGACGACCCGCGCTGGGAGCCGGCGCTGCTGGACCGGGCCCGCCGGATGGTCGAACGGGACAAGAACCACCCCAGCATCGTGCTGTGGTCGATGGGCAACGAATGCGGGACGGGCCGCGGGCTGTCCGCGATGGCCGGGTGGATGCGCGAGCGCGATCCGTCCCGTCCGCTGCACTACGAGGGCGATCGCAGCTGCGCCGACACCGACGTCTACTCCCGGATGTACGCCGATCACGCCGAGGTGACGCGGATCGGCCGGCGCACCGAGGGGCCGCTGGACGACCCCGCGCTGGACGCCCGGCGCCGCCGACTCCCGTTCATCCTCTGCGAGTACGCGCACGCGATGGGCAACGGTCCGGGCGGCCTCGGTGAGTACCAGCGGCTGTTCGAGACGTACGAGCGCTGTCAGGGCGGCTTCGTGTGGGAGTGGATCGACCACGGGCTGCGGCAGCGGATGCCGGACGGCGAGGTGTACCACGCCTACGGCGGCGACTTCGGTGAGGAACTGCACGACGGGAACTTCGTCTGTGACGGTCTGGTGCTGCCGGACCGGACGCCGTCGCCGGGGCTGGCCGAGTTGAAGAAGGTCGTCGAGCCGGTGCGGATCGAGGCCGGGCCGGACCGTGACGACGGCAGACAGACGGTCCGGATCACCAATCTCTACGACTTCTCCGGGCTCGGGCACCTCTCGTTCCTGTGGCGCTACGAGGTGGAGGGCGACCCGTGCGGCAGCGGGTGGCTGGAGCTGCCCACGCCGCCACCGGGCGAGTCGGTCGTGACGGCGCTGCCGGACATGACGGAGGAGCGGGACGAGGACCGGGAGGCCCTCTGGACGGTGCGGGCCGTACTGGCCGGGGACACCGCCTGGGCACCGGCCGGGCACGAGGTGGCGTGGGGGCAGTTCCCGGCCGTACCTCGACCGGCGTACGTGCCTTTGGTGCCCACCGCCACCCCGCGCCGCGGCGAGGGCAATGTGCTCGTCCTCGGGCCGGGCACCTTCGACGCCACGACCGGGACGCTGGACTATCTGGACGGGGTGCGGATCGGCGGCCCCCGGCTGCACGTCTGGCGGGCGCCGACCGACAACGACGAGGCCGCGCCCTGGCAGCCCGGGCCGCGGCCGGCCACCGAATGGCGCCGGCTCGGTCTGCACCGGATGCGGCACCGCGTGGACGCCGTCGAACCGGACGGGCCCGCCCTGGTGGTGCGGACCCGGGTGGCCGCGGCCGGTTCCCCGCTCGCGTTGCGCGCGGTCTACCGGTGGACGGCCCGACGCGAACTGCTGCGGCTGGAGTTGGCGGTCGATCCGGAGGGCGACTGGCCGGTTCCGCTGCCCCGGCTCGGGGTGCGGATGGCGGTGTGCGGGAGCCTGGGGCGGGCGCAGTGGTACGGCGGCGGGCCCGGTGAGGGCTATCCGGACACCCGGGCGGCGGCCCGCACCGGCCGCTGGTCGCGGTCGGTGGAGGAGCTGCAGACGCCGTACGTCCGGCCGCAGGAGAACGGTTCCCGGCCCGGTGTGCGCCGGCTGGAACTGACCCGGTCGGACGGTTCGGGCCTCCGGGTCGAGGGGGACCCGGACTTCGCCTTCGCCGCCCGCCGCTGGTCCGACGAGGAGCTGACCGCGGCCCGGCACACCCCGGACCTGCGGCCGGGCGACGTCCTGTGGCTGCATCTCGACCATGCGCAGCACGGCATCGGCAGTCAGTCGTGCGGGCCGGGGGTGTTGCCGCAGTACCGGCTGACGGCGGCTCCGGCGCGGTTCTCGTTCGTGTTCGCCTCGCTGCCCTGAGCGGCCTCGGGCCTTGCCGTCGGCGCAGGTCACGGGCGTTGTCAGTGGGCGGGGCTACGATCCGAAGGAGCTGGGAAAAGGTCCGCCCGGCAAGCACACGAGGAGGTTCGCACCATGGTCAGCACGGTCCCGGCGCTCGCCGACGCCCTCGCCGCGGGGCCGGTGGTCCTCGACGGCGGGCTGTCCAACCAACTGGAGGCCGCCGGGCACGACCTGAGCGACGAGCTGTGGTCGGCGCGGCTGCTGGCCGAAGAGCCGGAGGCGGTGCTGCGGGCGCATCTGGCGTACTACGAAGCGGGGGCGCGGGTCGCGATCACGTCCAGCTACCAGGCGACGTTCGAGGGGTTCGCGCGGCGCGGCATCGGGGCCGAGGAGGCCGCGGAGCTGTTCGGGCGGAGCGTCGCGCTGGCCCGCGAGGCGGCCGGCCGGGCGCGGGCGGGCGGCGCCCCCGGGCCGCTGTACGTGGCCGCTTCGGCGGGTCCGTACGGCGCGATGCTGGCGGACGGTTCCGAGTACCGCGGCCGGTACGGCCTGTCGGTGGCGGAGCTGGAGCGCTTCCACCGGCCGCGGCTGGAGGTGCTGGCGGCGGCCGGGCCCGATGTGCTGGCGCTGGAGACGGTGCCGGACGCCGACGAGGCCCGGGCGCTGCTGCGGGCGGTGCGCGGGCTGGGCGTGCCGGCGTATCTGTCGTACAGCGTCGCCGGCGGCACCACCCGGGCCGGGCAGCCGCTGGCCGAGGCGTTCGCCCTCGCGGCGGAGGTGGACGAGGTGATCGCCGTGGGGGTGAACTGCTGCGCGCCGGACGACGCGGACCGGGCGGTGCCGCTGGCCGCGCAGGTCACCGGCAAGCCGGTGGTGGTGTATCCGAACAGCGGCGAGCGCTGGGACGCCGAGGCGCGGACGTGGTGCGGCATACCGCAGTTCACCGCCGGCCGGGTCGCCGGCTGGGTCGCGGACGGCGCCCGGCTGATCGGCGGCTGCTGCCGGGTCGGGCCGGACGCCATCGCGCAGCTGGCGTCCGGCCTCGGCCGCTGACACGGGTCGGTCGGGTGGTACTCAGGACAGCGGCTTGGTGAGCTTCCGGGTGTTGCTGCGGTTGCCCATCAGGCTGCAACTGACGTTCTTGTAGCCGAGCTTGTAGCCCTTGAGGTTGGGGTACTGCACGTAGGTGCCCTCGGCGGTGCCGGCGGGCTGCCGGGACGCCTTGCGCTCCAGCTCGTCCCGGCAGAGCGACGACGCCTTGTCCTGGATGTCGGACACGCTGGTCAGGCCCGCGCCGAGGCGGTGGGTGGCGACGACCTCGGCGTCGTGCGGGCTGTTGCAGGAGACCTCGGTGTTGTTGCCGCCGCCGCTCGGGTCCAGGTCGTAGCAGTCGCCGACCTTCTGCAGGTAGAAGGGGATCGTGCCGGCGGAAGGGCTGGGCGTGCTCTCGGGATCGCCGCTGGGCGAGGCGTAGGGGTCGTCGGAGGGGGTGGCGGAGGCGCTCTCGGACGGGGTGGCGGAGGTGCTCGAACTGGACGACGGCTGGGCGCGGTTGCTGCCGCCGTCGTCGCTGTTGGCGATCACGATGACGGCGATGACGGCGGCCAGCACGACCGCGCCACCGCCGATGATGGCGGCGATGAGCTTGCCGTTGCCGCCGCCGTTGGGCGGGCCGGGGGGCTGCTGCCAGCCGCCGGGGCCGCCCGGGCCACCCGGGCCCGGAGGGCCGTAGCCGCCCGCGGGCGGACCGAAGCCACCGGGGGCCTGGTTGCCGCCGGGCGGCGGGCCGTATCCGCCGGCCGGCGGTCCGAACCCGCCCGGGTTCCCGGGGGGCGGCTGGTTCGGCGGGTGCGGCTGGCCGGGCGGCGGAGGCGGAAAGCTCATAACGGAAATGATCGCTTCTTTACTGGGGTTCACGGGACGCGGTGACCAAGCTGGAACACTTCCGGTCTGAAATGTCCGTCTGCTGGGCACCGTTGGCGACAGGCAGCAAGCCACCCTACGGCCCGGAGGTTCTGCGTGTTCACCGACCTACCGCTGGACGAACTGCGCACCTATCGCCCCCCGTTGCCCGAGCCGCCCGGATTTGACGCGTTCTGGGAGCGCACCCTCACCGAGGCGCGCGCCCATGACCTGGCCGCGCGGTTCACCGCGCTCGACGCCGGGCTGGCCCTGTTGCGCACCTACGACGTGGTGTTCTCGGGCTTCGGCGGGCACCGGATCCGTGGCTGGTTCCTGATCCCGCGGGCGGCCGCCGGGCCGCTGCCGTGCATCGTGCAGTACCTCGGTTACGGCGGCGGCCGGCGGCGGCCGCACGACTGGCTGCTGTGGCCCGCGGCGGGCTACGCCACCCTGGTCATGGACGTCCGCGGCCAGAGCGGCCCGGACCGCCCCGGTGACACCCCCGACCCGGCCGGCTACCGCAACCCGGGCGTGCCCGGCCGGCTGACCCAGGGCCTGCTCGATCCCGACGACCACTACTACCGGCGGCTGTTCACCGATGCGGTACGGGCCGTGGAGGCCGCGCGCGGCCACGCGGAGGTGGACGAGGAGCGGATGGTGGTCGCCGGCCACAGCCAGGGCGGGGCGCTCGCCCTGGCGATGACCGGCCTGGTCCCGGGCCTGGCCGGAGCGCTGATCGACGCGCCCTTCCTGACCCACATCCGCCGTGCCGTCGAGGTCACCGACGCCGGCCCGTACGGCGAGCTCGGCCGCTATTTCGCCGGCGCCCGGGACCACGTCGACCGGGCCCTGGAGACCCTGGACCACTTCGACGGGCTGAACTTCGCGGTCCGGGCCACCGCACCGGCGCTCTTCGCGACCGCGCTGCGCGACGACGTGGTGCCGCCGTCCACCGGCTTCGCCGCGTACCACCACTACGCGGGCGAGAAGGAACTGGAGGTGTGGCGGTTCAACGCCCACGAGACCGGCGGCACCGACCAGCGCGCCGCCGAACTCGCCTTCGTCCGCACGCTCTTCAGCTGATCAGCGGCCTGACGGGCGGCCGGTTCAGGACGCCCCGAGCAGATGGTCCAGGGCCAGCTGGTCCAGCTGCTCGAAGGCCATCCCGCGGGCCGCGGCCGCCTCCGGCCGGAAGGTCTCGTAGGCGGTGGGATCGGCGAGCAGCCCGGCCAGACCGTCCTCGGCGGTGGGCCGGGCCAGCTCGGGCAGCCGGGCGGCGCGCAGCGCGTCCTGGACCGCCGGGTCGGCCCGGAAGGCCGCGGCGCGCTCCTTGAGGATCAGGTAGTTGCGCATGCAGCCGGCGGCGGAGGCCCAGACGCCGTCGAGGTCCTCGGTGCGCGGCGGTTTGAAGTCGAAGTGCCGGGGCCCGTCGTAGCCGGCCGTCTCCAGCAGGTCGACGAGCCAGAACGCGGCGCGCAGGTCGCCGGCGCCGAAGCGCAGGTCCTGGTCGTACTTGACGCCGCTCTGGCCGTTGAGGTCGAGGTGGAAGAGCTTGCCCTGCCAGAGGGCCTGGGCGATGCCGTGCGGGACGTTGAGGCCGGCCATCTGCTCGTGGCCGACCTCCGGGTTGACGCCGAAGAGGTCGGGGCGTTCGAGGCGCCCGATGAAGGCGAGGGCGTGGCCGACGGTGGGCAGCAGGATGTCGCCGCGCGGCTCGTTGGGTTTGGGCTCGATGGCGAACCGCAGGTCGTAGCCCTGCTCGACGACGTACTGGGCGAGCAGGTCGAAGGCTTCCTTGAGCCGGTCGAGGGCGGCCGCCACATCCTTGGCGGCGCCGGACTCGGCGCCCTCCCGGCCGCCCCAGGCCACATAGGTGCGGGCGCCCAGTTCGGCGGCGAGGTCGAGGTTGCGGAGCGTCTTGCGCAGCGCGAAGCGGCGGACGTCGCGGTCGTTGGCGGTGAAGGCGCCGTCCTTGAACACCGGGTGGGTGAAGAGGTTGGTGGTCGCCATCGGGACGATCAGGCCGGTGCCGTCCAGCGCCTGGCGGAAGCGTTTGACGGCCGTCTCGCGCTGGATGTCGTCGGCGCCGAACGGGATCAGGTCGTCGTCGTGGAAGGTGACGCCGTACGCGCCGAGCTCCGCGAGGCGGTGCACGGTCTCGACCGGGTCCAGGGCGCGGCGGGTGGCGTCCCCGAAGGGGTCGCGGCCCTGCCAGCCGACGGTCCACAGACCGAAGCTGAACTTGTCCCCGGGCACCGGCTCACAGCGCATCGCATCTCCCTCGGCCATTTCGTCAAGGCACTTTACAAATTCCGCGGCGGCCAAACTAATATGCGGCGGCACACCGGGGAACCCCCTGGAAGCAGACCGTGCGAGCAGGCTCCGCAGTTTTCGTGGCAGCGGGCCGCCAAGGGAGAGAGCACGATGGGCGCACAGGCAGCGGGACCGCTCGTCCTCGGGGTGGACAGCTCGACGCAGTCCACGAAGACGCTGGTCGTGGACGCGGAGACCGGTGTGGTCGTGGCGCGCGGGCAGGCGCCGCACACGGTCGGCGGCGGTCCCGGCAAGGAGAGCGACCCCCGGCAGTGGTGGCGGGCGCTGGGCGAGGCGCTGGCGCAGTGCGGGGACGCCGCCCGGCAGGTCTCCGCGGTGTCGGTCGCCGGGCAGCAGCACGGGCTGGTCACGCTGGACGCGGCCGGCGAGCCGGTGCGCCCGGCCCTGTTGTGGAACGACGTCCGCGCCGCCGGCCACAGCGAGCGGCTGATCGCCGAGCGGGGCGGCGCCCGGGCCTGGGCGGACCGGGTGGGGAGCGTGCCGGGCCCGGCGTTCACGGTGGCCAAGTGGGCCTGGCTGCGGGAGACCGAGCCGGCCGCGGCCGCCGCCACCGCCGCGGTGCGGCTGCCGCACGACTACCTCACCGGGCGGCTGACCGGCGAGGCGGTCACCGACCGCGGGGACGCCTCCGGCACGGGCTGGTGGGCCTCGGCCACCGGGGCGTACGACCCGGAGATCCTGGCGCACGTCGGGCTGCCCCCGGAGGCGCTGCCCCGGGTGGCCGGGCCGGGCGAGGCCGCCGGAACGGTGCACGCCGGTGAGCTGCCGCTGCCCCGGGGCGCCCTGGTGGCCGCGGGCACCGGCGACAACATGGCGGCCGCGCTCGGCCTCGGCCTGCGCCCCGGACAGCCGGTGCTGAGCCTGGGCACCTCGGGGACGGTCTACGCGGTCTCCACCCACCGCCCGGCCGATCCGACCGGCACCGTCGCCGGTTTCGCCGACGCCCGGGGCGACTGGCTGCCGCTGGCCTGCACCCTGAACTGCACGCTCGCGGTGGACCGGGTGGCGGCGCTGCTGGGCCGCGACCGGGAGGCCGTGGAGGCGGGCGGCGAGGTGGTGATGCTGCCGTTCCTCGACGGGGAGCGCACGCCGAACCTGCCCGGGGCGTCGGGCCTGGTGCACGGGCTGCGGCACGGCACCACGGCCGGGCAGCTGCTCCAGGCCGCCTACGACGGCGCGGTGTTCGCGCTGCTGCGGGCGCTGGAGCAGGTGCTGGACGCGGACGCCGCGGCCGGGACGCCGTTGCTGCTGATCGGCGGCGGCGCGAAGGGCCGGGCCTGGCGGGAGACGGTCCGCCGGCTCTCCGGCCGCCCGGTGGTGGTGCCCCAGGCCCAGGAGCTGGTCGCGCTCGGCGCGGCGGCCCAGGCGGCCGGGCTGCTGCTGGGCGAGGACCCGGCGGCGGTGGCCCGCCGGTGGGGCACCGCGCGCGGCACGGAGTACGAGGCCCAGCCGCGGGACGACGCCGCCCTGGACCGGCTGGCCGCCACCCTCACCGACGCGGACGCCCTGCTGCGGCGCTAATCCCGTCGCGGAGCCCTCGGCCGTACGGGCCCGCCGGTACGGATCCGCCCGTACGGATCCGCCGGTACCGATCCGCCCGTACGCACCCGGCCTGCCGCCGCCCTCGTGGCCCGGCGCCCCCTGCCGTGACACCGACACCTCCCTCAGCCCGGGGAGGCTCGGCCCGACACCTGCCTCCAAGGAGACCCGTGACCCCGCCCGGCAACGACACCCAGGCCGGCATCCGGCGGCGCAACCTCGCCCGGGTGCTGCAGGCCGTGGCGGCGCACGGGCCGCTGTCGCGGCCGGCGGTGGCGGCGCGGATCGGGCTGACCCGGGCGGGCGTGGCGCCGCTGGTGGACGAGCTGCTGCGGGCCGGGCTGCTGGCCGAGTCGGGGCCGGCGGCGCCCCGCGGCCGGGGCCGGCCGGGGAGCGAACTGGTGGTCAGCGACCGCGGTCCGGCCGGGCTCGGGGCGGAGATAGGCGTGGATCACCTCGCGGTGTGCGCGATCGATCTGCGCGGCCGGATACGCGCCCGGGCGGCGGTCGGCGCGGCGAACCGGAACAGCGCGCCCGGGCCCGTACTGGAGCGGCTCGTGGCGCTGCTCGCGGAGGTGACCGGGCGGATCGCCGCACAGGGGCTGCGGCCCGCCGGGCTCGCGGTGGCGGTGCCCGGGCTGGTGGCCCGCGGCGGGACGACCGTGGTGCACGCGCCCAACCTCGGCTGGCGGGCGGCGGATCTGGCGCCGGGCCTGGTCCCGGTGACGGCCCCGGCGAGCTCCCCGGCCGTGCCGCTGACCGTGGAGAACGAGGCGAATCTGGGGGCGCTGGCCGAACTGCGGCCGGCCGGTGCGGACGGCGGGCGCCCGGGACCGCCGCCGGACTTCGTCCATGTCTCGGCCGAGGCCGGGATCGGCGCGGCGGTCGTGGTGGACGGCCAACTGCTGCGTGGCGCACGGGGGTTCGCCGGTGAGCTGGGCCATGTGCCGGTGTATCCGGACGGCCGCCGGTGCGACTGCGGCGGCCGCGGGTGCCTGGAGCAGTACGCGGGGGAAGAGGCCGTGCTGCGGGCGAGCGGGGCGACGGCCGGGCAGGCGGCGGCCGGGGCGGCGGGGCCGGGGGCCCGGATCGCGCTGCTCGCCCGCCGCGCGGCCGACGGCGACCCGGCCACCGTACGGGCCCTGGCGGAGGCGGGGACGGCGCTCGGCATCGCGCTCGCCGGAGCGGTGAACCTGCTCGACCCGCGGGCGGTCGTCCTGGGTGGTGCGCTGGCCGGGCTCGCGCCCTGGGTCCTGCCGTCGCTGGAACGGGAACTGACGCTGCGGACGGCCGTGGCGGCAGATCCGGCGCGGGCCGGCGGGCCGGCCGTGACGGTGTCGCGACTGGGGGCGGACGGGCCGCTGCTGGGGGCGGCGCACGCGGCGTTGCGGGCGGTCCTGGACGACCCCCTTTTGTTCCTGCGCCCCGGCTGACTCTCCCCCGGTCAGAACCCGCTAAACCTTTCCATGGAAAGAGATTTCCATGCCACCCCATCGAGCGATTGTGCCGATAAAAAGCGCACGACTACCGTCGGATCGGCGGGCTGCCGAGAAACCGCTGCGCATCGCCTCCTGGGCAGTCCCGCATCGCAACCTCCCATGAGACAGGTGGCCTTGTGACGATTGCCGACGAATCGCATCCCAGCAGTGCGGAAGAATCCCAGAATTCCAGTCTGAGTACCACCGCCGCACGGAATTTGGCGACCACCACCAAAACCGCTCCGCAGATGCAGGGAATCACTTCCCGCTGGCTGCTGCGGTTGTTGCCCTGGGTGCAGGTGTCGGGCGGCACTTACCGGGTGAACCGCCGGCTGACCTACACCGTCGGCGACGGGCGCATCGACTTCGACATCAACGGCGGCGACGTCTCGGTCATCCCGGAGGAACTGCGCGAACTGCCCGCCCTGCGGGACTTCACCGACCAGGAGGTGCTGGCGGCGCTCGGCGAGCGGTTCACGCAGACCGAGTACGCGCCCGGCGAGCTGATCGCCGAGGCCGGCACGCCGGACGACCGGCTGGTCCTGATCGCGCACGGCCGGGTGGACCGCATCGGCACCGGCAAATACGGCGACGCGACGGTGCTGGAAGCGCTGGCGGGGGGTGACCACTTCGGCACCGGTCCGCTCGAAGCCGAGGAAGGGACCTGGGAGTTCAGCTACCGGGCCGTGACCCGGGTGACGGTCATGGCACTGCCGCGCCAGGCGGGCCAGGAGGTGATCGACCGCTCCCCCGGGCTGCGCGAGCACCTGGCGACGGCCGACCGGTCCGCCTCCCGGCCGGCGAACGACAGCGGCGAATCGGCGGTCGCCGTGGCGTCCGGGCACCAGGGCGAGCCGGCCCTGCCCGGCACCTTCGTCGACTACGACGCGGCGCCGCGGGAGTACGAACTCAGCGTGGCCCAGACGGTGCTGCGCACGCACAGCCGGGTCGGCGACCTCTACAGCGACCCGATGAACCAGGTCGAGGAGCAGCTGAAGCTCACGATCCAGGCGCTGCGCGAGCGCCAGGAACACGAGATGATCAACAACCGTGAGTTCGGGCTGCTGCACAACGCCGACCTCAAGCAGCGCATCCACACCCGCACCGGACCGCCCACCCCCGACGACCTCGACGAGCTGCTCGCGACGGTCTGGAAGGACCCGGGCTTCCTGCTCGCCCATCCGCAGGCCATCGCCGCCTTCGGCCGCGAGTGCAGTGCCCGCGGGCTGTATCCGACCGCGGTGGATTTCATGGGGCATTCGCTGCCGTCCTGGCGCGGGGTGCCGATCTTCCCGTGCAACAAGATTCCGGTCACCAAGGAACGCACCAGCTCGATTCTGCTGCTGCGCACCGGTGAGGAAAAGCAGGGCGTGGTCGGTCTGCAGCAGACCGGAATTCCGGATGAATACGAGCCGGGGCTGTCGGTGCGTTATATGGGCATCGACGACCGGGCGGTCCTCAAGTATCTGGTCAGCGCCTACTATTCCGCGGCCATTCTCGTGCCCGATGCGCTGGGCGTGCTGGACGACGTGCAGATCGGCCACTGACCGGCCGCCGCAGGAAAAGCACGACCGCACGCGCATCCGCAGGTATCCGCACGCACCCGGTAGCACCGGCACAGCGCAGCACCGACAGAACAGGTGAGCTTCTTCCATGACCACATCGGTGGACCCGACGTCCGGCCCGCAGCCCTTTGAGGTCGAGCAGAATCCGTCCAGCCTGGGCACCGCCGCAGCCCGCAATCTGGCGACCACGACCAAGACCGTGCCGCAGATGCAGGGGATCTCCTCCCGCTGGCTGCTGCGCATCCTGCCGTGGACCGAGGTCTCCGGCGGTACCTACCGCGTCAACCGCCGGCTGACGCACACCCTCGGCGACGGGCGGATCGAGTTCGTCTCGACCGGCACCGACGTCCGGGTGATCCCGGCCGAGCTGCGCGAACTGGCGCCGCTGCGCGGCTATGACCACGCCCCGACCCTGGAGACGCTGGCCGGCCGCTTCGTACAGCGGGAGTTCGCCCCCGGCGATGTGCTGGCCCGCAGGGGTGGCCCGACCGACCGGGTCATCCTGATCGCGCACGGCAAGCTGGACCGGCTCGGCGCCGGCAAGTACGGCGACGAGACGTCCCTGGGCACGCTGGCCGACGGCGATGCCATCGGCGCGGCGGCGCTGCTGTCCGCGGACGCGGAGTGGGAGCACTCCGTGCGTGCGGTGACCCGGGTGACCGCACTGACCCTCTACCGCAGCGACTTCGAGGCGGTGCTGGGCGATTCCGATTCCCTGCGGGCGCACATCGAGGCGTTCCGTACCGCACTGGCGCCCGCGCAGAACAAGCACGGTGAGGCGGCCATCGAGCTGGCCGCCGGCCATGTCGGCGAGCCGGTGCTGCCGGGCACCTTCGCGGACTACGAACTGACGCCGCGGGAGTACGAACTCGGCGTGGCGCAAACGGTGTTGAAGGTGCACTCGCGGGTCGCCGACCTCTACAACGGGCCGATGAACCAGCTGGACCAGCAGCTGCGGCTGACCGTGGAGGCGCTGCGCGAGCGCCAGGAACACGAGATGATCAACAACCCCGAGTTCGGGCTGCTGCACAACGCCGACCTCAAGCAGCGCATCCACACCCGCAGCGGAGCGCCCACCCCCGACGACCTCGACGAGCTGATCTCGCGGCGCCGCAAGACGCAGTTCCTGCTGGCCCATCCGCGCACCATCGCCGCCATCGGGCGGGAGTGGAACGCCCGGGGGATCTACCCCTGCACCGTCCCGTTCGAGGGCGGGGAGGTGCGGGCCTGGCGGGGCATTCCGCTGCTGCCCTGCAACAAGATCCCGATCACCCCGGACCAGACCAGCTCGATCCTGGCCCTGCGGGTCGGCGAGGAGAACCAGGGGGTGATCGGGCTGCACCAGACCGGCATCCCGGACGAGTACCGGCCCGGCCTGTCCGTCCGCTTCATGGGCATCAACGACCAGGCCGTCATCAACTACCTGGTCAGCGCGTACTTCTCGGCGGCCGTGCTGGTGCCGGACGCGCTGGGGGTGCTGGAGGACGTCGAGATCGGTCACTGAACCGGCGGCGCACCGCCGTCCGTGCCGCGTCCGGGTCCGCCCCTTCAGGGGCCCGGGCGCGGCACCCGGGTGACGGCCGATCAGGTGCGTCCCGGCTCGTGACCTGCGCCGTTGCCGCCTTTGGTCGAGCCATTGGCGGCCCGGCCATGCCCTTGGCAGGACCTGCCCGGTTGCGCATGATGAACGCATCGCATGTGCGTGACATGTACGCGACCACCCTCGGTCTTGTCAGGAGTTCACATGGAGCCCCGCCACCCCCGCCCCGCCCGCCGGCATCTGCTCTCCGGCGCGGCCGCACTCGCCGCGGCCGCCGCACTCGCCCCGGTCACCACGTCCGCCGCCCTGGCCGGCCCCCGCCCCCGTACACCGCACGGCGGCAACGGCTATCCCCCGGTCGAATGGATCCCGGCCAGCCCGTCCAACTTCACCACCGCGCGCCGCCCGGACCAGTACCCGATCGAGATGGTCGTGATCCACGTGACGCAGGAGACCTACGAGGACACCCTCCGGCTGTTCCAGAACCCCGCGCACAAGGCCGCCGCCCACTACGTCGTCCGCTCCTTCGACGGCCACCTCGCCCAGTGCGTCAGCGAGCGCAACGTCGCCTGGCACGCCGGCAATTGGGACTACAACACCCGCAGCATCGGCATCGAGCACGAGGGCTGGATCGACGACCCGACGTGGTTCACCGACACCGTCTACGAACACTCCGCCCGGCTCACCGCCGCCGTCTGCGACCGCTACGGGATCCCCAAGGACCGCGAGCACATCATCGGCCACGTCGAGGTTCCCGGCTCCGACCACACCGACCCGGGCGAGTACTGGGACTGGGCGCGCTATCTGCAACTGGTCACCGAGGCCTCCTGGCGGCACAGAAGATGACCCGGCGACACGACGGCCGTTCCGCGGGTGTACCGATTCATGACATTTCCAGGTCATAGTGAGCGGTCCATAGTGGGGCGTGCCGTGCGCACGTGGCGCGGTGAACGTCTCCGGTACCCGGTACAGTTGACGTGACGTCAGGGGCAATCGTGAAGCAGCGATTCGGTCGGGTTCGCGCGGTACTGACGGTGCTGGTGGTGTCGGGCCTGCTGGCCGGCGGTGGGATGGCGGGCGGGGCCCCGGCCACCGCGGCGGGCACCACCCTGAGCCGCTCCGATGCCCTGCCGGTGGCGCCCGGTGTGGCGTACGGCGAGTTCCGGATGACGCTGCCGCGCGGGGTGGTGCACGGGCATCTGCTGACGGTCGATCTGGGCGATCCGCGGGTTTCGGTGGACCTGCTGTACCCGGGCGTGGTCGGGGCCCGGGCGCCGGTGTCCCGGCTGGCCGCGGCGCGGGGCGCGGTGGCGGCCGTCAACGGGGACTTCTTCCACATCACCGAGACCCAGCACCCGGGCGTGGCGGCCACCGGCGCCCCGGACGGCCCGGCCGTGGTCTCCGGCCGCCAGCTGAAGGCGGCGGTCCCCGACGGGCAGCGCTTCGGTCCCGTACTGCCGCCGGGCGCCAGTACCGAGGACGTCCTCGGCGTGGGCTACGACCGCCGGGCGCGGCTGGACCGGCTCACCCTGCACGGCGTGGCACTGACCCCCGAGGGCGGGCTGCCGCTGCGCGGGCTCAACCAGTACGCGCTGCCGGTGGACGGCATCGGCGCGTACACCCCGCAGTGGGGGCCGGCGTCCCGGGAGCGGGCCGTCTGCGGGACGGACACCGAACGGGCGGCGCCGTGCAGCACGGACACCGCGGAGGTGACGGTCCGGTACGGCCGGGTGACGGCGATCGAGGACACGCCGGGCGCCGGCGGGGTGGCCGCGGGGAGCGTGGTGCTGGTCGGCCGGGAGGAGGGCGCGCGGCAGTTGCGCAAGCTGCACCTCGGGGAGCCGCTGCGGGTGGGCTACCGGCTGGCCGGCGAGGGGCCGGTGCCGCTGCGGTTCGCGGTGGGCGGTTTCCCGATCGTCCGGGACGGCCGGCCGGTGGCCGGGCTGGACACCGGCGCGGTGGCGGTGCGGACCGCCGCGGGGATCGCACCCGGCGGGCGGGTGCTGTATCTGCTGGCGCTGGACGGCGCACGCGGTCAGACCGGCCTGACGGTGAGTGAACTTGGCTTCCTCATGGCCGAGTTGGGGTCCGAGGAGGCGATGAACCTGGATGGCGGTGGGTCCTCGACGCTGGTGACCGACGACGGCACCGGCGACGGGGTCGTGGTGCGCAACCATCCGTCGGGCGGGGCGGAGCGCCCGGTGGCGAACGGCGTGGGGATCTTCTCCTTCGGGTGAGTGCCGCCCCTCATCGGCGCGGGACCGTCCCGCCTGCGGAGCGCAGCGTGGTCTCGGTGAGCGCGGTCAGCCGGGCCGAGATCGGCGCCTGGTCCCCGCGGTGATTGTTGATCAGCCGGTACTGGGCGGAAGCTTTGGTCCAGGCCTGCACGCTGGTGGGATTTCCCAGCAGGGTGGGGTGGCGAGGAAGTGGTCGGCCACGGCGGTCGCGAGCTCGTCGATCCTCGGGTCGTCCGGTTCCCAGGTCCCGGCCTCCCGGCCGCGCTGGGTCAGCTCGATGCACCCGGGGTCGTCGAGCCCGTGTTCAAGCTGGTCAGGAAGCCGTCGAAGCCCTCCGGCACCAGTGCCCGGGCCAGCACCAGGGCCTCGCGTTGCGCGGCCACGTAGTCGGGACCGAGGCCGAGGCCGGCCATCCGGTCCAGAATCGCGCAGGCGCGGTCGGGCAGCAGGGCCCGGTCGCCGTCGGCGAGCCGGTGCAGCGTGTCACGGCGCGCGGCCAGGTCCGCGATCCGCTCGGTCAGCCGCCGCCCGACGTCGGCAAGGGCGGCGGTGAACTGCCCGGCGTCGGTCAGCGGCTCGGCGCTCCGGCCCGGCTCGCGCGCCCCGGCGCTGCCGGCCCACTCGCCGTGCTCGTCGTTCACCCGCAGCTCCATCACCCTTTCCGGCCAGGGGCAGGATCGCCCATGTTGCTCCTTCAAATCCGCGGTGTCCGGGTCGGCGTCGTGCCGCTGCGCCGAGCTTCCGCCCTGGCCCAAGGGCAACCTCAACCGTGCTCCGGCCCACAGGTACGGATCGGAGCGGGCCGGAAACTGCTCAGCCCCGGCCGGCGGTCACGTCGTCCCGGCGCGCCCGGCTCCCGCGGTGCGCATGCGGCCGACGGCGTACACGCAGCCGGCCAGCGCCAGGTCGGAGAGCAGCAGGAAACCGATCGAGTAGCTGCCCTTGGCGCTGTAGACGGCGCCCATGACCAGCGGCGGGACGAAGCCGCCGAGACCGCCGGCGGCACTGACGATGCCGGTGACGGCGCCGACCCTGGGCTGTGGTGTCACCCGGGAGACCAGGGCGAAGACCGAGCCGCCGGCCGCGCCGAGGCCGGCCGCCATGACGAGGAAGCCGACGGTGCCGACCGGGTCCAGCGGCGGGTCGAAGGCCTGGACGACGGCGAGCACGGCGACCGTGCCGAGCGCCCAGGCGGTGACGACGGCCGGGTGCACCCGGTCCGCGCACCAGCCGCCGACCGGCCGGAAGGCCACCGTGACCAGTGCGAAGCCGGCCGCCTTGGCGCCCGCGTCGGCGGCGTCGAGGTGGTACCAGGTCTGCAGGTACGTCGGGAGGTAGACGCCGAACGCGACGATGCCGCCGAAGCCGATCGCGTACAGCGCGGCCAGCTCCCAGGTGGTGCGCAGCCGGCCGGCCCGGCCCAGCCGGGTGGCGAGCGAGGCCTCGGGCACCGGCCGGCCCGGGTGGTCGTTGATCATCAGGGCGCCGACGACGGCGAAGAGGGCGAGCCCCACGGCGACGACGAGGTAGGGCAGGTTCTCGTCGCAGCGGTGGATGCGGGGGGTCAGATAGCCGGAAAGGGCGATGCCGCCCATGCCCATCCCGAAGATCCCCAGGGCCAGCCCCCGTTTGCGGGGCGGGAACCAGGCGTTGACGAGCGGGATGCCGATGGCGACGGTGGTGCCGCCCAGGCCGAGCAGGAAGCCGGTGCCGAGCAGGGCGGCGTAGGAGTGCTTGGCGGGGATCAGCAGCAGCACGGGCACGATGGTCAGCGTCGAGACCAGCGGGAACATCACCCGGGCGCCATAGCGGTCGGTGAGCGCGCCGACCGGGACCCCGCCCAGGGAGCCGACCAGCACCGGCATCGCCACCAGGGCCGACACCTGGACGTGGGTCAGGTCGAGGCTGCTCCTGAAGGTGTTGCCGAGCGGGGCGATGAGGTTCCAGGCCCAGAAGGTGATCGTGAAGCCGAGGGTGGCGACCGCGAGGTTCCGGTAGGCCGCCAGGGTCACGGGCGCACGCTGCTCACCACGTCGGCGGCGCCGGCCAGCCCCTGGTGGATGTCCGGGGCCAGGCTGCTGTTCGCGAGGTAGAAGCCGAGCAGGGCGCACACGAGGGCGTGCGAGAACTTGAGCTTTCCGCTGCGCAGGAAGATCACGGTCAGGGTCAGCAGCAGCAGCACGACCGAGATGGAAATCGCCATGGACGCACACCTCCTCAACCGCCGCCCGAACGGACGGCAAGGGGTGGCCAGTTTGGCGTATTTCGGGGTATGTCCGGTTCGCGGCCCGATGCTCCATCCGGGTGTTCACTACGGGTCACCGGGCAGGGGGAGGCCCGGCCGCCGTGACGTGGATCACCTCACTCCCCGCAACGGAGTCGCGGCGTTGCCCGTCTTAGCGGCCGACATCTCCGCCCTCCCTCACCCCAGACGGACCCCCATGCCCCTTCGCCCCTCCCCCCGCCGCAGGCCCCGGCGCACCGCGCTCGCCCTGGCCGGGGTGGTCGGCGCGGGCACGCTCACCGCATGCGGCGGCCCGGCGCCGGGCGCCCAGGGCGCTGCGGTGCGGGTGACGCTGGGCGCGGCGAACGGGACCCGCACCGTCCAGGCCGGCGACCGGCTACGGGTGACCGCACAGGGCGGGGTGCTGACCGAGGTGACGGTCTCCGATCCCCGGGGGCGGCGGCTGCCCGGCGGTCTCGGCGGCGGCGGAACCGTATGGACCGCCCGCGCGCCGGCCGCGCCGGACACCCGGTACTCCGTCCTCGCCCGGACGAAGGACGGCCGGGGCGGCCTCGGCGCGGCCAAGGAGTCACTGACGACCGCGACGGCGCCCCGGCTCGACGCACCGGCGGTCGCGCCGGACGGGGCGGGCCCCGGCGGCGGCCGTCACGTCGCGCAGGACCCTCACCTGAACTTCACGATCGGCCGGACATGCACCGACTCGGCTACGGAGCGGGATTGTGGCAAGGTCCGGGTGGGTGAACCCAGTACAGTCACCGCATCCTCCGTACGAGGGAAAGACGATACGACCATCGGGATCGGAGACTGGAATGCCGAGCCCGTGGCCGGTGGGCGGGGAACCGCACCCTCGCGTCGAGCAGCTGACCCCTTTCAGAGCCTAGTGTGACGGAATGAGCACCGTGCAGGACCAGGATCAACTCACGGGGTGGCGGCGCTTCCGGCGCCGCGTCCCGAACGGCTTCGCCATCATCTTCAGCGTGCTGGGGCTCTTCTGCGCCCTGACGGCGCTGATCAGGCCCCTCCGGCGCGGACTCCATCCGGTGATCTACTGGCTCGACACGCTCACCATCCCGGTGCAGCCCAACTTCGCCTACGCGGTGTTCCTCTTCCTGCTGGCCGCGGCGATGACCGCGCGCAAACGCGTGGCACTGTGGTTCGTCGTCGCCTACATGGTGCTGGTCACCCTGGCCGACGCCCTGTTCCTGGCCGCCGGCTACTGGGAGTTCGCCTTCTCGCTGGTGCTGTGCGCCGGTGCGCTGGTGCTGCTGCTGGTCTCGCACCGCGAGTTCTACGCGATCACCCGGCGCGGTGCGTTCCTGCGCGCCATCGGGGTGCTGATCGGCGGGCTCGTGGTGGCGGTGCTGATCGGCTGGGGTCTGGTGACGCTGGCGCCCGGCACCCTGGAGGCCGGCGGCGGCAACCGCCTGCTGTGGGCGGCGAATCGGGTCTGCGGCGGGCTGGTCGGCGGCCGGCTGGTCGAGGGCCATCCGCCGCACTGGACCAGCACCGTCCTCGGCCTGCTGGGTGCGCTGGCGCTGCTGAACGCGGCCCTGACGCTGTTCCGTTCGCAGCGCATGGAGGCCGCGCTGCACGGTGACGAGGAGGCCCGGATCCGGGCGCTGCTGGACCGTTACGGCAGCCAGGACTCGCTCGGCTACTTCGCCACCCGACGCGACAAGGCCGTGGTCTTCTCCCCCAGCGGCAAGGCCGCCGTCACCTACCGCGTCGAGGCCGGCGTCTGCCTGGCCAGCGGTGACCCGGTCGGCGACCGGGAGGCGTGGACGCAGGCGATCGAGGCGTGGCTGGAGGTCGCCGGACGGTACGGCTGGCAGCCGGCCGTGATGGGTGCGAGCGAGAGCGGCGCCAAGGCGTTCGCCCGCAGCGGGCTGGGCGCGCTCCAGCTCGGCGACGAGGCGATCCTGCACGTGAAGGACTTCGACCTGGACGGCCGGGAGATGCGGGTGACCCGCCAGGCCGTCAACCGCGTCGAGCGGACCGGCGCGAGCTTCCGGGTGCGCCGGCACTCCGCGCTGACCGACGAGGAGATGCAGGAGGTCATCCACCGGGCGGACGCCTGGCGGGACACCGAGACCGAGCGCGGCTTCTCGATGGCGCTGGACCGGCTCGGCGACCCGGAGGACGGGGACTGCCTGCTGGCCGAGGCGTTCGACGGCGACGGCAACATGATCGCGCTGCTGTCCTTCGTCCCCTGGGGCCCGGACGGCATCTCGCTGGACGTGATGCGCCGCGACCGCACCGCGCCCAACGGCGTCATGGAATTCATGGTGGCCCGGCTGTGCGCCCAGGCCGGGTCGTTCGGGGTGCGCCGGATCTCGCTGAACTTCGCGGTGTTCCGCTCCGCCTTCGAGGAGGGCGCGCGGATCGGCGCCGGCCCGGTGCTGAAGTTCTGGCGCCGGCTGCTGCTGTTCTTCTCCAAGTGGTGGCAGCTGGAGGCGCTGTACCGCTCCAACGCCAAGTACAACCCCGAGTGGTACCCGCGGTTCCTGTGCTATGCGGACGCCGGCGCGCTGGCCCGGATCGGCCTGGCCTCCGGTATCGCCGAGGGCTTCGTGGCCGTACCGAGCCTGGGCAAGCTGTGGGGCAAGGGCCACAAGAAGCGGATGCTGGCCCCGGCGAGCACGGCCGGTCTGCCGTCGCTGGACGAGCTCGGGCTGGTGCAGGCGCCGCCGGCCACCGAGGAGGAGCTGCACGAGCGGGAGCTGGCCGCGCTGCCCGAGCAGGTGCGGGTCCGGCACCGCAAGCTGGAGCGGCTGCGGGCGGACGGCACCGACCCGTACCCGGTGGGCGTGGTGCGCACGCACACCCTGGGCGAGGTCCGCGCCGAGCACCCGGAACTCGCGGCCGGGGCCCGGACCGGCAAGTCCGTCAGCATCGCCGGCCGGGTGCTGCGCACCCGCGACCACGGCGGTGTGCTCTTCGCCGAGCTGCGTGACTGGTCCGGCGACCTGCAGATCGCGCTGACCCGGGACGGCACCGGCAAGGAGCTGTTGGACCGGTTCGGGTCGGACATCGACCTGGGCGACCACGTCGAGGCCGAGGGCGAGATCGGCGCCAGCGACCGCGGTGAGCTGACGGTGTTCCTCACGCAGTGGCGGCTGACCGCCAAGTGCCTGCGGCCACTGCCGGACAAGCGGCGCGGACTGTCCGACCCGGAGGCCAAGGTCCGCCAGCGCTATGTGGACCTGGTCGTCTCGCCGGACGCCCGGGAGACCGTACGGGCCCGCAGCACGGCCGTGCAGGCGCTGCGCCAGGGGCTGATCGACCGGGGTTACCTGGAGGTCGAGACGCCGATGCTCCAGCAGATCCACGGCGGCGCCAACGCCCGCCCGTTCCACACCCACATCAACGCCTACGACCTCGACCTGTATCTGCGCATCGCCCCGGAGCTGTACCTGAAGCGGCTGTGTGTGGGCGGTATGGAGAAGGTCTTCGAGATGGGGCGGACGTTCCGCAACGAGGGCATCTCGTACAAGCACAACCCCGAGTTCACGATGCTGGAGGCGTACCAGGCGTTCGCCGACTACGACGTGATGCTCGACCTGACCCGGGAGCTGATCCAGGGCGCCGCGATCGCCGCGTTCGGCAGCGCCACCGCCCGCAAGGCGGACGCCAACGGCAAGCTCGTCGAGCACGACATCTCGGGGATCTGGCCGGTCAAGACCGTTTACGGCGCGATCTCCGAGGCGCTCGGCGAGGAGGTCGACGCGGACACCGAGGTGGACCGGCTGCGCCGGCTGTGCGGTGCCGCGGCGGTGCCGGTGAAGCCGGAGATGGGCCGCGGCGACATCGTGCTGGAGATGTACGAGCGCCTGGTGGAGGAGAAGACCCAGCTCCCCACGTTCTACAAGGACTTCCCCACCGACGTCTCGCCGCTGACCCGGCAGCACCGCAAGGACCCGCGGCTCGCCGAGCGCTGGGACCTGGTCGCGTTCGGCACCGAACTGGGCACCGCCTACTCGGAGCTGACCGACCCGGTCGAGCAGCGGCGGCGGCTGACCGCGCAGTCGCTGCTGGCGGCCGGCGGTGACCCGGAGGCGATGGAGCTGGACGAGGACTTCCTGCAGGCCCTGGAGTACGCGATGCCGCCGACCGGTGGTCTGGGCATCGGCGTGGACCGGCTGGTGATGTTCCTGACCGGTCTGTCGATCCGCGAGACGCTGCCGTTCCCGCTGGTCCGGCGGCGCTGAGCCGGACCCGGCGCGGGAAGGATCGCGAGAAGGCCACCACCCTTGAGGCGGTGGCCTTCTCGCATGCCGTGGGGCTTCCTCAACTGCCCTGGAAAACCTCGGGGTTGGCGCAGTGCACCAGCGCCTCGCCGCGCAGGTGGCGGCCGACCTCCTCGGCGACGATCCGGGCCGCCTTGTGCGCGACCTCCTGGCTGCCGCCCGCGATGTGCGGGGTGAGCACCACGCCGGGGGCGGTCAGCAGCCGGGAGCCGGCCGGCAGCGGCTCCTCGGGGAAGACGTCGAAGGCCGCGCCGGCCAACTGCCCGGCGTCCAGGGCGTCGCACACCGCGTCGTAGTCGAGCAGCGCACCGCGGGCGCAGTTGACCAGGATCGCACCGCGGCGCATCGCGGCGATCTGCTGGCGGCCGATCATGCCGCGGGTCTCGTCGGTGACCCGGGCGTGCAGGGAGACGATGCGGGAGCGGCCGAGCAGTTCGTCGAGGGTGACCTGCTCGGCGATGCCGGCCAGTGCCTCGGGGCGGACGTAGGGGTCGTGGACGAGGACGTGGGCGCCCATCGCGGTGAGGACCTTGGCGACCCGGCTGCCGATGGCGCCGTAGCCGATCAGGCCGACGGTGGCGCCGTCGATCTCGATGCCGCAGCGGTCGTAGTCGTAGTAGTCGCCCCGCCAGACGCCGCGGCGCAGGTCGGTGTGGGTGTCGCCGACGCCGCGGGCGGCGGCCAGCATCAGGGTGAGGGTGTGCTCGGCGGTGGCGGTGGCGTTGCGGCCGGGGGCGTGGCAGACCGGGACGCCGTGCCGGGTGGCGGCCGCGAGGTTGACGTTGACCGGGCCGCCGCGGCTGGTGCAGAACAGCTTGAGGTCGGGGCAGTGGGCGAGGATCCGTTCGGTGAGCGGGCCGTGCTCGGTGACGCAGATCTCGACGCCGCGCAGTGCCTCGATCATCTCGTCCTCGGTGCCGGAGGCCTCGATGACCTCTCCGACCGGGCCGAAGGGGGTGTGCGGCCAGTCGTAGCGCAGCTCGCGGATGTCCAGCGGGGTGTCCCCGGCGGCCGCGCGCACGGCCTCGGCGAACAGGCCCGGGCGGATGAAGTGGTTGCCGGCGGCGAGGACGGTGGTGCTCATGGGGTCTTCTTCTCCTGAGGCGGGTGCGTACGGGCGGGTGCGTACGGGCGGTGGGCGTACGTCAGGTGGTCAGTGGAGGGCGGGGGCCTGGGCGAGAGCCGGGGTGTTGAGGCTCAGCAGCGCGGTGCGGCCGTGCCCGTGGCGGATCTCGGTGAGGGCGCCGTTGTGGAGCCGGGGGAAGACCCGGCGGTAGTCGGCGAGCGGGATGCCCAGCAGGTGGCACAGGAGGATCCGCAGCAGGGTGGAGTGCGCGACGACCAGGATGCGGCCGTCGGGGTGGGCCCCGGCGAGGTCGGCCAGGCAGCCGGCGGCGCGTTCGGCGGCGTGCCGCGGGTGTTCGCCGTCGGGCAGGTGGTGCGCGACCGGGTCGGCGAGGAAGGCGGCGACCCGGTCGGGGAAGCGGGTGCGCATCTCGTCCCGGGTCAGGCCCTCGCCCTGGCCGAAGTCGAGCTCGTAGAGCCGTTCGTCGACGTGCGGGGTGAGTCCGCAGGCCGCGGCGGCGGGCGCGGCGGTCAGCCGGGCGCGGGAGAGCGGGGAGCTCCAGATGCCGGTCAGGTGGGCGGTGGTGGCCCAGGTGGCGAGGGTTGCGGCCTGTTCGCGGCCGAGGTCGGTGAGCGGCACGTCGGTGCGGCCGGCGTAGCGGTTCTCCGCGTGCCAGACGGTTTCGCCGTGGCGTACGAGGATGAAGTCGGTCACGGTGCGGCCCTCCTGCGGGCGTGGTCGGCCACGGTCCGGCCGAGCCAGCCACGGCGGGTGAGTTCGTCGACGAAGCGGTGGTAGACGGTCAGGTGGCGGGCGGTGCGGAGCGGGTCCGGGCGGAGCTCGCGGTCGATCCGGACCATCGCGGCGGCCGCGTCCGCCAGGCGGGTGCCGTCGGCGGTGGCGGCCAGGACGGCCATGCCGACGGCGGCCTCGGCCTGTTCCGGCAGCCGTACCGGACGGCCGAGGACATCGGCGCGCAGTTGGCACCAGTAGGCGTTGCGGGCGCCGCCGCCGGTGAGGGTGAGCGGCCCGTCGACCGGTGCGCCGAGGTGGTCGAGGTAGTCGAAGCAGAGCCGTTCGAGGCAGGCGACGCCGAGCAGGTGGGCGTGGAACTCCTCGGCGCGGGTGGCGGCGTGGCCGAGGAGGAAGGGTTCGGCGTCCGGTGCGCGGAAGGGGAAGCGTTCGCCGCCGGTGGAGACCAGGGGGTAGGCGACCGCTGCCGCGGCGTCCGGGTCCAGGGCGGCAGCACGGGTGGTGAGGGCGTCGAGGTCCTCGCCGGGGAAGTGCCGGGTGAGGGCCCCGGCGCCGCTGCTGGAGGCGCCGCCCGGCAGCCAGGTGTCGTCCGGGCCGCGGTGGCAGTAGACGACGCCGGCCGGGTCGCGGACGAGGTGCGCACTGGTGCCCTTGAGGACGAGGGTGGTGCCCAGCACCGCGTTCCAGGCGCCCGGTGCCAGCGCCCCGGCGCCGATCTGTGCGGCGCAGCCGTCGGTCATACCGGCGACGAGCGGGGTGCCTTCGGGGATGCCGGTGGCCGCGGCGGCCGGGGCGCAGACCGTGCCGAGCACCGTGCCGGGGCGGACGACCTCCGGCAACAGCCCGAGGGGGACGCCGAGTTGCCGCATGACCTCGTCCGGCCAGCGTTCCTCGACGAGGTGGTAGCCGGTCTTGAGGGCGTGGCTGGCGTCGCTCGCGACCTGGTGGCCGGCCAGCCGCCAGGTGATCAGGTCGACCTGGTGCAGCAGCCGGGCGCCGGGCGGTGGTTCGGGACCGTCCGCCAGCAGGGCGACGAGTTCGGGCAGGGCCCAGGAGGGCTGCATGCTGCGGTAGCCGAGTTCCTGCCAGACCGCGGCGCCGGCGGTGTTGACGGCGGTGGCCCGGTCGGCGGCGCGGCCGTCGTCGTACATCAGCCCCGGGGTGAGCGGGGTGCCGTGGGCGTCGGCGAGCAGGATGGTGCCCGAGGTGCCGTCGATCGCCAGGCCGCGGATCCGGCGGGGGTCGAGGGCGGTCAGTGCCTCCCAGCAGGCCGCGGCGAGCGCCTGCCACCACTCCTCGGGGTCCTGTTCGTGCCGGTTGCCGTCGCGCCTGCTGGTCAGCGGGCGGGCGGCGGTGGCGAGGACCCGTCCGGTGCCGTCGACGGCGGCGCAGCGGGCGCTCTGGGTGCCGAGGTCGAGGCCGAGCCAGACGCCGTCGGGGTCGGGAGCGGCGGCCGGGGCGTGGCCGGGGTGGTGCGGGTCAGACAAGGGTGCCTCCAGGGGCGGCGTCGGGCGTGCCGGCGGGTCGGGCGGGGGCCTCGGTGGGGCGGCCGGGGGCCTCGGCGCGGCGGGTGGTGCTGCCGTGCCAGGCCGCGGTGCCACGCCAGCCGGCCCCGCGGGCCAGGTCGCGCCAGGCGAGGAAGTCCTCGTACAGTGCGGCGTAGAATTCCGCGCGCTCCGGTTCGGGCTCCCAACTCCGTTGCATCCGGACGTACTTGGCGGCGGCGCTGTGCATGCTGGTCTCGGCGCCGGTGCGGACCAGACCGGTGAGGAAGGCGCCCTTGGCGCCGAGTTCGGTGTCGCCGGAGCGGGCGGTGGGCACCCCGGTGGCGTCGGCGATCAGGGCGCACCAGGCGTCGCTGTTGGCGCCGCCGCCGCACAGCCGGAGCTCTCGGACGTCGGTGCGGGCGGCGGCGAGCGAGTCCCGCAGGACCAGCGAGAGCCCGTCGAAGACCGCGCGGGCCAGGTCGGCGGGGGTGTGTTCCAGGGACAGGCCCCAGAATGAGCCGCGGGCACCCGGGTCGAGGAACGGGGCGCGCTCGCCCGCCGGGGACAGGTAGGGCAGGAACATCAGCCCGCGCGCCCCCGGCTGCGACTCGAAGGCGAGCTGGGCCAGTTCCGGCGGGCCGGGGAGGTGGAGCAGCCGGGCCGCCCAGCCGAGGACCTCGGCACCGTTGAGGGTGGGGAAGGCGCGCAGCACCCGCTCCCGGCCGCGGTAGGCGATGTGGATGCCGGACGGTTCGCCGGTGGTGTCGATCCCGGTGGTGACGATCTCGGTGCACAGGGTCGTGCCGAGGATGCTGCAGGCCTGGCCGGGGTTGACCACGCCGACCCCGCGGGCGGTGGCGGCGATGTCGTACGGCGCCATCACGACCGGGAGGCCGGCCGGCAGTCCGAGTTCGTCCGCGGCCGTGGTGGTGAGTTCGGCGATCCGCCGGTCCTCGGCCAGCACGGTGGGCAGCAGCCGCTCGTACGCGCCGAGGCCGAACAGGTCGATGATCTGCGGGTCGTAGGTGCCGGTGGCGTGGTCGAGGAAGGGGGCGGAGGCGTCGGACTCATCGCTGGCGCGGACGCCGGTGAAGCGGAGGAAGAGCCAGCCGGCGGCGGTGAGCGAGGTGGCCGAGCGGGCGAGGCGGTCCGGGTCGTGGGCGGCGAGCCAGCTGAAGATCGCGTTGGGCATGCCCGCGCAGGTCAGCGAGCCGTTGCGGCGGAACGCGGCTGCCAGGACGCCGTCCTGCTGCCAGGTGGTGAGTTGGTCCCCGGCGCGGCCGTCGGACCACAGGATCGCGGGTCCGGTGGGGCGGCCGCGGTCGTCGACGAGCCAGGCGCCGTCGCCCTGCGCGGTGAAGGACACCAGCCACACCGGGTCGGCCAGGCCGTCCAGCACGGTGCGGACGGTGTCGACGACCGCGCTCCAGACACCGTCCATGTCCTGCTCGGCCCAGCCCGGGTGCGGGCGGAGGACCTCGGTGGCGCGGCGGGCGACGGCGATCTCGGTGCCCTGGTCGTCGAAGACCACGGACTTGATCACCGTGGTCCCGACGTCGATGGTCAGTACGGACATCAGTGCGTCCCTCTCATGCCGGGGCCGAGGCGGCGGCGGGCTCGGGGCCGCGCCGCGCGGCGTCGGCGGTGCCCGGCTCGTCCGGCAGGTTCAGGAAGTGGGCCAGCGCCCAGCTCACCGCGTACATCCCCGCGAAGATCCAGACCACCCCTTCGACGCCGAGCGGGCCGACGAAGAGCGCGACGACCGCGGGGCCGACGAAGGTGCTGGCGCCCGCGCCGAGGTTCAGGGCGGCCAGTGCCTGGCCCTGGTGCCGCGGCTCCAGAGTGGGTACAAGCGCCGAAAGCGGTACATAACCCGCCAGCGTAGCGCCGTAGAACGCGGCGACCAGGAGGGCCAGCGAGAAGTTCGCGCCGGCGGCGTGCGGGACGTAGAAGAGCAGCAGGGTGCTGAGCGTGCAGCCGGCGCCGCCGAACCAGGCGATGGTGCGGCGCCAGCCGAAGCGGTCCCCGACCACGCCGAACAGCAGGTTGGCGAAGATGTTGGTGGCGAACATCGCGCTGAGCAGGTGCAGCCACTGGGTGAGGGTGAAGCCGACGGTCCGGGTGAAGTGGATCGGCAGGATCACGAAGAAGCCGAACTGGGACGCGGTGTTGATGACCCGGACGACCGAGCCGACCCCGACCCGGGGGTTGCGCCACAGGATCGTGACGCTGCCGACGAGGGTGGCCACCGGCCCCTGACCGGCGCCGTCCCCGCGCGGCCGTCTGCCGCCGTGGTCGTCCCGGACCAGCAGCAGGGCGATCAGTCCGCCCGCGGCGACCAGCACGAGCGCGGCCCACAGGGTGGCGTAGGCGCCGATGTGCGGGATGAGGCCGCTGGCGACGAGCGAGCCGAGGGTGGGCAGTCCGCCGGTGAAGGCGAACCAGAACCAGCCCATGGCGGTGCCGAGCCGGGCCCGCGGCGCCACCCCGGCGATCCAGACCAGGAAGCCGTACGCGAACAGCGGATAGCCCAGCCCGCGCAGGCCGTAGGCGAACATCATCAGCGGATAGCTGCCCAGCGGGATCGCGGCGGTGAGGAAGAGGAGCTGGAAGACGCCCCAGATGCCCAGGCCGGCCCACATCACACGGCGCGGACCCCACAGGTCGGAGAGCACCCCGGAGAGCCACGCGGCGATGCCGGCCGCGATCCCGTAGACGGTGAACAGCAGGGCCACCCGGGACTCGGAGAGGTGCTGGTCCAGGAGGTACGGCGAGAGGTACCCGGACTCGACCCCGTCTCCGATCATGAAGAGCAGCAGCCCGAGATAGCCCCAGGCGAGGGTCGGCGGAATGCCCAGTCGGGTGATCGGTGAACGCGGCGGAGAGTTCGTCATCGGAAACTCCCTTTCTGCGGCGGCTGCGGCGGCTCAGCAGGGCGAAGGGGGGTGGACGCAGCGATGGAACCGCCGTGCGGAAAGTGCCGTCAATGGCCGCCGGAATCTTCGCATCACCGCCCCGACCAGCCGTGTTGCGTCCTTGCGGAACCGCATGTGGACACCGTGCCGGGCGGGCGCGCAGTGTGAAATCCGTGCGAACATAACGCGGCGAATTCACCCGGCGGAGGCCCGCGGGGACGCCGCCGGCACGGAGGGAGCGGAGCCATGGACCGGGTCGAGGCCCAGGAGGAGCGGCGCCGCCGGATGCGCGAGACCGTCATCGCCCGCGGTTTCGTGCGCACCGCGGACCTGGCCGAGGAGTACGGCATCAGCCTGATGACCGCGCACCGGGATCTGGACGCGCTGCAGGCGCAGGGCTGGCTGCGCAAGGTCCGCGGCGGGGCGACCGGGCTGCCGTCCGCGCAGTTCCACGGCAGCGTCGCCGAGCGGATGGCGACCATGGCGCACACCAAGCAGCAGCTGGCGCGGGCCGCCGCGACGCTGCTGGTGCCCGGGCAGACGGTGCTGCTCGACGACAGCACGACCTGTCTGCTGCTGGCCCACCAGGTCGCCGAGCACACCCCGCTGACCGTGATCACCAACTCCCTGCCGGCCGTCACCACCCTGGCCAAGGAACCCGGAATCTCGCTGATCACCCTGGGCGGCGCCTACTTCCCCGCCTACGACGCGTTCATGGGCCCGTACACCGCCGACGCGGTACGGGCCTTCCGCGCCGATCTGCTCTTCCTGTCGACCACGGCGGTCACCAACGGCCGCTGCTACCACACCTCACCGGAGACCGTGCAGGTCAAGCGCGCCATGATGGAGAGCGCCGGCCGCCGCATCCTGGTCGCCGACCACACCAAGTTCGCCAAGGGCGGCCTGTACGCGCTGGCCCCGCTGACCGACTTCGACCTCCTGATCGTCGACGACGGCCTCCCGGCGCACGAGATCCAACGGGTCCGCGCGGCGGGCACGGAGGTGATGGTGGTGGAGGGCCGGGGGTAGCCGACCGTTCCCGCACGGGGTGCGGGAACGGGCGGTGAGGGTCACACGAAGGCGCTCTGGCCGGTGATCGCCTTGCCCACGATGAGGGTGTTCATCTCGCGGGTGCCCTCGAACGAGTAGATGGCCTCGGCGTCGGCGAAGAAGCGGGCGACGTCGTAGTCGAGCACGATGCCGTTGCCGCCGAAGATCTCCCGGCTCCAGGCCACCACCTCCCGCATCCGGCTGGTGACGAACGCCTTGGCCAGCGCGGAGTGTTCGTCCCGGAAGATGCCCGCTTCCTGGAGGCGGGCGAGCTGGACGAGCATCCCCCAGGAGGCGGTGATGTTCCCGAGGCTCTTCACGAGCAGGTCCTGCACCATCTGGAAGCGGGCGATCGGCCGGCCGAACTGCTTGCGCTCCTTGGCGTAGGCGAGCGCGAGTTCGTACGCGCCGGTCATCACGCCCAGCGCCTGCCAGGCGACCCCGCTGCGGGTGGCCCGCAGGATCTCCGCGACGTCGCGGAAACCGTCGATCCGCTGGAGCCGGTCGGCCTCCGGCACGCGTACGTCGGTGAGGGTGATGTCGGCGTTCTCGACGATGCGGAACGCGGTCTTGTTCTGGATCTTGGTGGCGGTGAAGCCGGGCGTGCCCTTCTCCACCACGAAGCCCTTGACGTGGTCGTCGGCCTCGTCGCGCGCCCAGACGACGACCAGGTCGGCGAAGGTGCCGTTGCCGATCCACCGCTTGGCGCCGTTGAGGATCCAGTGGTCGCCGTCCCGCCGGGCGGTGGTGCGCATCCCGCCGGCCACGTCGGAGCCGCCGAGCGGCTCGGTCATGGCGAACGCGCCGATCGTGTCCAGGGCCGCCATCGAGGGGAGCCAGCGGTCCCGCTGCTCCTGGTCGCCGCCGCGGAAGATGCTGTACATGGCCAGTCCGTTGTGGACGCCGTAGAAGGTCGCGGACGAGGCGTCGGTGCGGGTGTACTCCATCGCGAGCATGCCGACCAGCAGATGACTGGCCGCGGGCAGCGGGTCGCCGTAGCCCTCGTACGCGATCCCGGCGAGGCCCAGCTCGCGGAACTTTCCGATCAGTTCGCGGGGGAACTCGCCCTTCGCCCAGGCGTCGTTGACCAGCGGCTTCACCTCCCGGCCGAGGAAGTCGCGGGCGTGCAGCAGCAGCTTGCGCTCCTCTTCGGGCAGCAGGTCCTCGTAGCCGTAGAAGTCTGCGGTGAGTTGGTCGGTCATGACCGGGTCTCCTGGTTCGGTGCGGTGGTGGTGTCGGCGTTCAGGGCGGCGAGGACGGCGAGTTGTCTGCGGTCGCGTTCCCGGGTGAGTTCGCCGTACGGGCGGGAGCCGTAGGCGCCTTCGACGGCGGCGATGAGCCGTTCGGTCTGCTCGGGGCTCTGTCCGGGACTGCCCAGGGAGTCCCACATCCGCCGCATCGAGGGGCCGATGTGCTCGGCCATGTGCCGGTAGCCGCCGGGGCCGCCGCCGAGATGGGCACCGAGGAACGGCCCCACCGTCGACCAGCGCAGGCCGAGCGAGTTGACCACGATCGTGTCCAGCTCGGCGGGGCCGACCACGCCCTGTTCGACGAGGTGGATCGCCTCGCGGCTGAGCGCGTTCTGGAGGCGGTTGCCGACGAACCCGGCGATCTCCTTGCGTTCGACCACCGGCACCCGGCCCACCGACCGGTAGAACGCGACCGCACGGCTCACCGCGTCCTTTGACGTACGCGCGCCGGGCACCACCTCGACCAGCGGTACGAGGTGCGGCGGGTTGAAGGGATGGCCGATCAGTACGCGCCCGGCGCCGGCGTCGTCGAGGTCCCCGGTGAACGCGCTGGACGGGATGGCGGACGACGAGCTCAGCAGGAGCGCGTACGGCGGTGCCGCGCGCACCAGGGTGGTGAAGAGTTCCTGCTTGAAGGCGGTGTTCTCGGGGCCGTTCTCCTGCACGACGTCGGCGTCGCGCACGGCCGCGGCGAGGTCGCCGACCGGCTCGACCCGTTCGGCGAGGTTCCCGATGTCCAGGCCCTGCCGGGCCAGTTGCGGGGCGGCCTCGGTCAGTGCGCCGTCCAGGGCGGCCGCGAGGTCGGGGCGCGGGTCGCTGACGCGTACCCGCATGCCGTGGCCGGCGAACAGGGCGGCCCAGGAGAGCCCGATGGTTCCGGCTCCGATCACCGCCACGGTGGGGTGGGTTGTGGTCATGACTGCTGGTGTCCGTTTCTCTCCGTGAGCTGTCTGTGGGCTGTCGGCCGGCGCCCGGCCGGGGGTCAGTGCGCCAGGTAGTCGTGCACCGGTGTGGCCGGTGACAGCGTGAGGTCGGTGACGAGGTGGCTCGCGGAGACGACCTCACGGACCGGCAGGTCGGCCAGGGGCGCGAGGACGTGGGCGAAGAGCTGGAGCCGGGCGGGGCCGGTCCAGGCGCCCTTGACCACCACGTCGCTGATTTCGGTGCGCACCAGTTGGGCGGTCCGCGGTGTGCCGTCGTATCCGGGGACGAGCTTGAGCATGAAGGTCGGCACGGTGATCTGTGCGGCCGCCTCGTCGGGGTCGAGCTCGTGGTGCTTGTAGCCCATCGTCGCGGTGGCCACCCGCAGGGTGCCGTGGTCGAGGATGCCGACCAGCGCGCCGTGGTCCACGTACAGTGCGGGAGCCCCGATGGTCTTGGGGTAGGCACCGGCTTCCCTGCCGGACGCGGTGGCCGGGAAGTTGTCCAGGTACATCGCGTGCAGGTATTCGCCCCGCTCCCCCTGGTGGCGGACCGGGATGGCCTGGCCGGCTTCGGTGTACGGCCCGTACCCGGTGACGTCGCCCATCCGCATCACCTCGAAGCGGACCAGGGGTTCGTCGATCTCCAGTGGTTCGGGGACGACGGCGCGCAGCGCGTCGCGGTCGGTCCGGTAGACGATGTTGAGGTACTCGCGGTCGGTGAAGCGCGGGACGACGGGCGGGTAGGCGGGGTTCATCAGCGGGGTGGCGAGGCGCCGGCCGATGTCGTGCTGTTCCATGGCGTTTGGTGGTTTCCTTTCTGCCGCTGTGGTGCCGCTACTTGCCCTGCCAGACGGGGGCGCGGCGCTCGGCGAAGGCCGTCATGCCCTCGCGGACGTCGGCGGAGGCGGCCAGTGCGGTCATCTCCGCGCGCTGGGCGGCGAAGGCGGCCGGTTCGGGGGTGCCGTCGGCGGCGCGGACGACCTTCTTCACGGCGGCGAGGGCGAGCGGGGCGTTCGCCGCGAGTCGTTCGGCGAGTTCCAGTGCCACGGGGGTGGCCCGGCCGGCCGGTACGACCCGGTTGGCGATCCCGAGCGCACCGGCGCGGGCTCCGGTCACCGGCTCACCGGTCAGCAGGAGTTCCATGGCCAGGTGGTACGGGATCCGCTTGGGCAGTCGTACGGCGCCGCCGCCGGCCGCGATGAGCCCGCGCGTGACCTCCGGCAGGCCGAAGTGCGCGTCCTCGGCGGCCACGATGAGGTCGCAGGCGAGGGCGAGTTCGAAGCCGCCGCCCATGGCCCAGCCCTCGACGGCGGCGATCAGCGGTTTGGTGCTGGCGGCTTCGGTGAGCCCGCCGAATCCACGGCCGGGGATCTCGGGCGATTCGCCGGCGAGGGCGGCCTTGAGGTCCATCCCGGCGCTGAAGGTGCCCCGGGCGCCGGTGAGGACGCCGGACCGTAGGTCCCCGTCGCCTTCCAACTCGTCGATCGCGGCGGCGAGTCGGTCGGCCACGGCGGCGTTGACGGCGTTCCGGGCCGCGGGCCGGTCGAGGGTGATGAGCAGAGTGCGGCCGATGCGTTCGGTGCGTACGACGGGCGCGGTGTCAGGTGTGGTGGGGGTCATGACGGGGTCCTTCGGGTGCTGAGGGAGGAGGAGAACGGGAGGGAGCGGGGAAGGCGTTCACCGGGAGGGCGGGCGGCGCGGTGGCCGGTCGCCGCACCGTCCGGCGGCGGGGTCGTCACCGTCCGTCGGCGGCGAGTTCGTCGAAGACCTCGGTGGTGTGCTGGCCGGGCAGCGGGGCGAGCCGGCAGACCGCGCCGGGGGTGGCGGAGAAGCGCACGGGCAGGCCGATGGAGCGGATCGTGCCCTCGCTCGGGTGCTCGACCACGTCGAGGAGGTGGCCGTCCCGGACGTACGGGTCGTCGGCGGCCCGGTCCAGTTCGAGCACCGGTGCCATGGGGATGCTGTGCTTGGCGCAGATTTCTTCCCATTCCTGGGTGGTCAGGCCGGGTGCGCAGTCGGCGACGAGGTCCATCAGCGGGTCGACGTCCGCGTCGTCGATGACCGTGCCGGCCACCCGCGGGTCCTCGGCGAGGTCGGGACGGCCGGCCGCGGCGAAGAAGTCCCGGAAGTTCGCGGCGTTGTACGGCACGATGCAGGCGAGTCCGTCGGCCGTGGGGACGGCGCGGTGGCCGCGCTTCATGGAGAGCGGGAATCCGGTGGCGCCGGTGGGCGGCTCGTAGACGTGGCCGGAGAGGTGCTCGACGAGGTTGAAGGCCAGGAGGGTGTCGGTCATCGGGATCTCGATGTGCTGGCCCTGTCCGGTGCGGTCGCGGTGCAGCAGGGCGGCGAGGACCGAGTGGACGATGGTCAGCCCGGCGACCTTGTCGCCGATGATGGTCGGCAGGTAGACCGGCCGCCCGAGGGCGCGGTGGGCGATGTCGACCAGGCCGGAGGAAGCCTGCACGGTTTCGTCGTACGCGGCGTGGCCGGCCCGGTCGGAGTCGCTGCGGAAGCCCTGGGCGTGCGCGTAGACCAGGCCGGGGTGGTGGGCGGCGAGGTCGGCGTAGGTGAGGCCGAGGCGGGCCAGCGGGCCCGGGCGCATGTTGGTGATGAGGACGTCGGCGGTGCCGATGAGGGCGAGGGCCCGTGCGTGGTCGGCGTCGTCCTTGAGGTTGAGCGAGACGCTGCGCTTGTTGCGGTTGACGTTCAGGTGGAGCGGGGTCATTCCGGGGGTGGTGCGGTAGTGGCCCGCCCGGATGGTGTCCGAGGGTGACTCGATCTTGATGACATCGGCGCCGAGGTCGCCCATGATCTGGGCGGCGTAGGGGCCCATCACCACCGTGGACAGGTCGATCACCCGCACGCCGGCGAGCGGTCCTTGGGCGGTCTCGGTCGTGGCGTCCATCGTCGCTCCCGCGGAAAGTAGATGTACTGCGAATGTTTCCGCTGTCGACGGTAGGCGAGACGCCGCGAAATGAGAACGATCAAGAAGCGAAGAGGGGTATGACCATAGCGGTCATACCCCGGACAGGACTGTTTATCGATGAGCCGGCCGGCACGCCGGATCGGCGCTCAGACGGAAAGCTCCTCAGCGAAGACACGGCGGGCCTCGGCCACCAGGCACGCCAGGTCGCCGCCGGATTCCGCCCGGTCCTTGCGGAACAGCAGCCCGGTGGCCAGCTCGGCCGGGAAATCCGCCACGGGCAGCACGATCACGTTCTCCAGCCGGTAATTGTGCATCGGGCTTTCGGTGGAGAGCATCGTCAGGGAGAAGGCGAGACCACCGGAAACGAGTTCCGACGCCCCCGCATAATCGGAACTGTTGATGCGGATTCTTTTCCGCACGCCCGCGGAATTCAGCCGGGCGTCGATTTCGTCGAAATAGGCGGGGAGGGCTTCGGGGGCGGTGGCCACATACGGGAGGTCCCGCAGGTCGTCGAGGGTGAGCGACTCCCGGCCGGCGAACCGGTCGGCGGGCACCGCCGCGCCGAGCCGTTCCCGCATCACCTCGATGATCCCGAGCGCCGGATCGGCGACCGGCAGCCGGACCAGCGCCAGCGCCAGCCGGCCGTCCCTGACCGCCTCGGCCAGCCCGGTCGACCTGCCGGGCCAGCGTTTGAGTTCGTACGCCTCCCGGCCGGCGTCCGCGAGCTCCCGGACCCGGTCGCGCAGCGCGGGGTGCACCCCGGACGGCATCCCGATCAGCAGGGTGGTGCGCTGCGGCCGGACGGCCTCGCGCAGCCGCCAGGGAATGGAGTTGACGCGGTCGAGCACGTCCCGGGCCATCGGCAGCAGGGCCGCACCGGCCGGGGTCAGCGCGACGCGGTGGGTGGTCCGCTCGAACAGCGGCTGGCCCAGCTCCCGTTCGAGGTCCTTGATGCGCTGGCTCAAGGGAGAGGCCGCCATGTGCAACCTGCGTGCCGCCTGGGAGAAGTTCAGCTCTTCGGCCACGGCTACGAAGTAGCGCAGGTGCAGCATGTCCACATGGTCACCCTACCCGCGCGGCAGGGCGCCCCCGGCCGACCGGATCACCGCCCGGCCGGTGGACGGCCCACGGCTCACTGCCCGGTCAGGCCCAGCGGCGCCGGGTCCCCGGCCAGCTCGCGCAGGGCCGCCCGCGGGTCCGGCAGCAGGGTGCGCTCGGCGAGGTCCAGCACTCCGCAGACCGCGCTCACTTCGGCGGCCACCGTGCCGTCGGCCTTGCGGACGGTCTGCTCGATGCGGAAGGTCCGGCCCTCGCCCCATACGAACGCGCAGCTCACCTCGACCTCGTCACCGGCCCGGAGCTCGCGCCGGTAGCGGATGGTCGTCTCCAGGGTCACCGGGCCGATGCGCCGGTCCACCATGGCGCTCTGCCGGATGCCGCTCGCCTGGAGCAGCGACCAGCGGGCGTGCTCGGCGTACTGGAGGTAGACGCTCTGGTTGAGATGGCCCTGGGTGTCCGTCTCGTACCCCCGTACGGTGACCCGCACGGCGAACGGCTCCGCCGTCTCCACCCCGTCCACCGGCTCCCCCGCTCCCGCCACCGTGACTCCCACTGCCACTCCCCGCGATCCCTTGGCCATGCCCCTGGCCCCCGGTGTCCCATCGTAGGCGCGGGTGATCGGCGCGGGGGGCTTTTCTCTCCGGCACCAGCGGCACCAGTGGCACCGACCGCACCGGCGGCACCGGCGGACGCCGGGAGGCGCCTCCCGCGCCCACGGCGATCCGTCAGGGGCTCCCCGTCTTCAGGCGCAGGTTCCACTTGGTGAGGGGCTTGGTGATGGGCTGGAAGATGGTGACGGTGTCGCCGCCGAAGTTGCCGCAGGTCGCGGCGCCGCCGCCGGAGTGGACGCCGACCGCCATCGGGGCGTTGGGCTGGGTGACGTACGAGCCGCCCGAATCCCCGGCCGCGGAGCAGGCGTTGGTGTAGCCGAGTCCGTCGATGATCGTGGTGCCGTAGTCCACGGTCTGGTCGATCCGGGTGATCTCCCCGCAGTGCCAGCCGCTGGACTGCCCCGAGCGGCAGATCGACATGCCGGCCAGTCCCTCCTGCGAGCCGGTGACGGCGACGGGGGTGCCGCCCTGCCCGGCCACCGCCGAGCCGACGGTCCACCCCGGCTGATCGACCCGGACCAGCCCGAAGTCGCCCTCGTGGCCGTTGACGCTGTAGTTGCCGCCCGGATTGGAGGTTCCCATCCGGGTGCCGTCCTTGCCGAACGCGGCTTGATCGGGCGTCAGGGTGCAGTGGCCGGCCGTCAGGAAGCCCTGGAACCCCTGCGGGCCGGTCACCGAGAAGCCGATCGAGCAGATGCCCTCGTTGCCGGGCATCCAGCGCTCACCGCCGACGACCGTGCCGCCCTGCTGACGCGGCGTCTGGTTGCTGCGTTCGACGGTGATCCGCACCTTCGCGCGGGTGCCGAGGTCGCGGAGGCCCTTCTCGAAGGCGGCGGTCCGGGCGGTGTGCTTGGTGCGGTCGACGCGGATCACGAGGCCGTTGGCCCGCTCGTCCACGCCCCAGCCGGTGACCCCGGGGACGCCCTTGCCGACCCGGCCGGCGACCTTGTGCACCAGCGCGGTCAGCACGGCGCGGCTGTGCCGTACGGTCTTGGGGATCGCGCCGGCCGCCTTCACCCGCTGGGCGTCGGCGGGGCCGGTCACCGCGACGACGAGCTTGCCGCTCGTCCTGTCGAACCACATCCCGGCGGGCGGCGTGGCGAGCGCCCGGCGGACCGCGGCCGCGGCACGGTGCGCGTCGGCCTCCTGCGCGAGCCGGGTGCGCACCTGTTCCGCGGTCAGCCCGAGGTCCCGGCGCATCGCGTCGAGCAGACCGCGCGGGGAGGGCTGGGGCGTGGGCCTGGGGAGCGGTACGGAGTGCGCCGGGCCGAGCGGGCCGACGGTCGCCATGACGGCGGCGACGGCCGCGCACCGTAGTACTGCCTTGCGGAAGCGGGGTTCCATCGGGGGTCTCCTCGCGGTGTCGGGTGCACGTCGGATCCGATGGGCCGAGCGTGCGGGACACCGGCGCGGGCGGCACGAGGAGATCCCCCGCATCATGGGGAGATGACCGTCGACCGGAGCCGCCAAGTCCCCGCTGTTCACGGCCCGGTGGCCTTCGACGACCTGCCGCCGGTGCTGCGCAACGTGACCTACTCGGGCGCCCGCCATCCGGGAGCGACGGCACCTGAATGCCCGTCAGGCGGGGGGCGGGGCGGGGGCGGAGGGAGCGGTCCGGGCGGCTTCGGCGGCCCTGGCGGCCCGGGCAGCCTTGGCGGTCCGGGCGGGTTCGGCGACCCCGGTGGTTCCGGCGACCCCGGTGGCTCCGGCGACCCCGGTGGCCCCGGCGGTTTCGCCGAGCTGGCCGGGGGCGCCAACTGCCAGCGCTACGCGTACGCCGTACTGCGCCACTTCGGGCTGGAGGTGCCGCCGTTGCGCTCGGCGGAGTTGTGGGCGGACACCGTGGCGACCCGGCGGGCCGGACGGCCGCGGCCGCTGGACCTGGTGCTCTTCGACGCCGGGCCGAACGGGGACCGGCCCGAGGGGTACGGCGCCCATGTGGGCGTGCATCTGGGACCCGACGCGGTGCTGCATCTCTGCCGCGAGGTGGGCCGGCCCGCGGTCTGGTGCTATGCGGACTTCGCGGCGCGGACGCGGTACGCGCGGTTCCTCGGGGTCAAGCGGGTGCGGGGCACCACGCCGGACCGGTGAACCTCCCGGGTCCGGGCGCTTCAGAACCCGCCGTCGCCCCCGCCGCCGAAGCCGCCCCCGTCGAACCCGCCGCCGTCCCCGAAGCCACCGCCGTCACCGAAACCGCCGCTGAAGTCGTCGGGGTTGAAGTCGGCGCCCGAGTAGTCGCCGCCGTCGACGCCCGCGGGCCCGCCGAAGTCGGCGCCGTAGGCGGGGGACGACATCATGACGTTGCCGAGCAGGGTGCCGACGAGCAGGCCGGGCAGCAGGCCGCCGCCGAAGTAGCCGCCGGCCCAGGGGGCGTAGGCCGGGCCCGCGTCCCAGTACGGGCGGTCGCCGCTCTCGGTGCGGACCGTGCGGGCCAGCGGCTCGCGGCCGTCGTCCAGCCGGCTCTTGTCCGCGGCGCAGACCGGGACGATGCGCTCGGCGCCACCGGGCGGGGCCCAGGCGACGTCGACGACGGACGGGCCGTGCCGCGGGTCGAAGAAGCAGGGCAGCCGGCGCTCGGGCAGCGGCCGGCCCTCGCGGCGCGCGGCGAGCGTGGCCAGCGAGAACCGGCCGTCCTCCAGCGCCTGGGTCACCGCCTGCACGTCGCCGGGGTGCTGGGCCGCCGCCATCGCCGACTTCGCGTTCTCGTACGCGTCCAGGGCATGGCTGTAGTCCGCACGCATCGCGTCGTCGGCGCCGGGCTCGTCGGGCCGGAAGTCGAGCCGGTCGAGTTCCTCGCCGAAGGCGGTGATGTCCTCGTCGACGACGGTGCGCAGCTGCTCCAGCGCGGCCCGCTCCTCCTCCAGCCGCCGCCGGCGGTTGCGGCGGGTGATGGCGTACGCGCCTCCGCCGCCGACGACCAGCAGCACGCCGAGGCCGATCGCGGTCCCCGAGTCGAAGCCGGCGCCGCCGGTGCCGCCCCAGGAGTCGGGGGCGTGGCCGCGGGCGGACCGGTTGGCGGTGTCGACGAAGCTGTTCAGCCGCTCACCGACGGTCGGGTAGGTGGTGCGCTTCACCGAGCCGACGAGGTTCTGCACCGCGTTGCGGGGCATCACCTGCGGGTCGGCGCCGGCGTTGAAGCCGTTGCCGAGTTCGACGGCGTAGACCCCGGCGATGCCGACCTTGGTCCGCAGATCGCGGAGCAGGGTGCTGGGCGGGTAGTCCGCGGTGCGCGGCAGCACGGCCACGAAGACCGGCTTGTCGGCGTCCTTGATCTTCTTGGCCAGCGCGTCCGCGTCGGCCGCGGAGAACTGCCCCGCGGCGCGCGGATCGACGTAGACCGGGCCCTTTTTCAGGGCGGCCGCGGCATCGTCCAGACCGCCCGCGGCGTGCGCGCCGGGCGCCAGCACGGCGGCCACCGCCAGCAGCGCGGCCACCAGCAGCAGAACGGGTCCGATCAGCGCACGACGAGTTGCGGTGTTCATGGGTTCGACGCTACCCGAACCGCACTTTCAGGACATCACCGGTGGGGTTCCGGACATCAGCGGTCGAGTTCGGGATCTTGCAGGCCGGGTGCGGAACCCCGCATGGCGGGTGCGGGACCTCGCATGGCGGGGGGGGCGTCGCCGGTCGGGGTGCCGTGAGCGGGTCCGGTCGGGGGGATTTTCCTGCGTCGTCCGGGGTCTGTCGCGCCGGAAATGGCCATCGGGGTGGTCGCTCCGCGCGTCGTTTTTGGCGGTCGGAGTGCCGGGGATGCTCCGGCTCGTCCCTCCCCCGAGGAAACGAGGAGACGATGTCCAGGGCGATCTCGATAGCCACGAACCTCGCCGTCGCCGTTGCCGCCACCGCCGTCGGTTGCATGACGGTGGTCACCCTGGCGCCGGGGAATCCGGACGACGGAACGAGCCGGTTCCGGTCCGTGAGCGCTCCGGCCGCGGCGGCCGGGCCGGACGGTTCTGCGGCGCGGGCCGCCACCTCCGCCCTGGGCGTGCGCGCCGGCCGCCCGGGCGCCTCCGGACCGGCCGGCCCGGACGCGATGGCCGAACCGGACGCGATGCCCGGGCCCGACGCGGTGGCCGAGCCGGATGCGGTGGCCGTGGGCGGGCGGATCGAGGTGACCGCGCCGCCGGCCGGTCTCAGCTACCGTCCGCACGGCAGCCTCCCGGTCGCCTGGAAGAACAGCACCGGGCGGCAGGTGGACGTCTGGCTCAACGCCGGGATGGGCCACGGCCGGCCGCCGCAGCGGCTGGCCGTGGTGGCGCCCAAGGCGGGCGACGGGCCGACGGGCGAGGCGCTGGTGACCCTGCCCCAAGTGCCGCCGGGACCGCACTACTTCCTGGAGGTGGCCACCGCCGGTGACGCCGCGGTCCACGCGCTCAGCAAACCCTTCGCCATCACCGGCTGACCGGGGAATACCCCCCACACGGGAATACCCCCCACCCGGCCGACGTTGGGGCCCCGAAGGGGGGCATCCATCCCCTACGGGATCTGTTCGACCACCCCCTACGGGCCCCCACGCCGCCCGCCCCCTCCTCGAGCCCCTCGCCACGCGCCCCCTACGGCGCCCCCAGGTCAACCAGCGCCGCCAGTGCCTCCCGGTGGCGGCCCGGGGTCCCCAGGGTGAGTTCGTCGCTCTTGGCGCGCTTGAGGTAGAGGTGGGCCGGGTGTTCCCAGGTCATGCCGATCCCGCCGTGGAGTTGGATGCATTCCTCGGCGGCGCGGACCGCGACCGGGGCGCAGTACGCCTGGGCGACGGCCACCGCCACCGGGGCGTCCGGGCTGCCGGTGGCCAGTGCGTCCGCGGCGTTGCGGGCCGCGGCGCGGGCCGAGGCGACGTCCAGCCAGAGGGCGGCCATCCGGTGCTTGAGTGCCTGGAACGAGCCCACCGGGCGGCCGAACTGGGTGCGCTCGGCCGTGTGGCGCACGGTTTCGGCCAGGCACCACTCGGCGATGCCGAGTTGTTCGGAGGCGAGCAGTCCGGCCCCGGTGAGCAGGGCCGTTGCGACGGCTTCCCGGGCCCGGTCGCCGGTGGCCAGCAGGCGGCCGCGGGCGCCGTCGAGGCCGACGTGGGCCAGCGGGCGGGTGAGGTCGAGCGGGGTGACGCGCTCGGTGCGTACGCCGTCCGCAGCGGTCTCGACCGCGAACAGGGCGGGGCCCTCGGGGCCCTGGGCGGGGACCAGCAGCAGGGCGGCGGCCGCGGCGTCGGCGACCGAGGTCACCCGGCCGGTCAGCGTGCCGTCCGCGGCGGCCCGTACGGTCGGCGCGGGCGGGCCGCCCGGCGCGGTGGTCAGGCGGACCGCGAGCGCGCCGACGGTGGTGCCGGCGGCGAGCGCGGTCAGTGCCCCGGCCACCTCGGCGTCCTCGTGGTCGCAGCCGAGCAGGGCGGTCACCGCGAGGACCGCGCTGGTCAGATAGGGGACGGGCGCGACGGCGCGGCCCAGTTCCTCCAGGACGACGGCGGCCTCCCGGGTGCCGGCGCCCGCGCCGCCGAACTTCTCGGGGACCAGCAGGCCGGCGGTGCCGATCTCCGTGGCGAGCGACCGCCACAACGCGGCGTCGTAGGGCACGTCCGACTCGACGGCGGCGAGCACGGTGGCCGGATCGCTGCGGTCGGTGAGCAGGGCCCGTACGGCGTCGCGCAGGGCGTCCTCGTCGTCGGAGTAGAGGAGGTCGGGGTCGGGTGCCGGGGCGTCGGCGGGGCGGGTCTCGGTGGTCATCGGGGGAGGTCCTTCCACGCGACGTCCTTGTCGGTGCGCGGCTCGGGCGGCAGGCCCAGTACGCGTTCGGCGACGATGTTGAGCAGCACTTCGGAGGTGCCTCCTTCGATGGAGTTCCCCTTGGCGCGCAGATAGCGGTAGCCGGCCTCGCGTCCGGTGAAGTCGACGCCCTCGGGGCGGCGCATCGTCCAGTCGTCGTAGGTCAGTCCGTCCTCGCCGAGGAACTCCACCTCCCAGCCGCTGATCTCCTGGGCGAGCCGGGCGAAGGCCAGTTTCATGCCGCTGCCCTCGGGTCCGGGCTGGCCCTTGGTGAGCTGCTGGCGCAGCCGTTCGCCGGTGAGCCGGGCGACCTCGGCGTCCACCCAGAGGGTCAGCAGCCGCTGGTGCAGGTCGTGGGTGCGCAGTTCGGGGCGGGCGCGCCAGTCGGCGGCGGCGACGCCGATCATGCCGCCTTCGCGGGGGATGCGGTTGCCGCCGATGGCGACCCGTTCGTTCATCAGCGTGGTCTGGGCGACCTTCCAGCCCTCGCCCACCTCGCCGAGGCGGTGGGCGTCGGGGATGCGGACGCCGGTGAGGAAGACCTCGTTGAACTCGGCCTCGCCGGTGATCTGGCGCAGCGGCCGCACCTCGACGCCGGGGTCGGTCATATCGCAGACGAAGTAGCTGATGCCGCGGTGTTTGGGCAGGTCGGGGTCGGTGCGGGCGATGAGGATGGCCCAGCGGGCCAGGTGGGCGCTGGAGGTCCACACCTTCTGGCCGTCGACCACCCAGTGTCCCCCACTCTCGGCTCCGCTCGACCGGGAGGTGCCCCCATCGTCGCGGACCGCGCGGGTGGCGAGGGCCGCGAGGTCGGAGCCGGCGCCGGGTTCGCTGAAGAGCTGGCACCAGACTTCCTCGCCGGTCCACAGGGGGCGCAGGAAGCGTTGTTTCTGTTCGTCGGTGCCGAACCGGAGGATGGTGGGGGCGGCCATGCCCAGGCCGATGCCGATCCGGCCGGGGTCGTTGCCGGGTGCGCCGGCGGCGGCCAGTTCGGCGTCCACGACGGCCTGCAGCGAGCGGGGCGCGTCCAGGCCGCCGAGGCCCGCGGGGAAGTGCACCCAGGCCAGTCCGGCGTCGAAGCGGGCGCGCAGGAACTCCAGCCGGTCGGTGGTGGCGGGCGGGTGCGCGGCGAGGAGGGCTGTGGTGCGGCGGCGGAGGTCTGCGGCGTCGGTCATCGTGCCTCCTCGGTGGTGGGGATGACGACGAGGCGGCCGACGGAGGTGCCGTCGGCGACGCGCTGGACGGCGTCGGCGGCGTCGGCCAGCGGGACCCGGTCGCCGATCAGTGGCTTGATGGCGCCCTGGGTGGCGAGTTCGGTGAGTTCCTTGTGGCAGGCGTCGACGGCGGCCGGGTCCTTGGTGTTGTAGAGGCCCCAGTGCAGGCCGAGGATGGCGTAGTTCTTGACCAGGGCGTGGTTGAGGGCCGGGGAGGGGATGGTGCCGCCGGCGAAGCCGACGACGAGGATGCGGCCCTCGAAGGCGATGCACTTGGTGGATTTGGTGTAGGCGTCGCCGCCCACGGGGTCGTAGACGACGTCGGCGCCGCGGCCGCCGGTGGCGTCCTTCACGGCGGCGACGAGGTCGTCCGTGTGCCGGTCGATGACCAGGTCGCAGCCGAGTTCCCGGGCGGTGCGGGCCTTGTCGGCGCCGCCGACCACGCCGATGACCCGGGCGCCGGCGGCCTTGCCGAGCTGTACGGCGGCGCTGCCGACGCCGCCGGCCGCGGCGTGCACCAGCAGGGTCTCGCCGGCCTGGAGGCGGGCGCGGCGGTGCAGGCCGAACCAGCCGGTCTGGTAGCCGATGTGGAGCGCGGCGGCCTCGGCGTCGTCCAGCGCCTCGGGGGCCGGGCGTACGGTCGCGGCGTCGGCCACCGCGAGTTCGGCGAAGCCGCCGGCCGGCAGCGGCGGCTGGGCCAGGACCCGGGTGCCGGGTTCCGCGTCGGTGCCCTCGCCGGCGGCGAGCACCTCGCCGCAGATCTCCACGCCGGGGGTGAACGGCAGCGGCGGCCGCACCTGGTAGTGGCCGCGGCAGAGCAGTGCGTCGGGGAAGTTGACGTTGGCGGCCCGTACCCGCAGCAGCAGCTGCCCCGGTCCCGGCTGGGGGTCCGGTACCTCCTCCAGCCGCATCACTTCACGCGGCTCGCCGTTCGCGTGTACGCGCCATGCCTTCACCTGGTGCCTCCGAAAGATGTGGGTACGCGGGTGGGGCGGGGGACGCGCCGGCCCCTCGCCATGGGCATACTAAGCGGTCGGTATCTCTGGGGGAACAGGAAATCGGCCCGGTGAGGGAACGGTCTCAGCCTGGTACTCACAGGGTCAGGCTGCGGTCCGCGCGATGGCGGAGACTGGCGGGCATGGACGTACCCGTGAGCGACGCACCCGCGATGGACCGGCCCGCCGAGTTGGGGGGTTTCCTGCGCAGCCGCCGGGCCCGGCTCCGCCCGGAGGACGTCGGCCTGGTCTCCTACGGCGGGCGGCGCCGGGTGCCGGGGCTGCGCCGTGAGGAGCTGGCGCAGCTGGCCGGGGTCAGCGTCGCGTACTACACGCGGCTGGAGCAGGGGCAGAGCCACCAGGCCTCGGAGGGGGTGCTGGACGCGCTGGCCCGTGCGCTGCGGCTGTGCCCCGACGAGCAGGCGTATCTGCGGGAGCTGGCCCGGCCGGCCCGGGGGCGCCGGCGGCCGGCGGTCCGCCACGACAAGGTCCGTCCGGGGGTGCGGCGGCTGCTCGCGGCCATGGCGGACGTACCGGCGGTGGCGCTCGGGCCGCGCTTCGAGATCCTGGCCTGGAACCGCCTCGGGCACGCGCTGATCGCCGGGCATCTGGACTTCGGCAGCCCCGGCCGCCCGCTGGACCGCCCCAATGCGCAGCGGCTGCTCTTCCTCGACCCGCACACCCGTGAGCTGTACCCGGAGCGGGAGGAGGAGCTGCGGCGCGCGGTCTCGGCACTGCGGGTGGCCGCCGGGCAGCGGCCGGACGACCCGGAACTGACCGCGCTGATCGGTGAGTTGTCGATGAAGAGCACGGAGTTCAGCGCGCTGTGGTCCCGGCACGCGGTGCGCAACTGCACCTTCGGCTCCAAGCGGTTCCACCATCCGCTGGTGGGGGAGCTGGTGCTGGACTTCGAGATGATGCGGACGCCGGACGGTTCCGGGCAGGGCGTGCTGATGTACACGGCCGAGGAGGGGTCGCCGTCCGAGGCGGCGCTGCGGCTACTCGCCGCGGAGTGCGGCCCGGACGTCCGGGTCCTCGAACCCGAGCGCCCATAGGCCGGTGCCGGGTCCTCGAACCCGAGCGCCCATAGGCCGGTGCCCCGCACCCCGTACGCGCGCAAGCGCGGCAGACGGGCCCGGACGCCGCGGGCGTCCTGGTACCAGACCTGGTGCTCACGCGCCGCTGGTGCAGGCGTGTTGCGAGACGTGGTGGCTCACCGTCGGCCGGGCGCACGGCGATTCGTGCCGGCTCACCGCAGCCTTTCGGCCTCGACAGCGACGGGCAGCCGTCACCGCGACCGAGGTCGACAGCCGCGACCAACGGTCGGGGTGACCGCCGCCAGAAGGCCGGGTACTGGCGACACGGAATCGCCGACATGCTGCACGTGATCTTGCAGCTTGACGCCGTCCAGTTCGGCAACCGGTTCACCCCCGCGCGCCTCCGTGTCGAGTTCGGTGACGGGGTTGCGGAGTCCGAGCTGGCCACCGCAACCCCGCTCGCCCTGCTCAACCGCGCCGGAGCCGTGTCGACCGCGACGAAGGGCAAGATCCTTCATCCCGACTGGGACGACACCGCGCTTCAGGCGTAGGCAGCAGCAATCCTCGCCGAGACCGGAGCATCCGCGCCCGACCCGGTCAGCAACTTCCCCCTTAGCGTGCGCTCGTAGCGAAACTCGCCGCTCGGGGGCGTTCGTTCGGACAGGGTGCGTTCATGACAGCCCGATCCAATGGGAAGCGGCGAGTGCGCGGGTACTCCCATCCCCGAGTGCAGCTGAGGCGTAAATCCGGTTCTGATACCCAACCCATTCCGGCGGAGAGCAAGGAAAGCAAGCTCACAACGTGGCTCAACACATCGTCAACGCTCTTGACAGCAGTCATCGCCATACCTGCACTCGTCATTTCCTTGATTACGTACTTCGATGCCAAGTCCGACACGGAGGAAAATGACGAAAAGGAGGCCGCCCGGATCAGCTGGTATTTCCAGTCGACCCCTGACCTCAAAAAGCCCGACAAGATCGTAGTGGAAAACCGCAGCCTAAGACCCGTTTATGACTTCATCCTCCAGAGGGATCACGGACACCAGAGCGCCATCCTCTACGTGGATGGCACGGTTTCCCCGTGTAGCAGGATTATCTACAGCGTGAGGGGTCACGAACAAGAGGTCGCCGGCACAGATAGTGGATATGCCCTATTCCGCGATTCCCTCAACTCATGGTGGTGGTCGGGGTACGAAAAAGGGCTTGGGAAATTCGAGGGAACCGTAGACACGAGCGCCTACAGCGACTACGTCATCGCCTCGAAATGGGGCATCCGGCCGAAATATGAGGAATTGGACGGCTGCGGGTAGCAAACGGGAAGCGAGGCAGAATGTCGGTCAACAAAGCGTGATCGGCACCGCGGCGCGAGCCGAGGTAACAGCGATCCTCGCCGAGACCGGAGCAGCCGCGCCCGATCCTGTCGGTGCCTCACCCCAGTAGGACCCCGACGCATTGTCCGAAGAGCCCCGCTGGCAGCCTCCCACGAAGATCAGCAAGAGGAACGCGAAGAACAGCAGGGCCGCGCAACCCTTGATCGCGTTAACGACCCGATCCGCCTTCGGGTCGGGCGGCAGACCAGCCCAGAGAACCAATCCACAGCGGGGGCAGGACTTGTTGCCTAACGGCCCCCAGAACGTAACTACGTTGCGGCAACGCCCGCACCGCCGTGTGCGGGCGCGTGTGGTCTTCCTTCCCCGTCATGTAGAGAAGGTAAGGGAGCCCGATGGCGATTCACCGAGGAATGGTCGAACCGCTGGCCGCCCGCACCTGCGATCTGTACGCGGACGCCGACGAGCGGCCACTGGGCATCATCGCCCGCCAGCTCTCCGACGGCCTCGACGCGCCAGGTTGGGCCGAGCGCAAGCTCGCCGCCCGCATGCTCCTCGCGGCCTGACTCACACCCGGGAGACCGCCCGTGACCATCCAGACCCGCCCCGCTGACACCACCCGCCGCACCCTCATCCGCGACACGCTCGGCCTCCGCCATCTCCCCGCGCCCCGCCCCTGGCTCGACGAAACCGACACCCGCATCGTCGTCTGGTCCATCCGCGAACTCGACGCCATACACCTCACGCGGGCGGCATGGTGATCACCCGTCAGGCCGGACCCACCACCATCGAGGTCACCCTCACCGTGGACGTGCCGGGCGTCGGTCCGGTCCAGGTCGTCACCGGCTGGCAGTCGGCCGAGGAGTCCTACGCCGTCGCCCTGCCCGTCCGTCGCATGGCCGGTGCGGCACGTCACCTCAAGAACGCCAGGAAAGGGTACGAACTCGCGATCTACCGTGAGGCGGCTCTGAGCAGCCGATTCCAACTTCATCCAAGGTTCGGGCAAGGCCGGGCGAGCAAGGTGGTGGCGTCGAACAGATGCGGAGGGCCGGACCTTCTGGGCACGGCCTTCGCTGGAGGAAGGAGTACTGATGCGCTTCGGCAAGATCGTCGCTGGACTTACACTCGGAACCACCGTCGGACTGGGCCTCATGTCCGCACCTGCCCAGGCAGCTCCCACGGCCTCAGCTGGCACTGAGAGCGTCGTGGACAGCCAGAATGCCCAGGCGAGCCGCCACTTCTACAGCAGCCACTGGACCCGTGCGGACTGCCAGGCCCGAGGGAACTACTGGATGAGCCTGCACCCCACTTGGACCGCGGAGTGTGCCCCCGGGCTGGGTACTGACGGGAAGTTTAAGTACCACCTGTACATGTGGTACTAAGCCAAGCGGGGCCCGGTCCCCACTCCGGCCGCCGCCGAGCCCACCGTCCAGGACATTGCCCGCGAGGACCGCGAGTACCGGAACGACCGCTACGACGACTGACCACGCCACGCCAGCCAGGCCCCGCCGCACACCACGGCGGGGCCTCGCCGTGTCACCGTTCCATCACAACCCCCACACCCCTCCACCGACCGCCGCATTATCGCCCCCTCAACAACCCGTGGGGGGACCACATGCACATCCGCACCGCCGCCACCGCCGGAGCCATCACCGCCGCCCTGCTACTCGCCGCCGCCTGTGGCGGTAGCCCCGGCAAGTCCAAGGCCAAGCCGACCACGCCCCCGTCGGACAAGTTCCTCGGTGCGATCGTCGACCACCCCATCCATAGTTGGGACGACCACGGGCCCACTCAGGCAGAGCTGCTCGCCTACCCGCCGAAGTGGTGCGCCGCCCTCAAGCAGGGGCACAGCGTCGACTACCTATTCGGCGCTGCGCAAGGCCGCCTGTACCCCATCGGCATGGACTGGGGCACCGAGAAAGCCGATGCCTACCGGGCGTTGGTGATGGCTGTGGAGGCGTACTGCCCGACGTACCGCGGGCGGGTTGTGCAAGAGCTACGAGCCAGTGGCGACTACTGAGCCGGTGAACGCCGGCGCGGCGGCCGCCGGCGCGTTCCAGTAAGCCTGAGTCCGCTTGCCGCATTACCGGCGCGTCACGGCAGGTCGTCGTCATCCTCCAACGCAGCGTCCAAGAGACGTCGAGCCCTGGCCCGAGCCTTCCGTTCCTTCACGGTTTCGGCCAGAGAGAGCTTCAGGGCAGTTCGCAAGCGCCGGCAGGCCGGGCGTTGGCACTCTCCCTCATCTTCCGGTTGGGGGGCCCGGGGCGTCCTCATGGCGTGTTTCGCCCTGAGGCGTTCCACGTCGCGCAGCCAGTATCGGCCCGACTTCCTGGCCCCGTGATGGTCCGCGGGGTGGATCTCGCCCCTATCCACGTACCCCCGGAACACTGGACGCGTCACACCCATGTACCGATACGCCTGAGTCTGCGTCAGGATCTCGTCGGCCGGCTCAAGGATTGGCACTTGATCAACGTTCATGTTCAAGCAACGGGCAATCGCATCCCCCCGTTGCGGGGTGAATGGGTGAATCGCAAGGCGATTTAAGCAACTCACCTTCCAACCTATTGCCAACGCAACAGGCTTATGCCATACTGCGCCACCGCAATCACAGCCACACATCCGGCCCACCCCGCGCCACTCGATCAGCGCCCAGTTGTCAAGTTGCACCTCCTCCGGGTCCAGGCCGGCCCGGCGGAGGAACTCCAGCAGATCCGGGACACCGTGCGCCAGGCCCGCGATCTGCCCGCGGACCGTCACCCGTCGGCCGCCGGTCGGCGACGGCGGATGCACCACCACAGGAGGACGCTCAGCCATACCTCCACCGTGCAGGCAGGGTCGCGCTGACGCACGATGGGAAGCGGCCGCAGGTTGTGCACCTCCGTCGCCGGGGATCAAAGCCACCGGCGCATTCGCCTGTATCTGTCATTCCAGTAAGTTCGATAGCGCTTAAGGGTTGCCGCTGGCGCCCGCTCCACCCTTCCTTTGTGGTGGCTCTGTGCCTGGTTCGAGTGACACGGCCAAAAGGGTCTCTTGAGCATGCATATCGACGAAACGCGTCACGAGATGTTGCGCAGCTCCGAAGATGACTGCCCACGCCAGCACCTACCCCTTGGTGTCGAGGTTACTAGGCCTGGGATGAAAGCACCGCGGATCAGCAGGATCCCGGTAAACGCCGTCAGAGCTCCTGTTGGAAATTTCAGCATCGCTGCTGCTAGAGGAAGTCCATAGGGTCTACTAGTTGCCGGTATGTGGCGCAGGGAAGCAATAACTGTGAGGGCTGCACCACAAAGACCACCCACCTCAACAGCTAGAACATCTGCCGATTTGGCGTAGCTACTGGCATACGGTTTTCCAGCTTGCAGTTGAACCATCTGGGTGGGGCACACGACGGGAGGTTTGATGGTGTTACGTGGAATGAAGCATAGACTGAAGGTTTCGGGGGACAACCAGCCATAGACCGCCAATACCCCGACCCCTACCATCACAAGAAGACTTGCCACGATGAGCATAGTCCGCAGGCTACGAACTCTCGATAGCTCTGCGTCCAGGGCGACGTAGGCGGCATCCAATGTGTGGATCAAAACACTTCGGTCGAGTGGGCCGACATATCCTGATTGGATTTTTTTAATCCTGCTTACCAGCTCTACGCGCTGCGGATGATCTTCCCAAAGGTGCACTTTTGCCATGACGAGCACTTCATTGCCCCGGGTGGCCAAATCCTCCTCTGAGACGAGCTCAAGCCTCGATACATCGGCCGCTCGCAGGTGCGACCATATACGCTCCAGTGACCGCCCTTGGATGAATGGGAACAAATTTCCTCGTCGGCTCCATCAGGGCTCTTTTTGCATCATCAAGATGTTGATCAATGCCCTTTGTGAGCGCCTCCCGCTTACAGCCCTCCACCCCCGGGCAGACTTTGCATTTCTCGATATCATTTTGCGACCGCAGGTACTCGATTCGGGCAAGAGCGCGCGCTCCCCAGGGTGACCTAGTGATGCTTTCACGAGTTTTGAAGGGGGTAGAGGGCGACGCGACCGCACCACCGTAGAAAGTTCCAGCACCACGAGAAGAATTGAACAACTGGCGACTTCGTCATCCTCAACCTCCGCCGCAAGTGCGCAAATCCAAGATGCCGCTTGAGGGTCGGGGCTCCCGTTGGGTGCCGGTAGCTGGACGAGTGCCCCCGAGAGGAGTGTGCCCTCGTACTTCCACCGTGCGCCCGTTCCAGTTCCTCCGCACGCCAAAGGTGCTGCAGGGGAAGTAGAAGCCCCGGCACGGCGGAGGCCCCGCTCGAATCTCGGGGCCTCCTTGTGCGCCGCGCTACTCGGTCGGGCGCTCCAAATCGGTGCGGCGCCCTTGACGGATTCGCGACTTCCGCGCCGCCCAGTACTCATCGAACCAAGCCACCGGATACTCCGGCCGCGTGCTGGCTGCCCGGAACGTGGGCGCCGGCCAACCCTCCTCCAGATTGGTGGCAAGGCGGTGAACGAGAGTCCGGGACACGCCGGCCCGCTCGGCCAACTTCGGGATGGTCATCGTCTCCACCTCCGTGGGTTCGTCGGGAGCGTGCCGTCCTTGCGGTAGGTGAAGTGCGGGGTGCCGGAGGCGGCGTCGAAGAGGTGGTCGGCGCCCTCGCGTGCGCGCAGCGCCTCGGCCTCCTTCCAGGTCAGGTGGGCGGCGTGGCCGGTGGTGCCGGTGACCCGGTCCCAGCCGTAGCCGGGGAAGGCGACCTCGATCTTGTGGGGCGGGATGGTGTCGGTGGCGTAGCGCAGGAACGCGTCGTACCAGTCGGTGGAGGACAGCGGTCCGGGTTCGCCGCCCGACCGGTGCAGGTCGTAGCCCATGAGGCGGATGCGGTCGGCGGACCGACATGTCCATGTCCCGAGCGTCACCCGGCAGGGACTGCTGACGCACCGTCAGTGCGGGCGAACGGGAGCCGGTGGAGGGCCGGCCGGGTGGCGAACGGGGGCGGGGCGGCGCCGGGTTGGGGCTGCCCCGCTCCCGTGGGCCTCGGCCGCGACGGCCGGTCAGGTGCGGCCCGCGCGCCGTTGGGCGTCCCGGAGGGTGCTGGACGGGGTGGCCCACCGGGCACGGACGACCGTGCAGCCGGCCGCTTCGAAGGCGTCGCAGACCTGCTCGTCGTCGTCGACGACATGGCGGATCTCGCGGTGCCGGGCGATCCGGTGGAGCGTTTCCAGCTTGGCGTGCCGGGCCAGCCAGTCCAGGGTGTCGCGGCGGCAGCGCTCGGGGCGGCCGGTGAGGTAGCCGACCTCGCCGTCCTCGGCGCTGCTCAGCGCCAGCGCCACGCCCTCGCCGAGCGGCGGGTCGCCGGTGGCCGCGGCGAAGCAGGCCGGCCGGTCGCGCGGGGTGCGCCGCAGCCGGTGCTGCCGGTGGCCGGTGTCGGCATCGGGCCCCCCGGCGTCAGCCGGGCAGGTTGTCGAGGCCGAAGAGGGCGAGGGGGCGCTGCGTCATGCCGTCGTCGCCTTCCGCCGGTGGGCTTCGCCGGGCCCGTCGGCTTCGTCGTTCCCGTCGGCCGCGCCGGTGTCGGGACGGGTGACCGCGATCCGGCCGGCGGCGATGGCCTGGGCGACGGAGAGGTGGTCGTGGGCGAGGTCGGCGCAGGTCGCGGTGTCCATGTGGAGCCGGACGTCGGGGTGCTCGGCGGGGCCGTCGGCGTAGCCGGGGCCGGTGTCGCCGGAGAGCAGGACGTGGAACCGGCCCTCGTCGAGGGTGATGTCGACGACGTCGGTGCCGTCGGTGAAGTGCCCGGCGAGCCGGGTGAGGAGGGGGACCGCGAACCAGTGGGCGCGCACCGCGTCGGTCGGCCGCTTCACATCGAGGGCGGGGGCGCCCCAGTCGGCGAGGGCGGTGAGCGCGGGCAGCAGGGCCCGGCCGCGGTCGGTGAGGGCGTAGACGGAGGCGGCGCCGGGCGGGGCGAGCCGGCGGCGGGTGACCAGGCCGTCGCGTTCCATGTCCTTCAGCCGGGAGGCGAGCATGTCCGTGCTGACGCCGGGGAGATCGGCGTGCAGGTCGGTGTAGCGCCGGGAGCCGCCGAGGAGTTCCCGGACGATCAGGAGCGTCCAGCGGTCGCCCACGGCGTCCAGGGCCCGGGCGACGGCACAGTACTGGTCATAGCTTCGGCGCGGCATGGCTCCAGCATAGACAGAGGTTGGACTTTCCAAGTCGCGACTTGGTAAAACCAAGTACGGTGTGATGACGACGAGTGCTGCCGCGCCGCGCGGCGGGCGAGGACCGGGAGGCCGCCGCATGCAGTTCAAGCAGTCCAGCAAGATGGCCGACGTCTGCTACGAGATCCGCGGACCGGTGATCGAGCACGCGGACGCGCTGGAGGAGGCCGGGCACAGCGTGCTGCGGCTGAACACCGGCAATCCCGCGCTGTTCGGCTTCGAGTGCCCCGAGGAGATCCTGCAGGACGTGATGCGCAACCTCTCCCGCGCACACGGCTACACCGAGTCCCGGGGCATCCTCTCGGCCCGCCGCGCGGTGGCCCAGCACTACCAGGAGAACGGCCTGCCGGACGTCGGCGTCGACGACGTCTACCTCGGCAACGGCGTCTCCGAACTCGTCTCGATGGCGGTCCAGGCGCTGCTCGACGACGGCGACGAGGTCCTCATCCCGGCCCCCGACTTCCCGCTCTGGACGGCCGTCACCACCCTCGCCGGCGGCAAGGCCGTGCACTACCTCTGCGACGAGTCCGCGGACTGGCTGCCGGACCTCGACGACCTCGCCTCGAAGATCACCGACCGGACCCGGGCGATGGTCATTATCAACCCCAACAACCCGACCGGCGCGGTCTATCCGCGCGAGCTGCTGGAGGGCATGCTCGACCTCGCCCGGCGCCACCAGCTGATGGTCTTCGCCGACGAGATCTACGACCGGATCCTCTACGACGACGAGGTCCACCACCACGCCGCGGTGCTCGCCCCCGACCTGGTCTGCCTGACCTTCAGCGGCCTGTCCAAGTCCTACCGGGTGGCCGGCTTCCGCTCCGGCTGGCTGGTGGTCTCCGGCCCCAAGCAGCACGCCGCCGACTACCTGGAGGGCCTGGGCACCCTCGCCTCGATGCGGTTGTGCCCGAACGCGCCCGCGCAGTACGCCATCCAGGCGGCCCTGGGCGGCCGGCAGTCCATCAAGGACCTGGTGCTGCCGGGCGGACGGCTGCGCGAGCAGCGCGACGTGGCCTGGGAGCGGCTCAACGAGATCCCGGGCGTCTCCTGCGTGAAGCCCAGGGGCGCGCTCTACGCCTTCCCGCGCCTCGACCCGGCCGTCCACAAGATCCATGACGACGAGAAGTTCGTGCTGGACCTCCTGCTGCGGGAGAAGATCCAGGTCGTCCAGGGCACCGGCTTCAACTGGCCGCGCCCGGACCACTTCCGCATCCTCACGCTGCCGCACGCCGACGACCTCGACGCCGCCATCCGCCGCATCGGCCGTTTCCTGGCCGGATACCGCCAGTGACGGCCGGGGGCCGGCAGCGGCCCCCGGTTCACCCGAACGGCGGCACCCCTCCCCCGCCGCCGTCCGCCGCCCGCCGGTCCGGCCCACGGCCGTGGCCAGCGGCGGGAAGGGCCTCCCGGCGCCGTCCGGGCGGCCCGGCACCGTCCGGCGGCCCCTCGGTCCGGACGGCCCGACCGCCCGGCGACGGGCCGTCCTGCCCCGCGGGACAACCGCACGGAATCGAACGCGCCCTTGAGCCCGTCGGCCGCAGCCGATTAGGTGGAGGGCGGCACATCACGCCGCCACCCGACAAGGGAGGGGATTCCATGCCCGTTCGGCCCGCACTATCGGAAGCGGAGCTTGAAGCGCATCTGCACGGCATTTGCTTCAAGACGGGTCCGCCACGCCGTATCGGCGTCGAGCTGGAGTGGCTGGTCCACGACGCGTACCACCCCCGATGTCCGGTCGAACCCGACCGGCTGCGGCACGCGGCCACCGTCCTGCGACAGCTCCCCCTCTCCTCGCTCCTGACCTTCGAACCCGGCGGCCAGCTGGAGCTCAGCTCGCTGCCCGCCACCTCCCTGCGCGCCTGCATCGAGGCCGTGTCGGCCGATCTCGCGCTGGTCCGCCCGGCCGTGCGGGCCCTGGGCCTGGGGCTGGCCGGCCACGGCCACAACCCCTGGCACCCCCCGCGCCGGGTCCTGACCGACCCCCGCTACAACGCCATGGAGGCGTACTTCGACCGCTGGGGCCCGGCCGGCCGCTCCATGATGTGCGGCACCGCCTCCGTACAGGTGTGCGTGGACGCCGGCCACGAGGAGCCGGGCCCGCTCGGGCTCGGCCGGCGCTGGCTGCTGGCCCATCTGCTGGGCGCCGTGCTGACCGCGGCGTTCGCCAACTCACCGACCAGCGAAGGATGTCCCACGGGCTACCGCACCACCCGCCAGGTCGTGTGGTCCCAGCTCGACCCGGCACGCACCCTCGCCCCGCCGCCGGGCCCCGACCCGCGCACCGCATGGGCGGCGTACGTCCTGGACGCGCCGGTGATGTGCATCCGCGCCGAGCACGGGCCCTGGGACGCGCCGGAGGGGCTCACCTTCCGCGAATGGGTCCGCACCGGCGTCCCCAGACCCCCGACACACGAGGACCTCGACTACCACGTCACCACCCTCTTCCCGCCCGTCCGGCCGCGCGGCCACCTGGAGCTGCGCATGATCGACGCCCAGCCCGGCGAGACCGGGTGGACCGTCCCGCTGGCCGTCACGGCCGCGCTGTTCGACGACCCGGAGGCCACCGAGCGTGCCTACCGCACCGTCAAACCACTGGCGGAGACCGCCGGTCCGCGCCCCGCGCCGCGCAATCCGCTGTGGCGGCGGGCCGCCCGCGCGGGACTGACCGACCCGGAGCTGCACGCCGCGGCACTGGCCTGTTTCGCCGCCGCGCAGGAGGCGCTGCCGCGGATCGGTGCGCCGCCCGAGGTGTGTGCCGCGGTCGCGGCGTTCACCGAGCGGTACGTGGCCCGCGGGCGCTGCCCCGCGGACGACCATCTCGACGCCCTGTACGCCGCGGAGGGCGAACTCCTCCTGGGGAAGGAAGGCCGGCAGTGACCACCGATCCCGAGCTCCTTCGTGAACGGGCGGCCTCGGCGCTGCTCGCCGCCCGCGACCGCACCCGTCTGCTCACCACCTGCGTCGAACACCCCGACCTCGTCGCCCAGCACTCCCCGCTGATGTCCCCGCTGGTGTGGGACCTGGCCCACATCGGCAATCAGGAGGAGCAGTGGCTGCTGCGCACCGTCGGCGGCCGGGAGGCGCTGCGGCCGGACATCGACTCCGTCTACGACGCCTTCGAGCATCCGCGGGCCGAACGCCCCTCGCTGCCGCTGCTGCCGCCCGACGAGGCGCACGGCTATGTCGCCGAGGTCCGCGGCCGGGTGCTGGACGTCCTGGAACGCACCCCGCTGCACGGCGGTCCGCTGCTGGACGCGGGTTTCGCGTTCGGCATGATCGCCCAGCACGAGCAGCAGCACGACGAGACCATGCTCATCACGCACCAGCTGCGCCACGGCCCCGCCGTGCTCACCGCGCCCGAACCGCCGCCCGCCCCCGACGACCTGCTGCCGTCCGAAGTCCTCGTCCCCGGCGGGCCGTTCACCATGGGCACCTCCGCCGAGCCCTGGGCGCTGGACAACGAGCGGCCCGCGCACCACCGCCTCGTGCCGGCGTTCCTGATCGACACCACACCGGTCAGCAACGGTGCCTACCAGCGGTTCATCGAGGACGGCGGCTATCAGGAGCCGCGCTGGTGGGCGGCCGAGGGCTGGGCGCAGGTCCAGCAGCACAAGCTGCGCGCCCCGCTGTTCTGGAAGCGGGACGGCGGCCAGTGGCTGCGCCGCAGGTTCGGGGTGACCGAGCCCGTCCCGCCGGACGAGCCGGTGCTGCACGTCAGCTGGTACGAGGCGGACGCCTACGCCCGCTGGGCCGGCCGGCGGCTGCCGAGCGAGGCGGAGTGGGAGAAGGCCGCCCGGTTCGACCCGGCCACCGGCCGCTCGACGCGCTACCCGTGGGGTGACGAGGACCCCACGCCGGAGCGCGCCAACCTCGGCCAGCGGCATCTGCGCCCCGCCTCCGTGGGCAGCTATCCGGAGGGTGCGTCACCGCTCGGTGTCCGGCAGCTGATCGGCGATGTGTGGGAGTGGACGGCGAGTGACTTCCTGCCGTACCCGGGCTTCGCCGCCTTCCCCTACCGGGAGTACTCGGAGGTGTTCTTCGGCGACGGGCACAAGGTGCTGCGCGGCGGTTCCTTCGCCGTCGACCCGGTCGCCTGCCGGGGCACGTTCCGCAACTGGGACCTGCCGGTCCGGCGGCAGATCTTCTCCGGTTTCCGCACCGCCCGGGACGCCGGCCCGGAGGGGGACGCATGAGGCCGGCGACAGCGGTGCCCGGGGAGGCGGTCGGCTGATGTGCCGTCATATCGCTTACGTGGGGCCGCCGGTGCCCTTCGGGCAGATCGTGCTGGAGCCGCCGCACGGCCTGTACCGGCAGTCGTGGGCGCCGCGCCACCAGAAGCACGGCACGGTCAACGCGGACGGGTTCGGCGTCGGCTGGTACGCACCGGGCGACCCGGTCCCGGCGCGCTACCGCCGGGCCGGGCCGATCTGGGCCGACGACCAACTGCCCGACCTGGCCCGGGTGGTGCGCACCGGCGCGCTGCTGGCCGCCGTGCGGGACGCCACCGTGGCCGGGCCGGACGCCGAGGCGGCGGCCGCGCCGTTCGCCGGGGAGGGCCACCTGTTCAGCCACAACGGTGCGGTGGCCGGCTGGCCGGACTCCCTCGCACCGCTGGCCGCCGGGCTGCCGCCGGCGGAGCTGCTGCGCCTCCAGGCACGCTGCGACGCGGCGTTCGTCTGGGCGCTGGTGCGGCACCGGCTGACCCGCGGCGACGAACTGGGGGACGCGCTGGCCGACACCGTCGCGGCCGTCGCCGGGGCCGCGCCCGGCTCCCGGCTCAACCTGCTGCTGACCGACGGCACCACCATCGCCGCCACCTCCTGGGGCGACACCCTCTACCACCTGGCCATTCCGGGCGGCGGCCGGGTGGTCGCCGCCGAACCCTACGACGATTCCCCCCACTGGACCGAGGTCCCCGACCGCACCCTGCTGCGCGCCACCCGGACCGACGTCCACCTCACCCCGCTCAAGGAGCCCGCCACGTGAGCCCCCTCAGCATCACCCGCAGCCTCCCTGTCGATGCCACCGCGGCCGCGCTGCGCGCCGATGTCGCCCAGGGCCTGTCCGCCACGCCCAAACAGCTGCCGCCCAAGTGGTTCTACGACGCCCGCGGCAGCGACCTGTTCGAAGAGATCACCACCCTGCCCGACTACTACCCGACCCGCGCCGAACGGGAGATCCTGCTCACCCGCGCCGACCACATCGCCGCGGCCACCAACGCCCGCACCCTGATCGAGCTGGGCTCCGGATCGTCCGACAAGACCCGCCACCTCATCGGCGCGCTGACCGGACTGCACACCTACGTGCCGGTCGACGTCAGCGAGTCCGCGCTGACCGCGGCGGGCGAGGCGCTGCTCGCCGGGCATCCCGGCCTGACCGTGCACGCCCTGGTCGCCGACTTCCAGCAGGGCATGGCGCTGCCCGAGACGCCCGGCCCGCGGCTGCTGGCGTTCCTCGGCGGCACCATCGGCAACCTCCTCCCCGAGGAGCGGGCCGCGTTCCTCACGTCCGTGCACGACCTGCTGTCCCCGGGCGACGCGCTGCTGCTCGGCACCGACCTGGTCAAGGACGAGGCGACGCTGGTCGCCGCGTACGACGATCCGCAGGGCGTCACGGCCGCCTTCAACAAGAACGTCCTCCAGGTCATCAACCGCGAGCTCGACGGCGACTTCGATCCGGCGGACTTCGACCACGTCGCGGTGTGGAACGCCGCGGAGGAGTGGATCGAGATGCGGCTGCGGGCGCGCCGGGACATGACCGTGAAGATCCCCGGCGTGGACCTGGCCGTGCCGTTCGCGGCCGGTGAGGACATCCGTACGGAGATCTCGGCCAAGTTCCGCCAGGAGGGCGTGCGGGCCGAACTCGCCGCAGCCAGGCTGGAGTTGACCAACTGGTGGACGGACAGCGCGGACCGCTTCGCGCTGTCGCTCGCGTTCCGTGCCTGATACCGCCCGGTAGGGACGGATACGTACGAGGACGGTTCCGGCCGGTGTGCCCTCGGGTGCGCCGGCCGGGTGCCGTCCGCGCGGGCGGTGTGGTTCCATGCCGCGGACGCACGTTCGCATTCGACGGGCAGGGGTGGCGGCATGGGGCTGGGGCTCGATCGGCGGGGGTTTCTCAGGGGCGCGGCCGGACTGTCGGCCGCCGGGGTGCTGGCGGGTGCCGGCAGCGGGTGGTTCACGGCCGGTGCGGCCGGGCGCAGGACGGCCGGGCACCGCGCGCTGTCCGTGCAGGACTGGATGGCCGCGCTCCCGGACACCACTCCCCTGACGCGCCTGACGATCCCCGGTACGCACGACTCCGGGGCCCGGTACGGCGGGCCCTGGGTGGCCTGCCAGAACACCGCCGTGGACGCCCAGCTGGCGGCCGGCATCCGCTTCCTGGACGTCCGCTGCCGGGCCATCGACAACGTCTTCGCCATCCACCACGGCGCGTTCTACCAGCAGCTGATGTTCGGTGACGTGCTCAATGCCTGCCGGGCGTTCCTCGCGGCCCACCCGTCCGAGACGGTGCTGATGCGGGTCAAGCAGGAGTACTCGGAGGTCTCCGCCGAGGAGTTCCGCCGGATCTTCGTCAGCTACCTGGACGACAAGGGCTACCGCTCGCTGTTCCGGCTGGACGCCGGGCTGCCCGCGCTGGGCGAGGCGCGCGGCAGGGTCGTCCTGCTGGCGGACTCCGACGGCCTCGGCGGCGTCCGCTACGGCGACCCCCAGGTCTTCGACATCCAGGACGACTACATGGCCGAGCCGTTCGGGAAGTGGCCGAAGGTCGAGGCGCAGTTCCGCAAGGCCGTCGCGCAGCCCGGCAAGCTCTTCGTCAACTACGTCAGCACCGCCGCGCTGCTCCCCCCGCGTTCCAACGCCGACCGGCTCAACCCGCAGGTCAAGACGCTGCTGGCGGGTGCGGAGGGCAGCGGCTGGACGGGTCTGGGCATCGTCCCGATGGACTTCCCGAACGAGTTCGACCTGGCCGGGGCGCTGATCCGGCACAACCCGGGCCTGCGGTTCACCCGACCGGCCCCCCGGTAGGCGTCCGGACGGCCGTCCTGCCGCAGACTGAGGGACATGTCCCGTTCCGGACGGCCCGGTGTCCCGCAGCGGCTGCCGGTGGCTCTCGGGCTGCTCACCGTGGTGGTGGGCAGTACGGCGCTGACGCTGGGCCTGCCCGCCCGCGATCCGTACCTGGCCGCGGGGGACAGTACGACCGGCTCGTACCTGGCCACCCGCGCGGACGGCGACCAGGCCGCCGCCGCGCTGCTCGCCGGGCCGTACCGGGAGCGGCCGGGCCCGCCGGTGGCCACCTTGCGCGGCGGCCGGGCCGGCGGCGGGGCGACGGCCGCGCTGCCGGCGTCCCGGCCGCAGGTGGCCGTCCCGGCGGCCCCGTCCCCGGCGATCGGCGCGCTGTTCTCGCCCGGCGACGACGGCGATCCGGCGCACCACTGCACGGCGAGCGTGGTGCACTCCCCCGACGCCGACCTGATCGCCACCGCCGCGCACTGCGTGCACGACGGCGGGTTCCGCACCCGGCTGGTGTTCGTGCCCGGCCTGCACGACGCGATCGCGCCGTACGGGCTGTGGGTGCCCACCCGCATCCACGTCGACCCCCGCTGGATCAGCGACCGGGACCCGGACCACGACGTGGCGTTCCTGCGGGTGCGCCGGGCCGGGCAGGGCGGCGGCCGGATAGAGGACCTCACCGGCGCCGAACGGATCCGCATCGGCGCGCCGGCCGGGCGCCCGGCGCTGCTGACCGGCTACCCCGCCGACCGGGACGCCCCGGTCAGCTGCCGGCGCACCGCAAAGGCCCAGGGCCCGGCCCAACTGCGCTTCGACTGCCCCGGGTTCCCGAACGGCACCAGCGGCGGCCCTTGGCTCACCGACCTCGATCCGGCCACCGGCACCGGGGCGCTGATCGGGGTGATCGGCGGCCTCGACGAGGGCGGCGACGACTTCGTGTCGTACAGCAGCCGGTTCGGTGCGGACGTGGCCGGGCTCTACCGGCGGGCCATCGCGGAGCCGGGCCCGACGCCGGGCGTCAGGCCCCGCGCGACACCACGGTCTTGAGGACGGACGGCAGCGGGTACCAGTCGGCGGTGGCGAAACTGGCGTGGGCGGCGGCGAGTTGGCCGACCCGGGCGAGCGCCTGTGCCTCGGTGGGGTGGGTGGCGTCGATGGCCGGCGGCACGTTGTGCGCGTCGGTCATGATGAGGAGGTAGTGCCGGCGGTCGTACCAGGCGGTGTCGATGGTGCCGTTCAGATAGGTCGCGGCGTCGCCGTCGAAGACCACGAACCAGGGGCGCAGCGCCGGGTCCTGGTAGCGCTCGCGCGGGTCGCCGGCGGCCGCGCCGTGCACCGCGGGGAAGGCCACCGACTGCGCGAGTTTGCCCTGTGCGGCGAGGTCCTTGAGGTGGGTGGCGTACTCGACGTCGGTCCAGAGCCTGTCGAGCGGGTTGTTCTCCTCGACGGTGCCCGGTATCAGCTCGAACAGGAACTTTCCGGCCAGGGCGTCGCGCCCGGGCCAGCCGCCGGCCCGGACCGCCTCGTCGGGCGTGCCGTGGCCCGCGGTGAGGTCACCGGGGCCGTAGACGGCGTCGCCGAGCTTCTGCCGCACCAGTGCGTCGAACTCGGCCGGGCCGCGCCCGCCCTTGGCGTTGAAGCCGTCCTTGAGCTCGACCTTGAGGAGGATGGGGCGGTGGCCGGGGTGGGCGTCGTGCCAGGCCTTCATGTCGGCGAGGCAGCCGGCGAAGTCCTTGTTGACGTCCTTGGTACGCAGTTCGGAGGAGTTCGCCGCGCCCTCGCAGTTGCTGTTGTTTCCGATCGGGTTGCCGTGGCTGACCCGCCAGGACCGGCCGAACCCGTTGGTCCACAGGTCGAGTTCGAGCAGCGCGGCGCCGGAGTCCAGCGCGTCCGCGAAGTAGGGGTACTTCTCCTTGTCGTAGGCGTTGTGGACGCCCACGGACGTGCTGGTGCCGTACGTCAGGCCGGCCGGCTCGGCGCCCGCCGGCGCGGACACCGCCACCACCGCGGCCGCCGCCGCGGCGACCGTCCCCACACACCGCTTCCCGTTCATGTTCCCCGCTTTCCGTGGTCCCTCGGCGCCCGTCCGGTCAGCCCGGACGCCGTTCGGCCGGCCGGGCGGCCGGTCGATCGGGGAGCAGCGTACGGGGAGTTGGGACGGGTGGGGACCACGGGGTCGGTGACGATAAGGGAAACTCCCCTTACTTGACCGACTTGGGGAGGCCCCATGGCCGACAATCACGCAACCGGCCGGCTGCCGCGTACCGGACAGCCACTCGTCGCGACGGTGCTCACGGGCACGGTCGCGCTCTATCTGGCGCTCGTCGCCTTCGGCAACATCACCGACTTCGGCACCAATCAGCAGTTCGTCCAGCACGTCCTGGCGATGGACACCACGTTCAAGGACCCGGACCTGATGTGGCGGGCCGTCACCTCGAAGGGCCTGCAGAACGCCGCGTACGTGGCGATCATCGCCTGGGAGAGCGTCACCGCGCTGGTGCTGATAGTGGCCACCGTGCTCTGGCCGCTGGGTCTGCGGCGCGGCGACGTGGCCCGGGCCCGGATGCTGAGCACCGTCGGTCTGCTGATGATGCTGCTGCTGTTCGGGGCGGGCTTCCTGGCGATCGGCGGGGAGTGGTTCTCGATGTGGCAGTCCAAGACCTGGAACGGCCTGGAGGCGGCGACCCGCAACGTCACCCTCGCCGGGGTCGCGCTGCTCGCCGTCCGGCTGCCGTCGGCGCCCTGAACCGTCCGGTGCGCGGCGGGCGGGCGCCGGTGGGTCACCACTCGATCCGGTAGTCCGTGAGCCAGTTGCCGCCGTCCGCGCCGCCGCCTCCGGGGCCGGTGGCGGGGCGGCCGGGGCCTCCGGGGCCGGTGCGGGCGGCCAGGCCGGCGCTGGTCGCGACGACCTTCTCCACCCGTTCGCGGCGCAGCTCTTCGTACGCCGCGAAGGCGGTGCGCGCTTCGGTGTGGTCGCGCAGGCAGCGGGCCAGCACGATGCCGTCCTCGATGGCCATCGAGGCGCCCTGGGCGGCGTTGGGGGCGGCCGCGTGGGCGGCGTCGCCGAGGACGACCTTGGTGTCGTCGTACCAGGTGGGTGTGGTGGCGATGTCGTAGGCGCTGGAGGCGATGAGCCGGTCGCCGGTGGCCCGGACGAGGGCGGCGGCCGGGGTGGCGTCGCCGGGGAACCGCGCAGCGACCCGGTCACGCCACTCGTCGGGGCCGACGGCCTGCAGGGCGGTGCGGTCGCTTTCGGCGCCGGGGATGTTGGCGAACCACCAGATCTCCCCGTCGGGGGCGCGGGTGCAGCCGAAGAAGGCCCGGTCGCCGAGGATCATGGTGTAGGTCTCCGCGGCCACCTCGGCGCCGGGGCCGCCGGCGTCGCGGAGGTAACCGCAGACCGTGTGCTGGCCGGTGTGGCGCGGCCGGGGTGCGGCCGGGTCGATGAGGGTGCGGGTGACGGAGTGCAGTCCGTCCGCGCCGATCAGCAGATCCCCCTCGGCGCGGCTGCCGTCGGCGAAGGCGGCGACCACCCGCCGCCCGCCGGCCGAGGCCACCGTCTCGGCGCCGACCAGCCGTTTCCCGTGGTGCACGGGGATGCCCCGGCGGGCCGCCTCGGCGTGCAGCACCTGGTAGAGGGTGGCCCGCCGCAGGGTGCGCGGGCCGGGTCCGGTGTCGCTGCCGGCGATGGGCCGCTCGCCGGCCTTGCTGCCGTCGGGGCCGAACACCGCGATCCGCCGGGCCGGGAAGGAGTGTGCGGCGACCGGGTCGTGGGCGTCGATCACCCGGAGCGCTTCCAGACCGTTGGCGAAGACGACGAGGAAGGCCCCGACGTCGTCCGCGCCGGTCGGGTACGCCTCAAAGACCTCCGCCTCGATGCCCGCCTTGTGCAGTGCCATGGCGGTCACCGCGCCCGCGATGCCGCCGCCGATGATCAGGGCCTTGCTCATGCCGTGGTCCCCCCAGGTGTGCCCCCGCTCGGTCCGCCGGCCGGGTCGTGGCCGGCGGTGCGGCCACCTTGCCGCACCGCCCACCTTGCCTCCGGCGGGCCGGAAGATCCAGCCCACCACAGGACGGACGGCCGGGCCACCGGGCGGGCTCAGCCCGCCGCGTACACGTCCTCGATGTACCGCCCGGAGGCGGTGAGTTCGCGCAGCCAGGCCTCGGACTCCTGGGCCGAGGCCCCGGTGTGCGCGGCGTGCACCTCCCGGAAGGCGGCCCGTACGCCCGGCGCCATCCGGCTGCCGTCGCCGCAGACGTACACCCGGGCCCCGGCCTGGAGGAGTTCCCAGACCTCGGCGGCCTCGGCCGCAATGCGGTGCTGGACGAAGCGGTGGCCGTTCTCGGGGCGCTCGCTGAAGACCGGGTGGACCGAGAGCACCCCGGCCTCTTCGGCGGCGGCGAACTCCGCGGCGTGCAGGAAGTCGGCCGTGGGGTCGTCACAGCCGAAGTACAGCCGGGCGGGCGCCTGCTGGCCGGCCGCGACCCGGTCGGCCACGGCGCCCCGGAACGGGGCGAGGCCGGTGCCGGCGGCGACCAGGATGACCGGGGTGTCGTCGGCCGGGTCGAGGCGGAAGGCCTCGCGGCAGGGCTGGACCCGGGCCAGGACCGTGTCGCCGGGCCGCAGTTGGTGCAGATGGGTGGAGCCGGTACCGCCGGGCAGCAGCGAGACCATCAGTTCGGCGTGCCGGGCGTCGGTGGCCGGCGACGACGAGATCGAGTAGTGCCGGGTGCGCAGCGGCGGCAGCAGGTCGAGGACCACCGGCCAGGGCAGCGCTCCGCGCAGCGCCGGGTGGGTCTCGATCAGCTCGATCAGGGTGCGCAAGTCGTCCCCGGCGAGGTGTTCCAGGGCCTGCCGCTCGGGCGGGCACGGGTTGTGCGCGGCCAGCACCGCGATCTGCTCCGCGGTCGGCCGTGCCCCCAACTCCAGGTGATGGGTGAGGAGTTGGCGTACGGTCAGAGGCCGGTCGACGGGCAGGGTGTCGCGGGCCGGGCGGCGGCCGGAGTGCACGGCCAGCACGGTGTCGAGGTCGGCGCCGAGGGCTCGGGCGGCCCGCTCGACGGCGGCCGGGGCGTTGGCCGGCAGCACGGCGAGGTGGTCGGCGGTGCGGTAGGTGACGCCGTCCGGCAGGGCGAGCCGCAGGAACCGCTTGGGGCGCGGCCAGCCCTCCGCGGTGAGGTCATGGGCCTCGGTGACGGTCAGTTCGGTCAGCTCGTGCCGGGCGGCCAGGGCGTCGAGCGGTCCGCCGGTGAGCTCGGTGACGGTCCAGCCGGTGTCCTCGGCGGCCGGGGCGCCGGTGCCGGCCGGGTCGCCGTAGCGGGACAGCAGTTCGGTGCGCAGCGCGGCGGTGAACTCCTTGACGGTGCCGCTGAGATCGCCGGAGGCGTCGGCCTCGGCGCGCGGCAGCATCCGGTCGCCGCCGAGCGCGGCCAGCCGGTCGTCGATGAGGGTGGGGACGTGCTGGTAGGTGGCGGCCCAGTTGCGGTCGCCGACGCCGAGGACCGCGAACGGACGGTCCGCGGCCGCGCCGTCCCCGGCGGTGCGCAGCCAGCGGACGAAGGCGGCCGCGTCGTCGGTGGGCTGTCCGTTGTAGGAGGCGGCGACGATGACGACCGGCCGGTCCGCGGGCAGCCCGTCGGCGCAGGCGTCCAGCGGGGCGACCTCGGTCGTGCAGCCCAGGCCGGTGGCCTCGTCGGCGAGCCGCTCGGCGAACTCACGGCAGGTGCCGTAGTTGCTGCCGTGCAACAGCAGCAGCCCGGTGCCCTGGATGACGCGGGTGGGCAGGGCGTTGTCGGTGGTGGCGTCGGCCGCGGAGCCGGATCCCGCGGCGCCGCCGGGCAGCACGCCCAGGGCGGCGCGCACCGCGGCCCGGTCGGCGGGCGTGCGGGCGGCCAACTTGAGGGTGAACCCGTCGGGCTTGAGGGTGAGCGTCTCCTTGATGCGGAGCCGGTAGTCGGCGTGGTCGATCAGCCGGTAGCGGTGGGCGAGCAGGGCCAGCAGCATGGTCGCCTCGTGCAGCGCGAACTGCCGCCCGATGCAGGCACGTTCACCGGTCCCGAAGGGCTTGTAGGCGTGCGGTGAGCGGGCCGCCTCGGCCTCGGGGCTGAAGCGGGACGGGTCGAACAGCTCGGGGTTGTCGCCCCAGCACGGGTCGCGGTGCAGCATCGGGGTGAGCACGGTGACCAGTTGGCCGGCCCTGACCGGGTGGCGGCCGCCGAGCACGGTGTCCTGGCGGGCCTGGCGGGTGAAGGCGGCGGCGGTGGGCCACAGCCGCAGCGCCTCGTTGAGGACCTGCCGGGTGAACGGCAGATGGCCGATGTCCTCGAAGGTCGGGTCCGGGTCGGCCTGGTCGCCCCACAGCTCGTCCGCCTCGCGCTGGACCATGCGCAGCGCCAGCGGGTCCTTGACCAGGTGGTAGAGGGCGAAGGAGAGGGCGCCCGAGGTGGTCTCGTGGCCGGCGATCAGGAAGGTGATGACCTGGTTGCGGATGTTGGCGAGGTCGAGACCGGGCCCGCCGGCCCCGGTGCCGTCCTCCTGCCCGCGGGCGCCGAGCATCAGGCCGAGCAGGTCGTCCTCGCCGGTCTCACCGCTCGCCGTGCGCGCGGCGATGACCTCGTCGACGACGGAGGCGAGGTGGTCCGCGTCGGCGCGGAACGCCGCGTCCTCCGCGGAGTGGTCGGCGTGCGGGTCCCGGGCGAACTTCCGCATGCTCCATTCGAGGCAGCGCACCATCGCCTCGACAAAGGGGTGCTGCGAGTCGCCGCGGGAGAACGACTCGAAGTCGAAACCGAAGCCGGCCAGCCCGATGGTGTCCAGCGTCATCCGGGTCATGTCCTCGGCTATCTGCACCGGCGTGCCGTCGGCCACCCGCCGGTCCCAGCTCGCCATGACCCGGCGGGCGACCTTCAGCATCGCCGGGTGGTACGTCCGCATCGAGCCCAGCGCGAACGCCGGCATCAGGACCTCGTGCGCCTTGGCCCAGTTGGGCTCGTCGTTGTAGGCGGTGAACAGACCGTCCCCGGCGAATTCCCGGACGTTCTCCAGGACGACCGACACCCCCTTGGCGAAGCGGGTCTCGTCGGCGGCCTCGGTGACCAGGTCCAGCGAGGTGAGGAAGAGCGTCTCGCGCTCGCCGAGCCGGCGCTTGAACACCGGCCCGTGGGTGCGGGCGAGGTCCATGGTCTGCTGGATGGGTGTCGAGGTCATCCCGTCGGCCGTGATGTCGACGACCGGGATGCCGTCATCGGCGGCGCGTTCGTCACTGTGGAGCGCGATGGTGTCGGTCATGTCTCCAGCGTGAGGGGGCCGGTGGGCAACCGTGACCCGGGCAACTGCATGATTGTGCAGTGGTTTTTCGCTGCTCGCCCTTGCGCGCGGACCGGAGATGGGGCAATGAACATCGGGCACGCCGACAGTGCGCCGGACGGTGACTCCGCCGGCGCCCACCCGCCGTCCTCCGGGCCCGCCCCGGTCGATCCGGCGGGGCCGTACGCGGACGGTCCCTGGCGCAACTACTTCCTGATCCTGCTGGACCGCATCCCGACGCCGATCGCGGTGTGCCGGGCCGACGGCGAGGTGCTGATCGCCAATCCGGCGATGGCCACGCTGTGGGGAGTGGCACCGGGCCAGTTGCGCGGCCGCAATCTGCTGAGCCTGTTCCGCCCCCGGGCGAAGGAGCAGCTGCGGCGGATCGAGGAGGCGGTGCGGCTGGGGCGCCGGTCGCGCTATCCGGTCGAGGTGCACTGGCGGTCCGCGGCCGACGGCGCGGAGCGCGAGGGGGAACTGACGGTGGACCCGGTCGGCGACGCGTCCGTCCAGCCGCCGGCCCTGCTGGCGCTGCTACGCGTCACGGAGAGCGCTCCCCCGCCGCGCCCGCGGGCCACGGCGAGCCCGGTGGAGACCCGGATCCTGGCGCTGGCCGCCGGCGGCGCGACGACGGCGGCGATCGGCGCATCCCTGGGGCTGACCGTTGACGGGGTGAACTACCACCTGACCCGGCTCTCCCGCCGCTGGCGGGTGCAGGGCCGGACCGCGCTGGTCGCCAAGGCGTACGTGCTGGGCGTGCTGGCGGCGGACAGCTGGCCACCGGCCCCGGCCTGACCATCAGCACGCGTGTGCGGTTAACCTCCGTGGTGTGGAGGAGAACGCAGCCGCGCAGTTCGAGCGCGGAACGGACGGCCCGAAGGTCATCGTCGTCGGCGTGGACGGCTCCGACTCGTCCTGGCGCGCCGCCGCGTACGCGGCCGGCCTCGCCCGGCGCCAGGGCGCGAAGCTCGTCCTGGTCTACGTCCAGCCGGTGCTGCCGGCCGGGGCATCGATGGGCGCGCCGGTCGTGGACGCCACCAACGAGGTGGCCGAGGAGCTGATGGCCGAGATCCGCAAGGCCACCGACCGGCTGCAGGGGATCTACGACGTGCGCTGGGAGTTCCACACGCTGCGTGGCGACCCGTACAACGGCATGGTGCAGATGGCCGACGAGCTCAAGGCGGACGCCGTGGTGGTGGGCGCCTCGGAGTCGGCCGGGCACCGCATCATGGGCTCGGTCGCGGTCCGCCTGGTCAAGGCGGGGCGCTGGCCGGTCACCGTCGTCCCGTAGCGGCCCCGCGGCGCTCCGCTGGTGGGGTCGGCCGCCCTGAGGCACGGTGGGAGATGGACGGGCGGAGCGCCGCCCCGGCCGAGGGAGACCACCGTGACCGACCGCACGTACCGTGTGACCGACATCGTCGGAACGTCCCAGCAGAGCGTGGACGCGGCGATCAAGAACGGCATCAAGCGCGCCTCGCAGACCCTCCGCAATCTCGACTGGTTCGAGATCACCGAGGTGCGCGGACACCTCGTCGACGGCGAAATCGACCACTACCAGGTCGGCATGAAGGTCGGGTTCCGGCTGGAGGACGCCGATTGACACCCCGATGACACCCCTCCCGGGTACGTCTCCCGGCGAGTCGCCGCCGTACTAGGGAGTCGCCTTCCTCCGGGGCCCTTCAGGGTCCATGATGATCCGCCGTCGGACCACGACGGAGCGAGCCTACGGAGGGATCCCAGATGGGCCTGCGCGCGGGACAGGGCGTATTGCGCCGCAAACCGATCGAACACATCGAAGAGGCGGAGGGCCCGGCGAGCCAGCAGCTCACCCGGGTGCTGGGGCTGTGGCAGCTGACCGCCATCGGCGTCGGCGGCATCATCGGCGCCGGCATCTTCACGCTCGCCGGCACCGTCGCGAACGAAAAGGCCGGACCCGCGGTCCTGGTCTCCTTCCTCGTCGCGGGGATCGCGAGCGCCGCGGCCGCCTTCTCGTACGCCGAGTTCGCCGGGCTGATCCCGAAGGCGGGGTCGGCCTACACCTACGGCTATGCGGTGCTCGGTGAGGTGGCCGGCTGGTTCATCGGCTGGGACCTGCTGCTGGAGTACACCGCGATCGTCTCGGTCGTCGCGATCGGCATCTCCGGATATTTCAGCTTTCTCCTCGGTGAGCTGGGGGTCCATCTGCCGGCCTGGATGCTCGGCGCACCGGGGACCGGGCCCGGGCACCGCGTCGACCTCTTCGCGGCGGTGCTCTGCCTCCTGATCGCCTTTCTGCTGACCCTGGGCATCAAGAACGCCGCCCGCTTCGAAACGCTCGTGGTGGGCCTGAAGGTCCTGGTCGTCGTGGTCGTGATCGCGGTCGGCTTCTTCCACATCAACACCGCGAACTACCACCCGTTCTTCCCGTTCGGGGTGAGCGGCGCCTTCACCGGTGCGGCCACCGTCTTCTTCGCGGTCTTCGGCTACGACGCGATGAGCACCGCCGCCGAGGAGTCCACCGACGCCCAGCGCCACATGCCGAAGGCGATCATGTACTCGCTGGCGATCTCGATGGTGCTGTACGTGCTGGCCTGCCTGGTGCTGACGGGCATGCAGAACTACAAGGACATCGACCCGGAGAGCGGCTTCTCGTCGGCGTTCAAGTCGGTGGGCCTGCACGGCCTCGCGGACGTCATCGCGGTCGGCGCGATCATCGGCATCCTGACCGTCATGTTCACCTTCATGCTCGGGGTGACCCGGGTGTGGTTCTCGATGAGCCGGGACGGCCTGCTACCGAAGTGGTTCGCCAAGACCAGCCCCACCCACCACGTGCCGACCCGGGTGACCTGGATCGTCGGGGCGGCCTCCGCGGCCATCGCCGGGTTCCTGCCGATCGGCGAGGCCGCCGAGCTGACGAACATCGGCATCCTGCTGGCGTTCGTGGTGGTCTGCGTGGCGGTCATCGTGCTCCGCTACAAGCGCCCCGAACTGCCGCGCACGTTCCGTACGCCGGGGATGCCGTGGGTGCCGGCGCTCGGGGTGGTGTTCTCCCTCTGGCTGATCACGTTCCTGGCGTGGCAGACCTGGGTGCGGTTCGTGGTCTGGTTCCTCGTCGGCATGGTCATCTACTTCAGCTACTCCCGCCACCACTCGAACCTGGAACGCGCGGAGCAGGAGGGCGCCGGGGGCGAGGTGCGCTGAACTGCCGGGGCCGGTGGCCGCATCGGCCACCGGCCCCGGGCCTGGACGCGACCGGACCAGGTCAGGTCAGGTCAGGTCAGGTCAGGTCAGAAGACGAACGGTCCCGGGGACTGCGGGGACGTGGCCTTGCAGGTGGCCGTGATCCCGAGGACGACGACCTTCAGCGAGGCGGCCTCCAGGCTGTCACCGGGGGCGACGGTGCCCTTGAGGGGGCCGGTGGAGACCGGGCCGCCCGCCGGGATCGCCGGATTGGCGTTGCCGGTGAACTCGGTCGTTCCGGAACCGTTCTTGGTGAGCGTCAGTGTGGACCGCACCGAGTTCGCGCCGATGTTGATGGGCGAGCTGATCGCGGATGTCGACACGCTGATGGTGGCGACGGTGCCGTCCTGGGTGGCGGTGAGCGTGGCCGTACCGGAACCGTACGAGCCGCAGTCGAAGGCGAGGGTGGCAGTGCCGGGGGTCACCGCGGCCGATGCGGGGGCCATCGCGAGGGTGCCGGCGGCGGCGATCGCGAGACCGACGGCGGTACGTATGCCGATGCCTATGCCGTTGCCGTTGCCGTTGCCGTTGCCCAACGTGCCGGATCTGCGCTGCTTCATGGGGGGAAACCGCCTTTGTGAGGGGGGTGACAGGCCGTCCCCGCACGCACCGGCCGGGGAACTGACGGAGGGTCAGCCAATCAGCGACCTGGGAATCGCCGACCATTGAGGCACGCGCCCCCGAAGAGAGCAAGGCACGCACGCCATGATTTTTGACGTGCCCTCAACAAGCGCGCCACTGCCCCTCACCCGCCCGGCAGCAACCTCCGCAGCCCCGCCCCCAGCCGGTGCCGCCACAGCCACCACGGCAGCCGGTGGCGGGGCACGTACGCCCACAGGTCGTCGTCCGCCTCGGAGCCGCGCGGGCAGCGTCGCAGCAGGTCGAGACAGCGGCGGTCGACCGTGCCGTGCAGCCGGGCGGTGTGCGCCAGGGCGACGAGGCCCTGGTGGCGCAGCCTGTGGTCCGACGACTCCAGGGCGCACTCCAGGGCCCGGGCGACCCTGGGCAGGATCGCCGCCGGGTCGGGGTGGGTCAGCGCGAGCCCGATCACCGCCACGCCCAGCAGCTCCTCGCCGCGCTCGAAGGCGGCGTCCACCTCCTCCGGCCGGTCGGTGCCGAGCAGCGCCCCGCTCTCCCGCCAGTTCATGCCCCGGCCCGACGCGGCGCGGGCGAGCAGGAACTCCGCTCGCCCGGCGGCCAGTTGGCGCGCCACCGGTTCCGTACCGCCGGCACCCTCGGACGCATCCCGCCCGACCAGTGCGAGGTAGTCCCAGATCCGCCCGGCGGCGTCCGTCTCCGCGCCCGGTATCTCCCGGCAGAACGCGTCCAGTTGGGGCTCCGACGGGCCCTGGGCATGGATCCGGGCGAACACCTCACCACCGGCCCCCAGGTCGCAGCGGCGGAGGAAGGCGAGCCGGACGGTGTCGGCGGCGGTCAGCCGGCCGTGCAGCCGACCCCAGGCGAGTTCGGACGGCTCGATGGCCGCGGCGTAGCGGACGACGTCGGCGGGGATGAGGGGCACCGGGTGAGCCTAACGAGCGGCGTGCGCCGTGCCGTGGTCGCCCTCGTGGTGCCTGCGCCGCACCGTAGTTGCCCCGTGATACCTGCGCCGCACCGTAGTTTCCCTCCAAATGCCTGCGCCGGAAGAGCAGTTGCCCTTGTGCCGCCTGCACGTCCGCACCGCAGTTGTCTCCATGCCGCCTCTTGACGCGAACCTGACCTGCCCCAAGAATGAGCGCGCCTTGACAACGTTGTCGGCGAACCGGAGGTCCGGATTCATGCCATGGCCCAGTCGCAACCGGCTGCGTACCGCGGGCGCGGTACTGGCGGCCGCGCTGGTCGGAGGCGGGCTCACCGCCCCCGCCGCGCAGGCCGCGCCGCCCGGCGGCACGCTCACCGACCTGGTCAACCCCTTCATCGGCAGCCAGAAGGACGGCAACACCTACCCGGGCGCCGCGGTGCCGTTCGGCATGGTGCAGCTCTCCCCCGACACCGGTCACTACAGCGGCTACAGCTACGACGACGACCACATCCGGGGTTTCAGCTCGGTACACATCTCCGGCGTCGGCTGCGGGCTCGGCGGTGACCTGCCGGTGCTGCCCACCACGGGCGACGTCACCGAGACCGACAACGCCAGGTACGCGGCCGCCTTCCGCCATGACGACGAGTCGGCCCGGCCGGGCTACTACCGGGTCGGCCTGACCTCGTACGGCGGGATCACCGCCGAGCTGACCGCCACCGCCCGCACCGGCCGGCAGCGCTACACCTTCCCGGCCACCGACAAGGCCAATGTGCTGCTCAACGCCGGCCAGTCGCTGCACCGGACGGTCTCCACGAAGGTCGAGGTGCTGGACTCCCGCACCGTCCGCACCGCGATCACCGGCCGCGGCTTCTGCCAGGACACCGAGCCGTACACCGTCTACACCATCACCCGCTTCGACCGGCCGTTCACCTCGTACGGCACCTGGGAGGGCGACACGGTCACGCCCGGGTCGCGCGGGTCCACGGCGGGTGGCCGGCACGGCGCGTACGTCCGCTTCGACACCCGCGAGGACCGTACGGTCGAGGCGACCACGGCCCTCAGCTACGTCGACGCAGCGGGCGCGGCCCGCAATCTGCGCGCGGAGGGCGGGGGTTCGTTCGACCGGGTACGCGCCGCGGCCGATGCCGCGTGGGAGCGGCGGCTGGCCCTGGTGCGGACGCAGGGCGGCAGCCGGACGCTGCGCCGGACGTTCTACTCCTCGCTGTACCGGTCGTTCCTGGCGCCGAACCTCGGCAGCGACGCGGACGGCCGCTACACCGGCTGGGACCGGAAGGTGCACCGGACCGCCGAGTTCGGCGGCTCCGCCTATTACCAGAACTGGTCGCTGTGGGACACCTACCGCACCCAGGCGCAGCTGCTCGCGCTGCTGGCGCCGCGCGAGTCACGCGACATGGCACTGTCGGTGCTGCGGATCGACAAGGAGGGCGGCTGGCTGCCCAAATGGGGCTACGGCCCGGTCGAGACGAACATCATGACCGGCGACCCGGTCACCCCGTTCCTCACCAACGCCTATCAGCAGGGCCTGCTGAAGGGCCATGAGGAGGAGGCGTACGCGGCGCTCGCGAAGAACGCCGACGGGGTGCCGCCGGCCGGGTCGCCGGCCGTCGGGCGGGAGGCGAACGCGGAGTACCTGAGGGACGGTTTCGCGCCGTACGTCAAGGGCCGCCCGCACCGCAAGCCCGGCGACTCGGACTTCGACCACGGCGCCTCGGCGACCCTGGAATACGCCCTGTCGGATGCGATGCTGGCGCAGATGGCACGGGATCTGGGCCACACCGCGGACGCCGACCGCTATGCGGCGCGGGCACAGAACTACCGGAAGATCTTCGACCCGTCGACCGGCTTCTTCCGGGCCCGGGACGAGCACGGCGCGTTCACCGGCCCGGCCGATCCGGCCAAGAGCGAGGGGTTCCACGAGGGCACGTCCTGGCAGTACCAGTGGCTGGTGCCGCAGGACCTGCCCGGGATGCTGCGGCTGATCGGCGGCCGGGCGGCCGCGGACGAGCGGCTCGACGCGTTCTTCGCGTACCGGAAGCTGCTGGCGGACCCGGAGAGGACCGCCCGTGAGGTGTGGGTCAACGGGCCGTACGACTACTACAACGCGGACAGGTACAACCCGCAGAACGAACCGGACCTGATCGCTCCGTACACGTATCTGTCCACCGGCCGGCCGTGGAAGACGACGGACGTGGTGCATGCGGCGCTGACGCTGTTCACCGACACACCCGGCGGGATGACCGGGAACGACGACCTCGGGACGATGTCGGCGTGGATGGTGCTGTCGTCGGTCGGGGTGTTCCCCGTGCAGCCGGGCACCGACACCTGGGGGCTGAGCACGCCGGTCTTCGACCGGGTCGAGCTGACGCTGGACCGGCGCTACTACCCGGCGGGGCACTTCACCATCACCGCGCCCGGTACGTCCGCGGCCAATCGGTATGTCCGGTCGGTGCGTCTGGACGGTGCCGCCCGGGACCGTACCTACCTGACCACCGGTGAGCTGCGGAAGGGCCGGGAACTGGCCTTCACGGTCGGCACGGAGCCGTCCGGCTGGGGCACCGGCGAGCGGGCCGCGCCGCCGCCGGTGGGCACCGCGGCGCCGGGTGGTGCGGCCGGCCGGCGGTGACGGCACTCCGTTCGCCCGCGGCCGGCGGCACGGCGCGCGGTCGCGGGCGAACGGGCGGCGAAGGGGGTGTGCGTGCCGCGGGCGGGTGCGGGCGTCAGCCCTGCAGGGCCTGCCAGAACTCGTCGAAGGACATGGTGCCGTCCTTGTCGGTGTCCTTGGCCTTGATGACGGCCTCGGCGACCGGGCCGGTGACGAACGGGTCGCCCATCTCCGCCATCGCGTGCTTGAACTCGTCCGGCGTGACCTGGCCGTCGCCGTCCGCGTCGTACCGGTCGAACGTCGCCCTGGCCTCGTTGATGTCTGCCATGAGAGGTGCCCCCTTCGTGGTGCTGCGCAGGCTTGCGCGGTGGTGTTGCCTGGTGATCTGACCTGCGTACATTAGCGGACCCTCAGGACGGGCCCGGGTGCCCCCTCCGCCGGGCCAGATAGCGGGCGGTGCGGCTGCCCGGGGCGGCGGCGACCGCGGCCGGGGTGCCCTCGGCGACGATCCGGCCGCCGTCCGCGCCGCCGCCCGGACCGAGGTCGATGACGTGGTCGGCGCCGGCGACCACGCCCATGTCGTGCTCGACGACCACGACCGTGTGGCCGGCGTCGACCAGGCCGTGCAGTTGGCGCAGCAGCACCTCGGTGTCGGCGGGGTGCAGCCCGGTGGTGGGCTCGTCGAGCAGGTAGAGGGTGTGGCCGCGGCGGGTGCGCTGGAGTTCGGTGGCGAGTTTGATGCGCTGGGCCTCGCCGCCGGACAGTTCGGTCGCGGGCTGGCCGAGCCGGAGGTAGCCGAGGCCGACGTCCTTCAGGGTGCGCAGGCTGCGGGCGGCGGCCGGGACGTCGGCGAGGAAGTCCGCCGCGGTGTCCACGGTCATGTCGAGGACGTCCGCGATGGTCCGGTTCCGGTAGGTGATCCGGAGGGTTTCGGGGTGGTAGCGGGCGCCGTGGCAGGCGGTGCACGGCGCGTACGTGCCGGGGAGGAAGAGGAGTTCCACGGCGACGAAGCCCTCGCCCTGGCAGGTCTCGCAGCGGCCGGCGGCGACGTTGAAGGAGAACCGCCCGGCGGTGTAGCCGCGGGCCCGGGCCTCGTCGGTGGCGGCGAAGACCTTCCGCACCGCGTCGAACAGCCCGGTGTAGGTGGCGAGGTTGGAGCGCGGGGTGCGGCCGATCGGCTTCTGGTCGACGCGGACCAGCCGGTCGATCGCCGCGAGGCCGTCGGCGCCGGCGAGCCGGGCGCGGGCCATCGGCCCGGCCTCCGTCCCGGCCCCGGTGCCGTCCTCGGTGCCGTCCTCGGCGGCGTCGGGCCGGCCGGCGCCGAGGTGGTCCCGTACGGTCTCCGCGAGGACCCGGGTGACCAGCGTCGATTTGCCCGATCCTGAGACGCCGGTGACGGCGGTGAAGACGCCGAGCGGGAAGGCCGCGTCCAGTCCGCGCAGATTGTGCAGGGTGACGCCGCGCAGGGTCAGCGTCCCGGAGGGGGTGCGCGGGGTGCGCTGCGGGGGCGGTTCGGTGGCGAAGAGGTAGCGGCGGGTGGCGGAGTCCGCGGCGTCGGCGAGGGCGGCGACCGGGCCGCTGTGCAGGACCTGGCCGCCGTGTTCCCCGGCGCGCGGTCCGATGTCCACGATCCAGTCGGCGTGCCGGACCACGTCCATGTCGTGCTCGACCACGAACAGCGTGTTCCCGGCGTCCTTGAGCCGGCCGAGGACGGTGAGCAGGGCCTCGGTGTCGGCCGGGTGGAGTCCGGCGGACGGCTCGTCGAGGACGTAGACGACACCGAACAGGCCGGAGCGCAGCTGGGTGGCGAGCCGCAGCCGCTGGAGCTCGCCCGCGGACAGGGTGGGTGCGGGCCGGTCCATGCTGAGGTAGCCGAGGCCGAGTTCGGTGAGGACCCCGATGCGGGCCACGAGGTCGCGGGCGAGCGCCGGGGCGACCTCGTCGTCGGTGCGGGCGGCGGTGGGGCGGAGCAGGTCGGCGAGGGCAGCGAGCGGCAGGCCGGCGAGGGTGGCGATGTCCCGGCCCTCGAAGGTGACGGCGAGCGACTCGGGGCGCAGCCGTCGTCCGGCGCACCGCGGGCAGGGCTCGGCGACCATGAAGCCCTGGACGCGCCGCCTGAGCGTCTCGCTCTTGGAGTCGGCGAAGGTGTGCAGGACGTAGCGCCGGGCGCTCATGTACCGGCCTTTGTAGGGGCGCTGGATGCGGCCGGCCTCGCGGACCGGGTGGACGGTGACGACGGGCTCTTCGTCGGTGAACAGGATCCAGTCGCGGTCGGCCGGCGGGAGTTCGCGCCAGGGCCGGTCGATGTCGTGGCCGAGGGCGGCGAGGATGTCGCGGAGGTTCTTGCCCTGCCAGGCGCCGGGCCAGGCGGCGATGGCGCCCTCGCGGACGGACAGTGCGGGGTCGGGCACCAGGGATTGTTCGGTGACCCGGTGGACGGTGCCCAGGCCGTGGCATTCGGGGCAGGCGCCGGCCGCGGTGTTGGGTGAGAAGGCGTCGGAGTCCAGCCGTTCGGTCGTGCCTTCCGGGTAGTCGCCGGCGCGGGAGAAGAGCATCCGCAGGGTGTTGGAGAGGGTGGTGACGGTGCCGACGGAGGAGCGGGAGGTGGGCGCGGAGCGCCGCTGTTCCAGCGCGACGGCCGGCGGCAGGCCGGTGATGTCCTCGACCTTGGGCGCGCCGACCTGGTGGATCAGCCGCCGGGCGTAGGGGGCCACCGACTCGAAGTAGCGGCGCTGGGCCTCGGCGTAGAGGGTGCCGAAGGCGAGCGAGGACTTGCCCGATCCGGACACCCCGGTGAACGCGACCAGCGCGTCCCTCGGGATGTCCACGTCGATGGTGCGGAGGTTGTGCTCACGGGCGCCGCGCACCCGTACGTACGAGTCGGCCATCCGTCCATGATCGGGCACCGGCCGCGGTGCTCGGCGACGCGTCAGCCGGTGGCCGTCGCGGTGTCGATGCGTGTCAGGGCCTCCGCCCAGGGCAGTGGGGTGGTGACGACGGCCCGCAGCGCCCGGATCTGGCGCGGCGGCAGCCCGGCGGCGAGCACGGCGACCGCGCGGCCCTCCCGGCCGTAGAGCGCGAGGACCCGGCGTCCGGCCCGGTCGAGCACCGGCGTTTCGACCCGGTCGGCCCCCGCGGTCGGCCCGTACGCCTGGATCTTGAGGTCGTACTGGTCCGACCAGAAGTACGGGACCGGGGCGAACGGGCGGCGTTCCTGGGCGTCGGCGCCGTCCGCGGCCAGTTCGGCGAGCAGGTTGCGGGCGGCGGCCATGCCCTGTTCGGTGGCGTTCATCCGGTGCTCGATGCGCAGCGGCCGGCCGTGCACCGGGTGCTCCCAGCGGGCCACGTCGCCGGCGGCGTAGATGCCGGGGGCGGCGGCGCAGTACGCGTCGCAGCGCAGCCCGTCGGTGGTGTCCAGGGCCGGGTCGTCGCCCAGCCAGCCGACGGCGGGGGTGGACCCGATGGCGAGCAGCACGGTGTCGGCGGGCAGCCGGGTGCCTTCCTCTTCCCCTCCCCCGGTGGCTACGCCCCCATTGCCGGGGGTAGCCCCACTCGTCAGCCGGACGGCAGTGACCGCGTCCCCGTCGGTGTCGAAACCGTCCACCGTGCCGGTGCGCAGGGTGACGCCGCGGGCCCGGTGTTCCTCGGCGAGCAGTTCCCCGACCGCGGTGCCGACGGCGGCGGCCATGGGGACCGGGTCATGGCCGACGAGGGTCACCTCGTGCCCCAACTCCCGTGCCACCGCGGCAGCTTCGCATCCCAGCACCCCGTTGCCGACGATCACCAGGCGGCGGGCTCCGCCGGCGAGCCGGCCGCGCAGGGCCAGTGCGTCGTCGAGGGTCCGCAGGGTGTGTACGCCGGTGAGCGCGTCGGCGCCGGGCAGCGTTCGGGCCGCGACACCGGTGGCGATGATCACGCCGGCGCAGTCGAGCCGTTCGCCGGTGTCCAGCGTGAGGGTGCGGGCGGCCACGTCGAGGCCGGTGGCCCGGGTGCCGAGCCGCAGGTCGAGGCCGAGCGGGTCGAGCTGTTCCTCGGTGCGCAGCAGCAGCCGCTCCGGCTCCCAGGTGCCGTGCAGCAGCTGTTTGGACAACGGCGGCCGGTCGTACGGGAGATGGGGCTCGTCGCCGATCAGGGTGAGCGGGCCGGTCCAGCCGGAGCGGCGCAGCGCCTCGGCCGCGGCGAGCCCGGCCGCGGAGGCGCCGACGACGGCTATCGGGCGGGTGGTCACGCCTGGACCTCGATGACGGCGGCCGGGCAGATGGCGGCGGCCTCGCGGACCGCGTCGTGCCGGTCGGCCGGCGGTTCGGCGTCGAGCAGCACCACGACGCCGTCCTCGTCACGCTGGTCGAAGACCTCGGGGGCGATCAGTACGCACTGGCCGGCGGCGCAGCACTTGTCGGCGTCGAGGGTGATCTTCATGGTGATTCTCCGTGGGGGTGGGTGAGTTGCGGGGTGGAACGGATCGCCGGTCTACCAGGTGACCGGCAGGGCGTGACAGCCGTAGATCGACATGTCGGTACGGAACGGGATCTCCTCGACCGGTACCGCGGGCCGCATCGCCGGGAAACGGCGCAGCAACGTGCCGAGGACGACCTGGAGTTCGACCCGGGCCAGGGCCTGACCGAGGCACTGGTGGATGCCGTACCCGAAGGCGACGTGGTGCTGGGCGTTGGGACGGGCGACGTCGAGCCGGCCGGGTTCGGGGAAGACGGTCTCGTCGCGGTTGCCGGAGGGGACGGCCACCACGACGCCCTCGCCGGCCCGGATGAGGTGCCCGTCGATCTCGACGTCCTCGGTGGCGACCCGGCGGGGGCCGTTGCGGATGATGCTGTGGAACCGCAGCAGTTCCTCGACGGCACCGCGCATCAGGGTGGGGTCCTGCCGCAGCCGCTCGGCGGTCTCCGGGTCACGCATGAGGGTCAGCGCGCTCAGCGCGATCATGTTGGCGGTGGTCTCGTGCCCGGCGATCAGCAGCAGGGCGGCGAAGGCGGCCACCTCATCGTGGCTGATCTCGCCGGTCCGCTGCTGTTCGACGATCAGCCGGCCCAGGATGTCGTCGCCCGGGTCGGCCTCCTTGGCGGTGACCAACCGGTCGAGGTAGTCGCGCAGTTCGGTCCGGGCGGCCTCGCGTGCGTCGTCGGTGACGGTGCGGGAGAGCAGGGTGCCGGTGAGCCGCTGGAAGATCTCGTGGTCGTCGTAGGGCACGCCCAGCAGCAGGCTGATGACGAGGGACGGGACCGGCAGCGCCAGCGCCTCGACCAGGTCCACGCCGCCCTCCTCGCGCCCCTCGGCGCGCTCCATCGCGTCGCAGAGTTCGTCGGTGAGGCGCTGGATCTCCGGGCGCAGCGTCTCGACCCGCTTGACCATGAACTCGCGGGTCACCATGCGCCGCAGCCGGGTGTGCTCCGGCGGGTCCATGCGGATGAAGCCGCGGTTCTGCGTGCTGCCGCCGCCGGTCATCCCGCTCCGCGGGTAGCCGTGCACGGTGGTGTCGGAGCTGAAGCGGAGGTCACCGAGGACGGCCCGGATGTCGGCGTAACGCGTCACGAGCCAGGCCCAACTGCCGTCCGGAAGGCCGACCTTGGAGATCGGCCGACTGGTACGCAGGGCACCGAACTCGGCCGGCGGATCGAAGGGGCAGCCGCTCGGGGGCTCGACGGGCAGCGGCGCCGGGGCGGTGGACAGGGTCATTGCGCTCATCTCCTTCATCGCGCGGGTGCGCGCAGGCCGGCAGGGGCCGGGCGCCACGATCCGCACGCTCGCCTAACGACTGTAAACTTACATGTGTAATACACAGGTAAACGCGTCGGGGGTGGCGGGAGGGAGGAGGTATGACTACACCTCAGGCGACAGAGAGGCGCAGGGAGAAGCCGGAACAACAGCCGGCACAGCCGGTACGACAGCTACCGCCGGTACGGGCGGTACGAGCAGGACGGGCGGTACGAGCAGGACGGCGGTACAGCCGCTCCGGACATGGGCGCTCAGCGCTCCAGCAACAACTGCAGCATCTCGTCGACGAAACGGTCCAGCCGGCGGGTGTCCTTGCGGCTCGGCATGACCTGCCAGAGCATCACCCGGCCGTGCACCGCCGACCACAGCACGTACGGCGCCTCGGAACGCGCACCCCGCACCCGCCAGCCGGCGTCCTCACAGGCGGTCAGCGCCCGCTGCCAGCTGCGCACCAGCAGCCCGGCGGGGTGGCCGGCCAGCCGCTCGGGGCCGACCGGGGTCTGCCGGGTCTCGTACAGCAGGCGGTAGGTGGCCGGGTGGGCGACGGCGTAACGGCAGTACGCCCGCAGCTGGGCGCGCAGCCGCGCGACCGGGTCGTCCCCGGCGGCCCGTGCGGCGGCCTCGGCCATCGCCGCCGCCAGCCGCTCGTAGCTGACCTCCAGGGTCGCCCAGACCAGCTCTGTCTTGTCGGAGAAGTGCCGGTAGATGCTCGGTGCGGCGACGCCGGCTTCCCGGGCGACCGCCCGCAGTGACAGCGCGTCCTCGCTGCCGACCTCCTCCAGGAGCCGCTCGGTGGCCCGCAGCAGTTCCTCCCGCAGACGCTCGCCCTGCCCGCGGGGGTTACGGGCGCGGACGGCCGCACTCTCGCTCACTGCCCTCCGGTCCCTTCCCTGAGCCTGCCGACGACGGTCAGGGGACCAGGGTTTCACACCGGGGCGGGGCGGCCTCACCGCCCCATCGTCAGCCCGTCCTCCGCGGCGCCCCGGCTCAGCACCGCCGCGCCGATCCGGTCCCGGACGTCGCGGTGCGCACCGGCCCGTGCGAGGTTCCGCACCCGCACCCGGGTGCCCTGCTCGGCGAGCTGGGGGACGTAGGCGGCCTCGGTGACCCGCCAGCGCCCGCCGGGCCGCTCGGGCGGCGCGAAACGGAAGCGGGCAAGGGTGCCCCAGTTGCCGCGCGGCTGCCTCATCGCACCGGAGAGCTGGTCGCCGAGTCCGTAGACGACCCAGGTGCCGTTGACCTTCTCGTACGGCTGCGGGGTGTGTGCGTGGGTGCCGACGATCAGGTCGATGTCGGGCCGGCCGTCGGTCTCGGCGGCGGTGAGCGCCCGGGCCAGGGCGAGCTGCTCCTCGTCCGGGGCGGTCCGGTACTCGGTGCCCCAGGCGGGACTGACCACCACGACGTCCGCACCGGCCCGGCGGGCCGCCCGGGCATCCTCGATGATCTTCTCCTCGTCGAGCAGGTTCACGGCCCAGGGCGCATCGTCCGGCGGGCCGCCGCCCTCGATGCCGTCGGTGTACGACAGATGGGCGACCCGCGCCCCACCGGGGGCCCGTAGCAGCGCCGTCCGGGCGGCCTCTGCGTCATCCCGGGCCGCGCCGGCATGCCGCAGCCCGACCGTGTCCAACGCATCCAGGGTCCGTCGAACCCCTGGAATCCCCTGGTCAAGCATGTGATTCGACGCGGTCCCGCAGGAGTCGTAACCGACCGCCTTGAGCGCGGTGGCGATCTGCGGCGGCGACTGGAGGAGCGGATACCCGCTGAACGGTCCGTCGAGCGGGCCGAGCGGCGCGTCCAGATGACACAGCGCCACATCGGCCCCGGAGACGACGGGGGCCACACCCTTGAGTATCGGCCGGAAGTCATAGCCGTAGCCGTCCAGGGGCGCGTCGTCCTGCGCGGTGTCGAGCACTTCGGGGTGGGTCGGGATCACGTCCCCCGCGGCGACGAGCGTGAACGGCCGCCGGGCCGCGGGCTCGGCAACCGGCGCCCGCCCGTGCGCAGGCGGACGGGCTTCCGTGCCCGTCCGCGACCGAGCGCCCGACGCCTCCCCACCGGGGCTGGGCCTTGCCACCGGGCGCCCACCCCCACACCCTGCGACCACCACAACGGCCAGCACGCCAACCATGCATCGTCGGCCCGCCGCCGCCCAATACCTCCTATATGTGCCCATACCCGACAAATATCACGCGTTCCGCTGCGCTTTGCGGTGCCTCCCACGTACCTGGCTGTCCCGCCGCGGGGCGCTGCGCTTTGCGTCGCCTCCCACCTAGCCGCCTGTCCCGCCGCGGGGCGCTGCGCTTTGCGGTGCCTCCCACGTAGCCGCCTGTCCCGCCGCGGGGCTGGCTCGCCGTGCCCGCTTTGCGGCGCCCCCCACGTAGCTGTCCGTCCCGACGCGGAGCTCGCTCGCCGTTGCGCGCTTTGCGGCGCCGCGTACGTTGCTCACCGTCCCGCCATGGTTGCTTCTCGCCGTTGCGCCTGGCGGCGGGCGTTTGTGTGTCGGGTGCGGTGACAGCCCTACAGACTTCGTCCTCCGGTCTGTCCCCTCCCGTGAGTGGGGGGTGAGAGGCCGGTGGGGGCAGGCGTCGTCGTGCGGCGGTACCTCAGATGGGCGAAGTCGGGAATACCTCCCCCGGCCCGTGAGTTGAGGCCCTGCAAGGGGCACTCGCATCCCCTACGGGATCTGTTCGACCGTCCCCTACGGGTCCCAATGGCCCCTTGTATCCCCAACGCCCGCCCCCACCCACCGCATTCCCATCCCCCAACGGGAGGGGACGGGCCGGAGGGGCCTTCTTCATGGACGTAAAGCGACAGCAGTCCATGAAGAAGGCCCCGGAGGTCCGTCACCGCACCCGACACCCACCCAGCCCGCCGCAGGCGCAACGGCGACCAACACCCGCGGCGCCGCAGACAACTACGTACGCGGCGCCGCAAAGCGCAGCGGAGCCGCGGGACAGACGGATACGTAGGGTCGGGAGTATGAGCACACTTGGGGAGCGGGAACCGGTTCATGTGACGGTATGGGACGAGGCGACGCCCGGGGCGCCGCGGGTGCTGCTGGTGCACGGCACCATGACCTGGGGGACGGAATGTTTCGCCGGGCAGCGGCCGTTGGCCGAGATGTTCCGGCTGGAAGTGGTCGACCGTCGCGGGTTCGGTGACAGCCCGGACATCGCCCGTAGCGACTACGAGACGGACGCCGAGGACATCCTCCAATTCCTCGGGCATGGTGCGCACCTCGTGGGACATTCGTACGGCGCGGCCGCCGTGATGCTGGCCGCGTCGGTGCGCCCGGAGGCGGTGCAGTCACTCACCCTCATCGAGCCGAGCCCGCTTCGGACCGCGGCCGGGCATCCCACCGTGGCGGCCGCGGTCCGGCGGATCCGGGAGGCGTTCGGTGCGTTCGACGCCGCCCGGATGGACCCGGAGGTGTATCTGCGGGCTTCCACCGAGCCGTACGGGCTGCCCGCGCCGGAGCCGACCCCGCGGATGCTGCGTGCGGTGCGGTCGGCGATGCGTGAACGGCCGGTGTGGGACGCGGCGTTGCCGCTCGGACGGTTGGCCGCGGCCGCGCTGCCCAAGGTCGTCATCAATGGCACCTGGGAGACAGCGCATCCGGAATACCGGGAGTTCATCGGCGCGGCGCTGGCGGCCTGCGGGGAGTACCTCGCCGAGGCGATCGGCGCCCGCCACGTCCAGGTGAGCGGCGCCTCGCACGCCCCGCACCAGGAGCGGCCCGATGAGGTAAACGCCGTGCTCACCCGGTTGTGGCAGAGCTAGCTGACTAGTACCCCTGGCCGCCCGACAGTCCGGGTCCGGGGGCCCGGCCGCACGGTCCGGCCGGTTCGGTCGGGGCGGGATCTCTCGTGCGGGAGGGCCGCTTACGAGGGCACCGACACGCCCCCGGTCAGGCGACCTCGATGCCGTACTCCTGTACCAGGGCCGTGAGGCCGCCGGGGTAGCCCTTTCCGCCGATGACGAAGTCCCAGTCGCCGCCGGGGCGTTGGCGGAAGGAGCCGAGGACAAGTGCGGTCTCTCCGGGTCGCCCGTCGGAGACCGTCAGCCGGCCCTGCTCCTCCCCCGCGGCGTCCAGCAGCCGGATCCGGGCGTCGGTGAAGCCGGAGAGGTCGGCGTCCGGGTTGGTCTGGGGGTCGATGGCGGCGACCAGGACCAGCCGGTCGGCGTCCGGTGGGAGTCCCTCGAAGTGCACCTGCACGGCGGCCCGGTCGGGGGCGGTGCCGGGCAGCATCCGTACCGAACCGTCCGGCGTGCGCGGGTTGTTGTAGAAGACGAAGTGGTCGTCGCTGAGCACGGTGGTCCCCTTGCAGACCAGGGCGCAGACGTCGAGGGCCACGTCCCCGGACCAGGTCATGCCGAGGATGTTGTGCTCCGGCGTCCCGGAGGAGGTGTCGGGGGCGGTATCGGGGCCGGGGGCGGGCGTGCCGAGGCGGCCGCTGAGACCGTAGCGGCCGAGCAGGTCGACGAGTTCGGGGCCGGCGATCAGGCTGAGCGGTTTGCCGTTGGCGAAGGTGTGCGCGCCGGGGCCGAAGCGGGAGGTGGTCACCAGCACGCCCTTGTTGGCGCCTTCGGCCTGGACGGTGCCGTACAGGTCGCGGACCGCGGTGGGCGGGACGGTGTTGCGGTAGCGCTTGACCTGCACGACGATCTTGCCGCCGCGGATCGGGTCGGGGTCCAGCGCGTCCACGTCCACCCCGCCGTCGCCGGACCGCTGGGTGGTGACGGCCTGCATGCCCATCGCTCGGAACAGTTCCGCGATCAGGTTCTCGAAGGCGATCGGGTCCATCTCGTAGAGGTCCGGTTCGGTCTCGCCGCCGTGCGAGACGACCGTGCCCGCACCGCCGGCGTCGCCCGGCAGCCGTCCGGGCCGTACCGCCGTGCGCTGGTCCGGTCGGGCGGCGAGCTGTCCGCGCAGGCCGTCGGTCAGGCACTCCACCGCGCTGACCCGGTCGAGATGGAGGGCGTCGAAGGCGCCGCGCGGGGCCATGACAGTGGCGAGGTACACCTGCGCGGGGCGGCCGGTCGCCGGGTCGACGTCGTCCACGAAGCCGTTGAGCGCCACCGAGTCCAGCGCACCGTAGGTGTCGGCGGCGAAGAGGTCCCGCAGGACCAGCAGCATGCTCTGGGCCAGGACGTCGCGGTAGAGCGCCCGGCGCTGGGCGGCCGGCCGGGCGGTCTCCTTCTCCTGGTCGGTGGTGGCCTGGTAGCGGACGGCCTTGGTCTCCGGGACGACGGCGTAGCCGGGCAGTTCCCAGTCCAGGACGAGCTGGCGGGTGGTCGGCTCGTAGGCGGCGGTGACGCGGCGGGGGAACCCCTCCGGCCAGGCGGTGGAGGCGTAGAGCGCGGCGGAGAAGTACTCGACGGCGGCCTCGGCATCGCCGTTGCGCAGCCCGGTCAGCAGCTCCGCTATGCCGGCGTTGTGCTGCCGGATCTCGGCCAGCGCACCGGCGGCCCACTGGTCGTACTGCCGCCGGTAGGCCGCGAGTTGGTTCTGCCGCTGGTGTTCGGCGGCCTGGGCGGCGTACCAGTCCTGTTCGTAGCGGGCGCGGGCCTCCTCCTGGGCGCGGTCGCGGCGGGCCGCGCCCAGGTGCCGACTGCCGGTGGACGCCTGATAGCGGGCCGGATCCGGCATCGGTACGGGGGTGGCGAGGGCGCCCGGTGCGAACTCCTCGATGCGCTCGGGGCGCAGCAGCGCGGCGGCGGTGAAGGCCGGGGCCCGGCAGCCGTCGGCGAGCAGGCCGGTGAGCGCGGCGACCCGCGCGTCCAGTTCCTCGGTCCGGCGGCGGGCGTCCGCCTCGCGTTGCTGCCGGTAGGCGGCCTGGCGTTCCCGGTGCAGCCGCGCCATGGCCCGTTCGGCGTCGCGGGCCTGCCGTTCCTGGTCGCGCTGCGCCTGGGCGTACGCGCGGCGCTGGGCTTCCTCCCGGCGCTGCTGCTGGCGCTGCGCCTCGGCCCAGACGGCCATTAATCCATGGGAACGGCGGCTCATGTCGACTCTTCGTCCTCCCCCCGGGGCGGCGGCCCCCGGAACCCTGTGGAAGCGGTTTCACCAGCGCTGTTGCGGCTGACCGTCGCAGTCGACTCTAGCGGGAGGGCGTGCCGGGACGGTGCGGGACGGGACGTTTCCGACGGACCGTTACGACGCGGGGACGTTGCCGACGTGGAGATCACCGGCGCCGGGACCTTGCCGATGCAGCAAGATCCCGTCAGGCGGCGGCCGCCCTCCTCTCGGCGGCGGTCCCGGAGACGTCGTAGTCGGCGCCGACTCCGGGCACCAGGACGCAGTCGCCCTCGATGTGCCGGGTGCGCAGCGGCAGGATCTCCTGGTACGCGGGAGAGTCGTACCAGGCCCGGGCCTCGTCGATGCCGGGGAATTCGATGACGACGACGAAGCCCGGCCACTCGCCCTCGCGCACCTCGACCTGCGCGTTGTGCACCCGGAACCGTCCGCCGAAGGGGTCCAGGGTCGGCTGGATCCGGTCCAGGTACTCGGCGATCTCCGGGTGCGGGGCGGTGCGGCGGAGGTGGGCGATGGCGAAGGCGCTCATGGGACTGCCTTTCCGGGGGGGCTGCGGTGGGCGACGCCGTCCACGTTTCCAGGCCACCGCCATAGGGTCGATTACCTCTGGGGTCATCTGTGGGACGTCCCCCGGCCCGTCACGTGAGGACGGCGCGAGGACGTCACCATCGCCAACTCCACGGTCCGAGCGACCAGTTGAGAGGTGCCGGTGGTTCCTCAGATCGCTCCCCCGCGCTCCGCCCAGTACGGGTCCCGCAGCCGTCGTTTGAAGAGCTTGCCGGACTCGTCGCGCGGGAGCCGCTGCTCGAAGACGACGGCCCGCGGGACCTTGTAGCCGGCGAGCCGCTCGGCGACGTGGCCGCGTACCTCTTCGGCGGTGAGGCGTACGCCGGGTTCGGTCTCCAGGTGCGCGGCGAGGACCTCGCCGAACTCCTCGTCGGGGATGCCGAACACCGCGGCGTCGCGCACCCCGTCCAGGGCCAGCAGTGCGGCCTCGATCTCCGCGGGGTAGATGTTGACGCCGCCGGAGATGACCATGTCGTTGCGGCGGTCGCTGAGGTAGAGGTAGCCGTCCGCGTCGAGATGGCCGATGTCGCCGATGGTGACGTATCCGGGCAGGCCCGGCGCCTCCATGGCGGCGCGTTTGGCGGGGTCGCCGAGGTAGGTGAACTGCGGCCAGTCCTCGGACGGTTTGAGGTAGACGTCACCGGTGGCGCCGGTCGGCAGCGGCTGCCCGTCAGGGCCGAGGACGGCGACCTCGCCGGTCCCGCTCGCCCGGCCGACGGTGCCGGGGTGGGCCAGCCACTCCGCGCTGTCGCACCACGTCACCGCGCCGGTCTCGCTGCCGCCGTAGTACTCCCGGAGGACCGGCCCCAGCCAGTCGATCATGGCGTGTTTCACATGCGGTGGACAGGGCGCGGCGGCGTGCACCACGGAGGTGAGCGACGACAGGTCGTAGCGCTCGCGGACGTCCTTGGGGAGCCTCAGCAGCCGTACGAACATCGTGGGTACGACCTGGACCTGCTCGATGCGGTGCCGCTCGATGAGGCGCAGGAACTCCTCGGCGTCGAAGCGCGGCATCAGGGTGATGTCGAGGCCGGCGGCGAGCGCGAGGACGGCGTGCTGGCTGGGGGACGCGTGGTAGAGCGGCGCGGGGATCAGCGTACGGCCGCCGGGGGCCACCGCGAAGTACTCCAGGAACCGCTCCACGGCAAGGTCGAGCCGGTCCGGTGCGACGGGGGCGCGCAGAACTCCTTTGGGGCGCCCGGTGGTTCCGGAGCTGTAGATGACGGTGGGCGGGCGTTCCGCGGCGGGCCGGTCGAGCGGCTCGTGGCCGGCCAGCCAGTCGTCGAGCAGCGGGTGCGCGCCGGTGGGCGGGGGTGCGGCGGTGCCGCAGGCGGCCGCCACCCCGGTGGGTACCGCGACCTCGACGAGGCGGGCGCCCGCCGGCAGCACGGCGGCCACCTGGTCCAGCAGGTCGGTGTGGACGAAGACCAGCTTGCTGCCACTGTCGGTGAGGACGTGCCGCAGGTCGTCGTGGCGGAAGTGCCAGTTGACCGGGACCGCACAGGCGCCGAGCAGGGCGGCGCCGGCGGTGATCTCCAGATGTGCGGGCTCGTTGCGGAGGACCACGGCGATCCGGTCGCCCGGGTGGACTCCCGCGGCGCGTAAGCCGCTGGCGATCCGCGCCGCGCGGTCGGTGAACTCGGGGTAGCCGCGCTCCTGCCCGGCGCAGCGGATGGCGGGGGCGCCGGCGGCGTGCGGGGCGACGGCTTCCATGGGACCTCCAGTGGCTGCGGCCGGGCGGCTCATTGAACAGCCAACCGCGCCGGTCCACCAGGTCACGGTGCGTCCGAGCGGTCCGGAGGAAAGCCCGACCGTATGCATCTCGGCCAACCGACGACGGCCACTTTGCTCCGATCAATGTGCCCGCACACCCCGCTCGGCGCCCTCACCATCGCCAACTTCCCCCAGATGCTCCGATGTCTGTCCGATGTTTGTCGTGTCCCGGGGGTTCCGGTCGGGGGGCCGGGCCTGCACCATGCGGGAGGACACGGGAGGCGCGCGCCCGGTTCACCGACGGGACCATCCGACCCGAGGGAGCGAGCGATGCACAGCCGCACGAGACCGTTCCGGGGATGGGGAGTCGTGGTGGCGCTGGCTGCGCTGCTGCTGGCGGCGGGCGGCTCGGGGCCCGCCGCCGCGCGTTCGCCGCGGCCCGCCGAGGGGCCCGGCACCAACCATGCGACCGACGACCCGTTCACCGCGCCGCGCACCGCGTGGTGGCGCACGGACCGCTTCGGGATGTTCATCCACTTCGGCGCGTACTCGAACCTGGAGGGCGAGTACCGGCGGCCGGACGGCACGGTCTGCCGCAACGCGGAGTGGATCGAGCGCGAGTGCGGCATTCCGCGGGCGGAGTACGAGAAGCAGGCCGCCACCTTCGACCCGTCCGGTTTCGACGCCGAGGCGATCGTCCGGGCCGCCAAGGAGGCCGGGCAGCGCTATGTCGTCATCACCGCCAAGCACCATGACGGCTATGCGATGTGGCCGACCCGGCAGAACACCTGGAACCTGCGGGACCACTCCGCGTTCGACCGGCGCCGCGACATCCTCGCCGAGCTGAAGCGGGCCGCCGACGCCGCCGGCCTCAGGCTCGGCTTCTACTATTCGATCTGGGACTGGCACGATCCGGACTTCGCCGGCCCGGCGACCTTCCCGCGGTACAAGGAGCGGATGTACGGCCAGCTCAAGGAGCTGATCGAGAATTACGACCCGGCGCTGCTGTGGTTCGACGGTGAGTGGGACGCGGACCGCCCCACCAACCGGTGGTCCCGCCGGGACGGCGCCGAGCTGCAGGCGTATCTGCACCGTCTGAAGCCGGACCTGATCGTCAACAACCGCGTCGGCAAGCGTGACGTGGTCGACGGGGACTTCGGCACGCCGGAGCAGGAGATCCCCGCCGAGCCGGTGGACGGCCAGCTGTGGGAGAGCTGTATGACGCTCAACGACCATTGGGGGTACGCCCGTTACGACAGCAACTGGAAGTCGCCGGCGACCGTCGTCCGCAATCTGCTGGCCGTGGCGAGCCGGGGCGGCAACTACCTGCTGAACGTGGGGCCCGACCGGCTCGGCCGGATCCCGCAGCCGTCCGTCGACCGGCTGCGGGAGACCGGGCGCCGGCTGGCCGCGCACGGGCAGGGCGCCGCGGTGTACGGCGCCGGGCACACCGGTCTGGTCGCCGCACCGCCGTGGGGCGCGGTCTCGCGGCGCGGCGACGAGCTGTACGCCTCGGTCACGTCGTGGCCCGCGGCCGGTGAGGCGCTCCATCTGACCGCGCGGGCGCCCTTCCGGATCACCGCGGCCCGGGTGCTGGGCAGCGACCGGCGGGTGACGGTGGTCCGGGCCGGCGACGGCTTCGACCTCACGCCGTCGGGCCCGGCCCCCGATCCGCTGGCGAGCGTCCTGCGGCTGACGATCGAGCCGCCGCCCGAGGCGGCCGCCGGCACCGGTACCGGGCTGACCGCGCGGAGCTGGGCGAACGACTCCTTCACCGGCGCACCCGCGGTGACCGGCGTCGATCCGACGGTGAACATGTCGTACCGCTTCGACGGCTCACCGGACCCCGGCATCCCCGCGGATCACTTCAGCACCCGCTGGACCGGCTTTCTCCAGCCGCGCTTCGACGAGACGTACACCCTCACCACCGTCTCGGACGACACCGTGCGGCTGTGGCTCGACGGCAGGCTGCTGATCGACAGCGCGACCCCGCACGGCCCGAAGGTGGACAAGGCCACGGTCACCTTGCGGGCCGGCCACCGGCACCGCATCCGGATCGACCACACGGAGCGGACCGGTGAGGCGCATATGAAGCTGCTGTGGTCGAGCCCGAGCCAGTCCCAGCAGGTCGTGCCGCAGCGCCGGCTCTATCCGGGCTGATCCTGGTCGGGCGTCGGCCCCGACCCTGGAGGGTGCTACCCCAAGGGTCAGGGCCGACGTCCGAGCGGTCAGTCGATGCCGCGGAAGATGTGCGGCTCGCCGGGATCGTCGTCACAGCCGGCCAGCCGCACCGGCCCGCAGCGGTCCCAGACTTCGAGGTTACGGACTTCCTTGATCCGACCTGGTCGCTCGCCCCCCTGCTTCAGCCGGGGTTGCTTGGGTTGAACCTTGTGCACAGCCACCACGCACTCCTTCATCGAGGTATTGGTCCGACGCGGTGGCGCCTTGTTCACAGAGCGGGAAGTCGGCCAAGGTTTGTGGCGTTCCCGCGACGGGCCAATGGTGTTGGCGTCTCCCAGATAGGTCGTCCGTCGACCCTCAGGGTAACTACGGCGCCCGCGCCACGCTCGACGTTTTCCGGCGAGATGGTCATGTCGCCGGAAGGCGGGAATAGCGCCCCCTTGGGAGACCGGGTCGACAACGCCGCAATGTGATGCACATCACACACTCTAACGGCTCACCGGTTGCTGCAATTGCCCCGATCCGTACGCTGGAGGGTGACTGGCGAGTGACCGCGCGGACGGAGTGTTCCCGGGTGCGCGGCGGCAGTGCTACCCATGGGCAGGTGGCATGGTTCTCGGATTCCGGTTACTGGCTCGGCCGGCTGGTTTTCCAGCGGCTGCTGGCCGTCCTCTATCTGCTCGCGTTCCTCGCGGCACTACGGCAGTTCCGGGCGCTCATGGGGGCGCGCGGGATGCTGCCGGTGCCCGAGTTCGTGGCGCGGGTGCCGTTCCGCTTGGCACCGTCGGTGTTCCACTGGCGCTATTCGGACCGCTTCTTCGCGGGCTGGTGCCGGTCCGGAATGGTGCTGTCGGCGGCGGTGGCGGCGGGTGTCGCGGACGCCGTACCGCTCTGGGCGTCGATGGTGCTGTGGGCCGTGCTCTGGGCGCTGTACCTGTCCATCGTGAACGTCGGGCAGACCTGGTACAGCTTCGGCTGGGAATCGCTGCTGCTGGAGTCGGGCTGCCTGGCGGTGTTCCTCGGCAACGCCGGCACCGCGCCGCCGGTGCTGATCATGTGGCTGCTGCGCTGGGTGCTCTTCCGGGTGGAATTCGGTGCCGGCCTGATCAAGATGCGCGGTGATCGCTGCTGGCGGGATCTGACCTGCCTGTACTACCACCACGAGACCCAGCCGATGCCCGGCCCGCTGAGCTGGTTCTTCCACCATCTGCCCAAACCCCTGCACAAGGTCGAGGTGGCCGCCAACCACTTCGCCCAACTCGCCCTGCCCGTCCTGCTGTTCACCCCGCAGCCGATCGCCGGCTGGGCCGCTGCCGCGATGGTGGTCACCCAGCTGTGGCTGGTGCTGTCCGGCAACTTCGCCTGGCTGAACTGGGTGACCATCGCGCTCGCCGCGTCCGTCGCCGCACCCCTGTGGGCGCAGCCCGATACCCCGCTGCCCGCCCCGCCCCTCTGGTTCGAGGTCCTGGTCCTGATCGCCACCGCCGGCGTCGCCTGGCTCAGCTACCGCCCGGCCCGCAACCTGCTCACCCGGCAGCAGATGATGAACACCTCCTACGAGGCACTGCACCTGGTCAACTCCTACGGCGCCTTCGGCAGCATCACCCGGGTGCGCCGGGAGATCGTCATCGAGGGCACGGCGGACGCGGTGACCGGGCCCGGGACGACCTGGCAGGCGTACGAATTCCACGGCAAGCCGGGCGACGTGCGCCGGGTGCCGCGCCAGTTCGCGCCGTATCACCTGCGGCTGGACTGGCTGATGTGGTTCGCCGCGCTGTCCCCGGCCTACGCGCGGTCCTGGTTCGTACCGCTCGTGGCGCGGCTGCTGGAGAACGACCGGGACACCCTGCGGCTGCTGCGCACCAATCCGTTCCCCGACCTGCCGCCGGCCCGGATCCGGGCCCGGGTCTTCCGCTACCGCTTCACGACCTGGCGGGAACTGCGGGAGACCGGAGCGTGGTGGCATCGCACCGAGGAGCGGGAGTTCCTGGCGCCGATCGGGCGGTCAGCTCTGTCCGGAAGGCGCTGACCATGGCGCCCGCATGGCGCAGCCCTATTCGGGCGAACTCCTTTTCCAGCACGGCGAGTTCGGCCAGCGTCTCGTCCAGGTCGTGACCGAGCCGGGCGCGGGACTTGGCCAGCCCCAGCCGGGACAGCGCCTCCCCGCGCGGCTCCTCCATCGCCCGGAACTCCCCCAGCGAGAGGGTGTAGGTGTCCCGGGCCTCGGCGTAACGGCCCGCCCGGTACAGCACATTGCCGCGCATCTTGTGGTTGTAGGCGAGCGCGCTGGCCAAGTCCATCCGGCGGCAGACCGCCTCCGCCTCGGACAGCAGCGCCAGCGCCCGCTCGGTCTCGCCCCGCACGGACAGCACATCGGCGATCCCCCGCAGCGACCAGGCGCGGCCCCGCGCGTCATCGCCCTCCTCGGCTATCCGGGCGGACTCCTCGAACAGCTCCAGGGCCTTGTCGTACTCGCCGGTGTTGCGGTGCATCTGGGCGATGCCGGACATCGCCCAGACCGTGTGCCGGGCCTCGCCGTGCTCCCGCGCCTGGGCGAGCAACTGCTCGTGGAGCTCGGCGACCGCGGCGTAATCGCCCTGTATGCGGCCGGTCTCGGCGAGCCCGGCGAGCGCGTAGCCGTGCGCGAGGCGGTCACCGCCCTGGTCGGCCAGCGCGACGGCGTGCGTGAGCAGCCGGCGGGCCAGCGGCAGCGTGCCGCACTGGCGGGCCAGGGTGCCGCCGCTCCACAGCGCCCAGGCCATGGCGCCGGCGTCACCCGCGCTCCGGCCGCTGCGGTAGCTCTCCCGCCAGGCGTCGCCGGCCGCCGCGACCCGGCCGAGCCGCCGGTTGGCCTCGGCGACCGCGAGCCCGGCCCGGGCCCGCTCCAGCGCCGTGCCCGCCTCGGCGCGCGCCCGGCTCGCCGTGGCCAGCACCTCCTCGTAGGACGAGTTCACGCCCAGTGCCGCGCCCAGCTCGCCCTGATATTCCGGTGCGAACGCCTTGCCGTACATCAATCCCGGACCTCTCGATCATTTCCGTGCTTGATCACGAAAGTACGAGCGATCGGGGGTCCGGCGAATCAACCCACGTATGGGTCCTTCCGTACAACTGGAGTGCTACGCCGGGGGTGCCTGATCATCTTCGGGATGTACGGGTCTCTCAGGGTCGAACCCCGAGAGGGCAAGGCGCGGACGCGTTCCCCGCCGTTGCACGCTCCGCAATTCGGGTTGCAGCTCTTGCCGACGCGGGCGGGCCGGGCCACCCTGCTCCCATGACGGAAGCGCGCACGGATTCGCGTACGGAGGCGGCGGCCGGACCCGGGATCGGCCGCCGCCGGTTCCTCGGAACCGTGGCGGCGGGGGCGGCGGGGGTGGCCACGGCCGCCGGCGCGCGCGAGCTGACCGTCGGCGACGCGGCGCCCGCCCCGGCCGGACGCGCCGCCGGCCGCCGACCGCACGGTACCCGCCCGCTCTACCTGGGCACCTACACCTCGAAGGAGGGCGGCGGCACCGGTATCGGCCTCGCCAGGTACGACACCACGACCGGCCGGATCACCGCCACCGGCGTGGTCACCGGCGTCCCCGACCCGTCCTACCTCGCCCTCGCCCCGTCCGGCCGCACCCTCTACGCGGTCGACGAGCAGCAGGAGGGCCGGGTGACCGCCCTGGCGATGCCCCCGGACGGCCCGCCCACCGTGCTGGGCGCCCGGTCCACCGGCGGGGCCGGCCCCTGCCACCTGTCGGTGCATCCCGGCGGCCGCTGGCTGCTGAGCGCCAACTACCTCTCGGGCAGCGTGGCCGTCCACCCCGTCGACCGGGCCACCGGAGCGCTCGGCCCGCGCACGGACCTGGTCACCCACAGCGCGCCCCCGCCCGGCCCCGGCCAGGACGGACCGCACGCCCACCAGATCATCACCAGCCCCGACGGCCGCCACGTCCTGGCCGTCGACCTCGGCAACGACACCGTCTACAGCTACCGGCTCGATCCCACGGCCGGGAAACTCACCCAGGTGTCGGCCGCGTCACTGCGCCCCGGCGCCGGCCCCCGGCACCTCACCTTCCACCCCACCGGAGACTTCGCCTACCTGGCCAACGAGGTGGACAACACGGTGGTCGTCTGCGGCTACGACCGCCGGACCGGGCGCCTGACACCCGGCGCACCGCAGTCCACCGGGACCGGCGCCGGCACCAGCTATCCGGCCCAGATCCTGGTCACCGCCAACGGCCGCTACGCGTTCCTCGCCAATCGTGGCCACAACAGCCTCACCCGTTACGCCGTCGCGGCGGGCGGGGCGCGGCTCGTCCTGCTGGACACCGTGCCGGTGGGCGGCGACTTCCCCCGGCACCTCGCCTTCTCCCCGGACGAGCGGTGGCTGTTCGCGGCCAACCAGAAGTCGGGCACGGTCACGGTCTTCTCCGTCACGGCCCGCACCGGAACCCTGACCCCCACCGGCGAACCCTTCGCCGCACCGCTCCCGGTCTGCGCCCTCCCCCTCTGAACGCCGGGCCCCGCTGCCCCGCCCCGTTCTGTCGCCCGCCCGCTCCGAAACACCGCGGCAACAGTCCTGCAGGCATCACGCATTCCTTCCTTACCGCCGGTTTACCACTCATTTGCGCAGGATGGGTGCGACGTGGCAACTGCCCCGCGCTGTGGGGCATCTGAGGGAGGACCAGTCGTGCGCGCACCCGCCGCCGATCACCCCCGTCGGCCGGCGCCGTGGTTGCGGCCGACGATCCGGGTGCGGCTGACGCTGCTGTACGGCGGCATGTTCCTGGTGGCCGGGGTCGTGATCGATGCGCTGATCGGTGACTGCCTCCGGGTGCACGGGGCGCCGGCGCCGGCCGACTTCGTGAACCGTTCGTTGCTGGCGTTGCTGGGGCTGACGGTGGTGGCGTTCGCGTTCGGTTATGCGATGGCGGGGCGGGTGTTGTCGCCGTTGGGGCGGATCACGCGGACCGCGCAGCGGGTGGCCGGGTCGGATCTGCACCGGCGGATCGAGCTGGGGGGTCCGGACGACGAGCTCAAGGAGCTGGCGGACACCTTCGACGAGATGCTGGACCGGCTGGACCGGGCGTTCGAGTCGCAGCGGCGGTTCGTGGCCAATGCCTCGCACGAGCTGCGGACGCCGTTGGCGATCAACCGGACGTTGCTGGAGGTGCAGCTGGCCGATCCGGATGCCTCGCCGGAGCTGGCGCAGCTGGGCAAGACGCTGCTGGCCACCAACGAGCGCAGTGAGCAGCTCGTGGAGGGCCTGCTGTTGCTGGCGCGCAGTGAGAACAAGGTGGTGGACAAGAAGCCGGTCGATCTCTCGGAGGTCGCCGCTCAGGCCGTGGACCAGATCCGCGAGGAGGCGCAGGCCAAGGGCATCGCGCTGCGCGGGGTGCGCCAGCAGGCCTTCGTGCAGGGCAACGGCGTGCTGCTGGAGCGGATCGCGCTGAATCTGGTGCAGAACGCGGTGCGCTACAACGTGCCCGACGGCTGGGTCGAGGTCAGCGCCGAGCCGCAGCCGGGGTGTGCGGTGCTGGTGGTCACCAACACCGGGCCGGTGGTCCCCGCCTATGAGGTGGAGAACCTCTTCGAGCCGTTCCGCCGGCTGCGCACCGAGCGCACCGGCAGCGACAAGGGCGTCGGTCTGGGCCTGTCCATCGTCCGCTCGGTGGTCCGCGCACACGACGGCACCCTCACCACCGAGCCGCGCGAGGGTGGCGGGCTGACCGTACGGGTCGAACTCCCGGCCTCCTAGAGGTGCCTGCCGCTAGTCGGACACGTACGGGCGAAGCGCTTCCCGGAGGTCTGCTTCGAAGCGGGCGTAGTGGGTGCGGAGCGGGGCGCCGGGCCAGTCGGGAGGGAGGAGGGCGGCGGGGAGGAGGGGGTCGGCGAGGAGGTGGCGGAGGGCGGCCGCGGCGATGGTGAAGCGGTCGGCGAGGGTGTCGGCGCGGTCCAGCGCGGTCATCAGGGCGCGGGCGTGGGCCGCCCAGGCGTCGAGGTCCCAGAGCCGGGCGGTGAGTGCGGCCGGGTCGTCGTCCGGGGTGCCGGTGAACCAGGTGCACTGTTCGGCGGCGACCGCGGGGCGGGGCCGGTCGAGGTTGGCGGGGCGCAGCCAGCTGCCCTCGCGGAGTTCGGCCAGCCGGAGGCCCGCCATGGCCTGCCGCAGCGCGGTGCGCTCCGCGGCGGGGCGGCGTTCGGCCGTGGTGACGACGGCGATCTCCCAGTCCCCGTGCCAGCGGCGGGTGCGCGGGGTCCGGCTCTCGTCCTGGCGGGCCTGGCGGGCCAGGAGGCGGCTGGTGAGGGCGTAGGTGCCGCCGGTCTGCCGCAGGTCACCGGCGGCGACCATGCGGGACAGGGCGACCCGGACGGTGCCCTCGGCGACGCCGAAGAGCTCGCCGACCCGTACCAGGGCGCGTGCGGGCAGGCGCGGCGGATGGTGGCCGAGGAGGGTGCTCAGCACGATCGAGCGGGCGGTGAGCGGCCGCGGTCGGTCGAGGAGGGTGGGGCCGTCGTCGTTCATGCGTGGCTGGGGGTTCATGGGTGGCTGGAGTTTACGGGGCGGCGGTGGGCGGCCCGGTGGCCGGTGGCCGACGCAGCGGCGATATTACATACTTCTCTCGGGTGTTCGGATTCTGTAATGTCGAGGGTATGACCGTCACCCATGAAGTCGTGAATCAGGCCCCGCCGCTGACCGGGTTCAGCACGGCGGACGAGCCGGCCCTGCTGGAGGCGCTCCGGCGGTACGGCGCCGGGTGGGGCGAGCCGGAGGTGACCGCGCTCGGGGCGCTGGCCGGTTCGGCGGCGGTGCAGGACCAGGCCCGCTGGGCGGAGCAGCAGCCGCCCCGGCTGCACACCCACGACCGGTTCGGGCACCGCGTCGACGAGGTCGAGTTCCACCCGGCCTGGCACCAGCTGATGACCGTGGCGGTGGAGCAGGGCCTGCACGCCGCGCCGTGGACCGATGACCGCCCGGGGGCGCATCTGGTGCGGGCCGCGAAGTTCTACGTGTGGTCGCAGGCCGAGGCGGGGCACGGCTGCCCCATCTCGATGACGTACGCCGCCGTGCCCGCGCTGCGCGCCGCGCCGGAGCTCGCCGCGCAGTACGAACCGCTGCTGGCCGCCCGGCATTACGACTTCGGGCTGCGCGCCCCGCTCACCAAGTCGGGCCTGATCGCGGGCATGTCGATGACGGAGAAGCAGGGCGGCTCCGATGTGCGGGCCAACACCACGCGCGCGGTGCCGGCCGGCGACGGGACCTACCGCCTGACCGGTCACAAGTGGTTCACCTCGGCGCCGATGAGCGATCTCTTCCTGGCGCTGGCGCAGACCGAGGAGGGGCTCGGCTGTTTCCTCGTACCGCGGGTGCTGCCGGACGGCACGCTCAACGGGATGCGGCTGATGCGCCTGAAGGACAAGCTGGGCAACCGCTCCAACGCGTCCTCCGAGATCGAGTACGAGCAGGCGGTGGCCTGGCCGGTCGGCGAGCCGGGCCGTGGGGTGCGGACCATCGTCGAGATGGTGAACATGACCCGGCTGGACTGTGTGCTCGGCTCGGCGGCCGGGATGCGGGCGGGGCTGCGGCAGGCGCTGCACCACACCGCGCACCGGCGGGCGTTCGGCCGGGAGCTGGACCGGCAGCCGCTGATGCGCTCGGTGCTCGCGGACCTGGCGATCGAGTCGGAGGCCGCGACGCTGCTGGGCCTGCGGCTGGCGGCGGCGGTGGACGGGGCGCAGGCCGGGGACGCGCAGGAGGCGGCGCTGCGCCGGCTGGCGCTGGCGGCCGGCAAGTACTGGGTGTGCAAGCGCGGCAGCACGCACGCCGCGGAGGCGCTGGAGTGCCTGGGCGGCAACGGCTACGTGGAGGACTCCGGCCTGCCGCGCCTCTACCGGGAGGCGCCGCTGCTGTCGATCTGGGAGGGCTCGGGCAATGTGGCCGCGCTCGACGTGCTGCGGGCGCTGGGCCGGGAACCGGCCGCGCTGGACGCGTTCTTCGCCGAGGTGGAGCAGGCGGCGGGCGCCGACCGGCGGCTGGACGCGGCGGTGGCCGGGCTGCGCAAGCTGCTCGGCGAACTCTCCGGGCCGGAGCGGGCGCAGCTGATGGCGCGTTCGCTGGCGGAACGGATGGCGCTGGTGCTGCAGGGTTCGCTGCTGGTCCGGCACAGCGATCCGGCGCTGGCCGATGCGTTCTGCGCGACCCGGCTCGGCGGGGAGTGGGGCCATGCGTACGGCACGCTGCCGGCCGGCGCCGGTCTGACGGCGATCCTCGAACGGGTCCGGCCGTGGACGCCGGACGCGGCGGCCGGGGACAGCACGGTCGCGGCGGCCGGGGTCGCGGCCGTCGGGGGCAAGGCCTGATGTCCGTACGGGTGGAGCGCGCCGGGCCGGTGACGACGGTGGTGCTGTCGCGACCGGACCGCCGCAATGCCGTGGACGGCGCCACCGCACGCCAACTCGCCGCGGCCTTCCGGGAGTTCGAGGAGTACGACGGGGCGCGGACGGCGGTGCTGTGGGGCGCGGGCGGGACGTTCTGCTCGGGCGCCGACCTGAAGGAGGTGGGCACCGAGCGGGGCAATCGCGTGGCGGCGGACGGCGACGGGCCGATGGGGCCGACCCGGCTGCGGCTGAGCAAGCCGGTGATCGCGGCGGTGGCGGGGCATGCGGTGGCCGGCGGGCTGGAGCTGGCGCTCTGGTGCGATCTGCGGGTGGCCGAGGAGGACGCGGTCTTCGGGGTGTTCTGCCGGCGGTGGGGCGTGCCGCTGATCGACGGCGGTACGGTGCGGCTGCCCCGGCTGATCGGCGCGAGCCGGGCCATGGACCTGGTCCTGACCGGCCGGCCGGTGCCGGCCTCAGAGGCGCTGGCGATCGGGCTGGCCAACCGCGTGGTGCCGACCGGTACGGCCCGCGCGGAGGCGGAGGCGCTGGCCGCGGAGCTCGCCCGCTTCCCGCAGGCGTGTCTGCGCAGCGACCGGGCGTCCCTGCTGGACCAGGAGGGCAGGGCCGAGGCGGCCGCGATGGCCGACGAACTCCGTTACGGCCAGGCGGTGTTGGCCGAGGCACTGCAGGGTGCGGCACGCTTCGCCGCGGGCGCGGGACGGCACGGCGCACCGGCCGGGGAGCCGGGCGGCCGCGCGGCGCCCGGCGACTCCGGTGCGCAGCTCCCGTAACCCGGTAGTCCCGTAACCCCCTTGCCATGATCACCGGGCGGTGCGGAGGATGGCGCCATGCCTGCCACCACCTTCACCGCGCCCGACGGGACCGAGCTCAGCTATCACCTGCTGGGCGAGGGAGAACCGCTGCTCTGCCTGCCGGGCGGCCCGATGCGGGCCTCCGCCTACCTCGGTGACCTCGGGGGGCTGTCGGCGCACCGGCAGCTGGTGCTGCTCGACCTGCGCGGCACCGGCGACTCCGCCGTCCCGGCCGTCCCGGCCGGCTACCGCTGCGACCGGCAGGCCGACGACGTCGAGGCGCTGCGCCGGCACCTCGGCCTGGAGCGGGCCGATCTGCTGGCGCACTCGGCGGCCGGCGACCTGGCGCTCGGGTACGCGGCACGGTATCCCGAGCGGATCCGTGCGCTGGTGCTGAGCAACGCGCGGGGCCGGGCGCTCGGCGTCGACTTCACCACCGAGCACCGCCTGGAGGCCGCGGCGCTGCGGAAGGCCGAACCGTGGTACGGGTCCGCGCACGGCGCCTTCGAAGCCGTCTGGGCCGGCACCGCGACCGACGAGCAGTGGGACGCCGCCATGCCGTTCTTCTACGGGCGGTGGGACGCGGCCGCGCAGGCGCACGCGGCGGCCGAGGTCGCGCAGACCAACGACGAGGCCGGGGAGCACTACGCGTCGGCCGGCGCCTTCGAGCCCGCCGCCACCCGTGCCGCGCTCGCCGCGCTGCGGGCTCCGGTGCTCTTCCTGGCCGGTGAGCTGGACGGCGGTCCGCTGCCCCGGATCGCCGCCACCATCGCCGGGTTGCTCCCCACCGCCGAGCTGACCGTCCAGCCGGGCGCCGGGCACTACCCGTGGCTCGACGACCCGGCCTTCTTCGTCCGGACCGTGGAGGCGTTCCTCGCCCGGGCGAACGTTGTTGATCACTTGCGGCGGCCCGCGTAGCGTCGCCGTTCATGACGGACCTGACCGACCTGACCTATCCCGAGGTGGGCGCCACCGGGCGCTCGCCGCTGCCGCCCGGGTACGACCACCTCCACGAGGAGCTGCCGATCGGCCGGGGCCGCGCGGTGCTCGCCGCGGCGGGTGAGGCCATCACCACCTTCCGGATGCACCGGGCGGCGGGCACCGGCATCCGGTCCGACGCCCCGCGGGCCGCCCCGGGCGTGGCCGTCGAGGTGTCCCTGGGGGTCGGCCCGCTGCGGCTGCGGGCGCCCTGCCGGGTGGTGTGGACGGCGGACGAGGCGGACCGGATCGGCTTCGCGTACGGGACCCGGGAGGGGCACCCCGAGTGCGGCGAGGAGGCGTTCCTGGCCGAGCTGCGCGACGACGGCACGGTGTGGTTCACGGTGACCGCGTTCAGCCGCCCCGTACGGGCCGTCACCCGGCTCGGCGGCCCGCTCGTCCCGGTGTTCCAGCGGCTCTACGTCCGTCGCCTCGGCCGCACCCTGCGCCGGCTCGCCAACGACTGACGGGGGTCGCTGCCTCCGCTTTTCTCACCGCCTGATGCCGTACGGGGACGGGTAGTTACCGACGCGTAGCAAAGGTGCCGCCGATCGCCATACGTCCACCTCCGCTTCATCTTTTCGTCACCTTCACCCCTGCCGATCATGAGAAAAACCAGGCATGTGTGAAGACGAACTGATCCCGCCGCAGGCGGACATGACCGAGCGGGAGTGGCTGCGGGCCGGCGCGGAGGCGGCGGGTGCCGGGGCGGCGCCGGTGCCGACGACGGGGCGGGTGCCGCAGTGGGTGAACCGGCGGACGCTGCTGGGCGGCGCGATGGCCGGTGCCGCGCTGGCGGTGCTGCCCTCGCCGGGCCAGTCCCCCGCGTCGGCCGCCCCCCGCCCCGGTGTGCCGGGAGCCTTCCCGTTCCCCGAACGGCCCAACGGGAAGGGTGAGTTCGCCATCCTGGTCACCGGTGACGCCGGGACCGGGGACGAGGCGCAGTACGCGGTGGCGGCCGCCGCGCGCGACGTCTGCCGCAGCGAGGGGGTCGGCCTGGCGGTCGGGCTCGGCGACAACATCTACGAGAACGGGCCGGAGTCCGACCACGACTCCGAGTTCCAGGACAAGTTCGAGAAGCCGAACAACGGCATCGACGTGCCCTGGCTGATGGTGCTGGGCAACCACGACTGCTCGGGGCTGATACCCGGCAGCGGCGGCGACCCCTCGCGCGGGGACCGTGAGGTCTCCTACGCCCGGACCTCGAAGCGCTGGTACATGCCGGCCCGTTACTACCGCGTGCCGCTGCCCGCCGCCGACCCGCTGGTGGAGTTCTTCGCCCTCGACACCATTCCCTGGTCCTCGTACGTCGCCCAGCTCGACCCGTACTACCGCTGGGACGGCCCGTACATGCGCGCCCAGCGCAGCTGGCTGGACGAGGCGCTGCGGACCTCGCGGGCGCGCTGGAAGGTGGTGATCGGCCACCACCCCTACCTCAACAACGGCAAGCACGGCAGCGCCGGTTCGTACGACGGTTTCGAGATCGGGAACTACACCAGCGGCGTCCACCTCAAGGACATGTACGAGAAGGTGGTGTGCGGGCGGGCCGATCTGATCCTGTCCGGGCACGACCACACCCTGCAGATCCTGGAGCCGACCGCGCGCACCGGCGGCACCCGCCAGGTGGTGTGCGGGGCGTCCGCCAAGACGGAGGACGGCAAGGCCCACTTCTCCCACCCGGCGGCCTGGCAGAACTTCTCCGACCACGGCTTCATGCTGCTGAAGGTGGCCGGCGCCCGGCTGACGATCGACGCGTACACCGTCGACGTGGCGACCCGCAAGGCCACCCTGGCCCACCGCGCCCGCCACACCCGCCCGGTCGCCGCGCCGGCCGGGGCGCACGCCTGACGGCCGGTCCGCCGGGTGCGAGCCCTGCCGGCGCGAGGGGACGGCAGGGCAGTACCCGCCGAACACGCCGTGCCGCCGGCTGGGGCGGGCCTCCTACCAGGTGAAGGTGGCCGAGGCACCGGGCGGGAGTACGTAACCGGTGTGCCGGTGGGCCCAGTTGATGCCGGCGGGCCGGGGGGTGGCGGTGTCGTTGTAGGCGATCAGGACGGTGGAGCCGTCGGGGTTGCGCCAGGCGACGTTGGGGAGGGCGGCCGGACCGGACGAGGCGATGCGGCGGGCGCCGGGTTTCACGAACTTGGTGAGGTGACCCATCGTGTAGTACTCGACGGTGTAGTCGACCCGGCCGCTGCGGTCGTCGCCGTGGTGGACGGTGATCAGCCCGGTGCAGTCGGAGCAACCGCCCTGGTGCGGACCGTGGTTCTGGTCCACGGCGAGCGACCACTTCGTCCAGCTGCTGCCCCAGTTGCGGGTGTAGTCGATGAGGTCGCGCATGTCCTGCTTGTGCTGGTTGGCGGTCCACCGGCCGCCGGAGTGCTCGGTGTCGTGGACGGCCAGGCCCGGGTAACGGTCGTGCACCCGGGTCTGCTTGGTGACCGTGCCGCCGTAACCGTGCCAGGCCAGCCCGCCGAAGTTGGGATGGCGGCGGACGGCCGGATCGTCGACGGTGGGCCGGGCGAAGGCGTCGTAGCGGTCCCAGTTCCAGTCCAGGGCGAGGACCTTGGTGGGCAGGGCTGCCCGGCGCAGCGCGGGCAGCAGGTCGTGCTTCGTGAAGTCGGCGAGGGAGGCGCCGGTCCACCACATGGACGGGTAACCGGCGCAGCAGGTGGGCTCGTTCTGCACGGAGACGTAGTCGACCGGCACCCCGTGGTCGCGGTAGGCGCGGAGGTACTGCACGAAATAGCGGGCGTAGGCGCTGGAGAACTCCGGCCGCAGCCGGCCCTGGTCGAGCCGGCCGTTGTCCTTCATCCAGGCGGGCGCGGTCCAGGGCGTGGCCATCACCTTCAGCGCCGGGTTGAGCCGGCGGGCGCGGGCGGTCAGCGGCAGGACGTCGGCGAGGTCGTGGGCGACGGAGAAGTGCCTAAGGCCCGGGTCGGTCCGGCCGGCGGGCAGGTCGTCGTAGGTGTAGCCGGAGCGGGCGAGGTCGGAGGCGCCCATCGGGTTGCGGAGGAAGCCGAGGCCGATGCCGTCGTCCGGGTCGAACAGCTTGCGCAGGACCGTCGCGCGGGCCGCGGCACCGAGCGCGCCGCTGCTGTTCACCAGCCAGGCGGCGGTGTCGGTGAACGAGGCGCCGCCGCCCTCGAACCGCTGGTAGGTCCGAGACGGATCGACGGTGAGGGAGCCGCCGCGGCCCGGCCGGAAGGTGAGCGGTGCCTGCCGCCGCAGGCCCTGGACGACGTGCCGGCCGCCGGGGCCGGAGGTGGTGGTGAGGTAGACCTGCATCCGGTGCGGCGCCGGGCCCACGCGGTCCGGGGGCGTCGGCGCCCCGGCGGCCACCCACAGCACCGCGAGACCGGCCGCCCCGGCCGCGGACGAGGCCAGGGCACGCCGGAGACGTCGGGCTCGTACGGCGCGCGCTCTCATGGCGGGGCCTTCCTGTGCCGCGGGCAGTCGGGCATACCCCCGATGGCTGCCCGGATCCAGGGTTCGGGAGGTGAACGGTCGCGTCAAGCAACCCTATGGGCAGGGAAGTTGGGAGGAGCCAGGGGCGGCCCGCTCCCCACCCCGGCACGCCCTCTCCCCTCCCCCTCCCCTCCCTCACCCGTTCTCCGTACCCCGGGCACCGCCCGGCGCACCGGACATGCGGGGTGCGCGGGCCCCGCCTAAGGTGTTCGCATGGTGAGCCCACACGGCGCGCGCCCCCGGGCCACGAGGTGGGGCACCCGATGACGGCCCCGCCGGCCGGACCGTCCGACGAGGGCTACGACCCCCGGACGGACCGGGACTGGAGCCGGGTCGAGGAGGAGGCTCCCGGGGTCTCGCGGCACGAACCGATCGGGCTGCGCGAGCGGCTCTCGCTCAACCGGATGGGCACCTTCGACTGGGACCTGGACCGCGGGTTCATGGAACTGGACCCCGGCGCCCTGGACGTCTTCGACCTGCGCCCGGGGGAATACGACGGCGCACCGTTGTCCCTGGCCGGGCGGGTGCCGGCCAAGGAGGGGCTGCGGCTGGACGAGGCGCTCGCGCAGGCGCTCCGGGACGGCCACTCGTCGTACGGCGCGTACTTCCGGGTCCGGTGCCGGGACGGGACGCGGCGCTGGACGCACTCGCAGGGGCGGATCCTGCACGACCCGGAGGGCACGCCGTACCGGGTCATCGGCATCGTCCGGGAGGCGACCGGCGAGCTGGCGGACTCCGCGCTGCTGCGCTCGCTGCAGCAGGAGCGGCAGCGGCAGACCGTGATGGTGCAGCAGACCACCGCCGCACTGTCCCGGGCGCTGTCCGTACGGGACGTGACGCGGGTGCTGACCGGTACCGGCGGGGCGCGCCGGTTCGGGGCGGACGGCCTGGTGCTCGGCCTGGTCGCGAACGAGCGGTTCGAGGTCATCGCGGCCGCCGGGATGCTGGGCGAGGTCCCCGACGACATGATGAACACCCGGCTGGACGACACCCTGCCGCTGTCCGACGCGGCACGCCTGCGGCGGCCCGTCTTCCTCGGCACCCGCGGCGAACTGATCGCCCGCTACCCGCGGCTGCGCCCGTACGCGGACCTGCTGCCGGCGGGCGGCGCGGCCTTCCTGCCGCTGGTCGCCCAGAACACCGTGCTCGGGGCGCTGGGGCTGTTCCACGCCGAGCCGGCGGTGCGGTCGCCGGAGGCCCGGAACCTGGCGCTGGCGCTGGCCGGTGTGGTGGCGCAGTCGGTGCAGCGGGCGACCCTGTTCGACCAGGAGCGGGAACTCGCGACCGGGCTGCAGGCGACGATGCTGCCGCGCCGGCTCCCGCCCATCGCCGGCGGCGCGGTCACCGTCCGCTACCACCCGGCGAGCGTCGGCCGGGACGTCGGCGGCGACTGGTACGACGTGATCGCGCTGCCGCAGGGCCGCACCGGGCTCGTCGTCGGTGACGTCCAGGGCCACGACACGCACGCCGCCGCCGTGATGGGCCAGCTGCGGATCGCACTGCGCGCGTACGCCAGCGAGGGACACACCCCGGAAACCGTGCTGGTGCGGGCCTCCCGCTTCCTGGCCGAGCTGGACACCGAACGGTTCGCCACCTGCACGTACGTGCAGGCCGACCTGGAGTCGGGGGCGCTGCACGTGGCGCGGGCCGGCCATCTAGGCCCGCTGATCAGCAACACGTCCCGGCACATCGACTGGCCGGAGGTCCGCGGCGGGCTGCCGCTGGGGCTGGCCACCCACTTCGGGCCGGACCACTTCCCCGAGACCCAGCTCTTCCTGGAGCCCGGGTCGACGCTGCTGCTGTGCACCGACGGCCTGGTCGAACGGCCCGGCCGGGGCATCTCGGCCGGGATCGAGGCGCTGTCCGAGGCGGTCCGCACCGGGCCCGCGGACCTGGAGGAGCTGGCCGATCACCTCTCGGCGCAGCTGTGGGCCGATCCCGGCTCGGAGGACGACATGGCCCTCCTGCTGCTGCACCGGGAGCCGGGCCCGGGCGCCGTGACCACGCCGCGGCTGCGGCTGCACGTCCACCAGGCCGATCCCGCGGGCGCCGCCGAGGTCCGCTCGGCGCTGCGCCGCACGCTGGACCAGTGGCGGGCGGGCGCCGTCCTGCACGACGTCGAGGTGGCGGCCTCGGAGCTGATCGCCAACGCCCTGACCCACACCGAGAGCGGCGCCCTGGTCACCGTGGAACTCCTGCCCGGCGCCGCCCGCCGGATCCGGCTGGAGGTCGAGGACCGCTCCAGCCAGTGGCCGCGCCGCCGCAGCCCCGGCGAGACCGCCACCTCGGGCCGGGGCCTGCTGCTGGTCGAGGCGCTGGCGGAGCGCTGGGGCGCGGAGCCGCGGGGCAACGGCAAGGCGCTGTGGTGCGAATTCCTGGTGCCGGCGGATCAGGCGGCGGATCAGGGGCGGTGACCGGTGCTCCCCCGGCCGGGGGACCTCCCGCCGGGGGTGGGCCCCGGGACGCCCCGCCGGGGACGCCCCGCCGGGCCGCTCACTCCTCGGGCCCGTACCAGAGCGTCGTCATGTTGCAGAACTCCTTGATGCCGTGGCCGGACAGTTCCCGCCCGTAACCGGACCGCTTGGCGCCGCCGAAGGGCAGGCCGGGGTGGGAGGCGGTCATGCCGTTGAAGTAGAGACCGCCGGCCTGGATGTCCCGGGCCAGCCGGGCCTGTTCGTCGGGGTCGCGGGTCCAGGCGTTGGAACTCAGCCCGAACGGGGTGTCGTTGGCGAGCTCGATCGCCTCGTCGAGATCGGCGACCCGGTAGAGCGTGGCGACCGGCCCGAACGCCTCCTCGTGGTGGATGCGCATGGTCGGGGTGATGCCCGCCAGGACCGTGGGCTCGTAGAACCAGCCCGCCCGGTGCTCGGGCGGCCGCCGGCCGCCGCACAGCGCGGTCGCGCCCTGGTGGACCGCGTCGTCGACGAGTTCCTCCAGGTCCGAACGGCCCTGCTCGCTGGAGAGCGGTCCGACGTCGGTGTTCTCGTCCATCGGGTCGCCGACGGTCAGTGCCGCCATCCGCTCGGTGAACCGCTCGGCGAAGGCGTCGTAGACGTCGTCGTGCACGATGAACCGCTTGGCCGCGATGCAGGACTGCCCGTTGTTCTGCACCCGCGCGGTCACCGCCACCTTGGCCGCCTTGTCGAGGTCGGCGGAGGGCAGCACCACGAACGGGTCGCTGCCGCCGAGCTCCAGCACGGTCTTCTTGACCTCGTCACCGGCGATGGACGCCACCGAGCGCCCGGCCGGCTCGCTGCCGGTCAGCGTCGCGGCGGCCACCCGCGGGTCCCGCAGGATCTCCTCGACGGCGCCGGAGCCGATCAGCAGGGTCTCGAAACAGCCCTCGGGGTAGCCGGCGCGGCGGAACAGCTCCTCGATGTACAGGGCGGTCTGCGGGACGTTCGAGGCGTGTTTGAGCAGTCCGGTGTTGCCGGCCATCAGCGCCGGGGCGGCGAACCGTACGACCTGCCAGAGCGGGAAGTTCCACGGCATCACCGCCAGGACCGGGCCGAGCGGCCGGTAACGGACCACGGCACGCATCGCCCCGGAATCGCCGACGTCCGCCGGATCGGGGTGCTCGTCGGCCAGCAGCCCCTCGGCGTGGCGGGCGTACCAGCGCATGGTCTTGACGCACTTCGCGGCCTCCGCACGGGCCTGGGCCAGCGGTTTTCCCATCTCTGTGGTCATCGTGCGGGCAATGCCGTCCTGATCGGCCTCCAGCAGGTCGGCGGCCTTGAGCAGCAGTTCCGTGCGACGGGCGAAGCTGGTGGTGCGGTGGAGCTGGAACGCCTGCTCCGCCCTGACCAGGCGGTCCTCGATCTCGCCCGCGTTGAGCGCGTCGAAGGTCTTCAGGGTCTCGCCGGTGGCCGGGTTGACCGTGGCGATGGCCATGGTCAGCACCTCCTAGGAAAGCGGTGAGGGAGCGGGGGACGGGTCCGGGACCGGGTCGGGCCCGGGCGGACGGGGTATAGGCGACGGTTCCGGAGGGATGGGATCCGGGGGCCCCGGCGGGGTCGGCGGTCCGGGAAGCGGGTCGGGGGTGGGATTCGGCGGCGGGCCTCCCGGGTCCGGCGGCCGCGTGGGCTCCGGATCACGGTCGAGCGTGCGCTCACGGCGCGGATGCGGTTGCCGCTGCACGGCGGGCCTCCAATGAGAGGTTTTCTTCCACGTATGCGGCATGCGCCACATGTGCCCCTGTACCCGAGTCTGGCGTTTCTACGGCCCCTCCGCATTCCGCTGCGCTTGGCTGGCCGCCCACGTACCTGGCTTTCCCGCCGTTCCGCTGCGCTTTGCGGCGCCGCCCACGTACCTGGCTTTCCCGCCGCGGGGCTCGGCCGCCGTTGCGCTTTGCGGCGCCCCGCACGTAGCCGCCTTTCCCGCCGCGGGGCACGCTCACCGTTGCGCGCTTTGCGGCGCCCCGCACGTGGCTGTCTGCGGCGCCGCGGGTCGTCTCGCCGTTGCGCCTGCGGCGGGCTGGGTGGGTGTCGGGTGCGGTGACGGACCTCCGGGGCCGGTTGTGTGGACTGCTGACG
>NZ_JBIDAJ010000013.1:0-209969 GCF_043202395.1 Streptomyces sp. NPDC048197
GCCACTCGCTACGACAAGACCACCGAGTCCTACCAGGCCGCCGTCACCCTCGCCTCGCTCCTGATGTGGGCGTGACATTTGAAGACATCTCCTAGGCGCCGAAGGGCCCGCCGGGCGCGCGAGCATCTGCGCCGGGCGGCGTGCGGGTCGTTCCGTCAGGCTTCCGAGCCGTTGGTCCGGTCCGTGCCGTTGGCGCCGCCCTGGCCGCCGCGCGAGCCGCCGCCGAAGACCGTGTCCCGCAGCTTGCCGCCCAAGTCGCCCGCACCGCCCGCGATATCGCGGACCAGGCCCATCAGCGGGTCCTTGCTGTTGCGGACCGACTCGGCGTAATGCGCCGCCGAGTCCCGGAACGAGTCGGACACCGAGGCGTCCTTGTCCTCGTCGCGGCGGGGGTAGTGGCCGTCCATGATCCGCTGGTAGTCGCGGCTGGCCGCCCACTTCTTCAGCTCGGCCGCCCGCACGGTCGTGAACGGGTGGCTGCGCGGCAGGAGGTTGAGGATCTTCAGCACGGAGTCGCGCAGATCGCCGCCCGACTCGTACTCGTCGGCCTGCTTGAGGAAGGCGTCGACGTTCATCTCGTGCAGGTGGTTGCCGCCGGCCAGCTTCATCAGGCCGCGCATCGAGGCCTGGAGGTCCTGGCCGACCAGCAGCCCGGCGCGGTCCGCCGACAGCTCGGACTTGCGGAACCACTCGCGCAGCGCCGTCACGATCGCCATGATCGCGACGTTGCCCAGCGGGATCCAGGCGACCTTCATGGCGAGGTTCGTCAGGAACAGCAGGATCGTGCGGTAGACCGCGTGACCGGAGAGGGCGTGGCCGACCTCGTGGCCGACGACCGCCCGCATCTCCTCCTCGTCGAGCAGCTCGACGAGACCGGTCGTCACCACGATGATCGGCTCGTCCAGGCCGATGCACATCGCGTTGGGCTGCGGGTCCTGATTGACGTACATCGGCGGGACCTTCTCCAGGTCCAGGATGTAGCAGGCGTCGCGCAGCATGTCGTTCAGGTGCGAGAACTGCTGGTCGCTGACGCGCACCGAGTCCGACAGGAACAGCAGCCGGAGGCTGCGCTCCGGCAACAGGCCGCTGAGCGTCTTGAAGACGGTGTCGAACCCGCTGAGCTTGCGCAGGGCGACCAGCGCCGAGCGGTCCGCGGGGTGCTCGTACGACCGCGAGGAGATTCCGGGGAATCGCCGCCGGTCCCGGCTCGGTACACGCGCGCTGCCGTCTGGGCTCTCCGTCATTGGGGCCTCCCCCTCTTCGACTGCGTGAGTTTCAGACTAGAGGACGCCACTGACAGGCGAATGGATGCTCGGGCGTACGCTGGCGATCGCACCAATGACCGCACAGGCCCGTACAAAAGACCCGCCGGGCCGGTACCCGAGGAGCGCCGCCATGCCGCATCCGAGCCTGCTGCTCGCCGCAGCCGAGCAGACCGCCAGGGACGGCGGCCCCGGATGGATCCTGCGCACCGTGATCATCGTGGGTGTGCTCGGTGCCGCCCTGCTCGCGTGGTTCCTGCTGCGCGGCTACGGCCAGGACTGACCGGAAGGGACCGCGCCCCGTCAGGCGTGCGGACGCCGCCGGGCGCATCCGGGTGGAGTCGCCGTGAGCCCGTAGTGGGCCGACGCATACGATGTGGTGGAAGTCTCTGCCCGCACCGAGCCCGGATTGGTCCTGCTGACGATGAGCCTGCACACCACCGCACAGTCCCTGGTTTCCCTCGCCGCCGAACCCGGCCACGAGGGCGGTCACGCCAGCCTCAGCCCTTTCCTGACCGGCGGCGGTGCCCTGTTTGTCCTGCTCCTCCTGCTGTGGGTCACGACCCGCTTCAACCGGGACCGCTGAGCCCCGGCACCCGGCCCCCGGCATCGCGCGCCGCCCAGTAGGGTCTGCACGCATGGGAGAGCACACAGGGCCCGTGAAGCGGCGACTCGGAGTGATGGGCGGGACGTTCGACCCGATCCACCACGGACACCTGGTCGCCGCCAGCGAGGTGGCCAGCCAGTTCCACCTCGACGAGGTCATCTTCGTGCCGACCGGACAGCCGTGGCAGAAGAGCCACAAGAAGGTGTCCCCGGCCGAGGACCGGTATCTGATGACGGTCATCGCGACCGCGTCGAACCCGCAGTTCTCCGTCAGCCGCATCGACATCGACCGCGGCGGCAAGACGTACACGATAGACACGCTGCGTGATCTGCGCGCGGAGCACCGTGACGCGGATCTGTTCTTCATCACCGGCGCCGACGCGCTCAGTCAGATCCTGACCTGGCACGATGCCGCGGAGCTGGTGTCGCTCGCCCACTTCATCGGGGTGACCAGGCCCGGCCACGTCCTTGCGGACCCCGGGCTGCCCGAGGGGGCGGTGTCCCTGGTCGAGGTGCCCGCGCTGGCCATCTCCTCGACCGACTGCCGGGCGCGCGTCGCCCAGGGGGATCCGGTCTGGTACCTGGTGCCGGACGGTGTGGTGCGCTACATCGACAAAAAGCAGCTGTACCGCAACGACCGCTGACGGGGCTGACGGAAAGGGGCACCGGTGAGCGACCGACACGATCCGTACGGGCCGCAGGACCCGTATGCCCGCGACCCTTACGCCCAGGAACAAGGGCAGCAGGGACAGCCGGGCTACACCTACGACGCCTACGGGCAGCCGGTCTACCACGACGCCGCCCGGCCGCCGTACGAACAGCAACACGACCCGTACGGCGGGCACTCCGCCCCGCCCGCCTACGAGGGCTACGACCCGTACGGCACGGCGCAGGGCCACCAGGCGCGGCAGGCCTACCAAGGTCACCAGGGGCACCAGACCGGCGGCGACTACGGCTACGACCCGTACGGCCGCGGCCAGGTCCAGGCCGAACCCGGCTACCCCCAGCAGTACGACCCGTACGGCCGGCCGCAGCAGGCAGCCCCCCAGCAGGCGCCCCCGCAGCAGGTCCCGCCCCAGGAGTGGATCCCTCAGCAGTCCCAGCAGTCGCCGTACGAGCAGCTCTCCTACGAGGAGCAGCGCCACGGCGGACCGGCACCCGGTGGCCGCGAGGACACCCGGCAGCCGGGCGGCGGGCGCCGTGCCCCCTCGGACGGTCCGGCCGCGGAGACGGCGAACGGCCCGGCCGACCGGGCCGGCGGTGCCCCTTCCGGCGACCCGGAGTACCGCACCGAACAGTTCTCCTTCATCGAGGAGCCCGACGAGGACTCCGAAGACGTCATCGACTGGCTGAAGTTCACCGAGAGCCGCACCGAGCGGCGCGAGGAGGCCAAGCGGCGCGGCCGCAGCCGGATCATCGCGCTGTCGGTCGTCCTGGTCCTCCTGGTGGCCGGTGGTGCCGGCTACCTGTGGTGGGCGGGCAAGCTGCCCGGACTGGCCGGGCCGGGCACCGGCCAGGCCGCCGCGGCCGGCGGCCAGAAGCGCGACGTCCTCGTCGTGCACCTGCGGGACACCAAGACGGGCAACAGCTCGACCGCGCTCCTGGTGGACAACGAGACCACCCACAAGGGCACCACCGTCCTGCTGCCCAACAGCCTCGTGGTCCCCAAGGACGACGGCAGCGCCACCACGCTCGGCAAGTCCGTGAAGGCCGACGGCGCCGAGCCCACCCGGGACGCCCTCAACAGCCTCCTGGGGGCCGACCTGAAGGCCACCTGGCGGCTGGACACCCCCTACCTGGAGAACCTCGTCGAGACGGTCGGCGGGATCACCCTCGACACCGACGCCACCGTGCCCGGCGCCAAGAAGGGCGCCTCCCCGGTGGTCAAGCAGGGCCGGGCCCAGGACCTGGGCGGCCAGGCGGCCGTCGCCTACGCCACCTACCAGGCACCCGGCGAGCCGCAGACCCGGCAGCTCCAACGCTTCGGGCAGGTCATGCAGGCGACGCTGAAGAAGGTCTCCAGCGATTCGGACGGCGCCACCGCCACCGTCAAGGCCCTCCTCCAGGTCCTCGACCCGCCGCTGACCGAGGCCCAGCTGGGCAGCTCGCTGGCGCAGCGCGCCGAACTGGCGAAGACCGGCGCCTACCGCACGACCCTGCTGCCCGTACAGGCCGACGGCACGCTCAGCCAGACCACCGCGGCCGGCGTCGTCAAGGACGTGCTCGGCGGCACGGTCAAGAAGACCGCCCCCGACACCACCGCCCGGGTGGCCGTCCGCAACGCCACCGGCAACAAGGCGGCGACCGGAAAGGCGCAGGTCGCCCTGCTCAACGGCGGCTACACCTTCGTCGACGACGGCACGGCGGGCGCGGCCCGGGCCGCCTCCCAGGTCACGTACGCGGACGCCGCCGCCAAGGCGAAGGCCACCGAGGTCGCCAAGACGCTGGGCCTGCCGGCGGGCGCGGTCCGGCAGGGCAAGGGCGCCGGGAACGCCGACATCACGGTGGTCCTCGGCCAGGACTACAGGGGCTGACGGAAGGGGCGGGCGGTCCGCCGCAGGACCGGCCCGCCCCGTCCGGTCACCGGTGGGCGGGAGCCGCCGCCACCGCTCTGACCAGCCCGGATGCGCGATCTGACCCGCTGGTTCGAAAACCCTGCCGGGAGTGTCGGTGGTCCGTGAGACCCTTGAGGGGTACCTGACCGCCGATCCGGTTGCCCACGGGGACCGCGGCGCGCGCCGCGGCGGGGCCGAGCCCCCCGCCCCGTGACCGGCCGGAGAAGCAGCCCTCGACCCGGAAAGCCGCTTGTGACCGCCACGGACCGCTCCATCGAGCTCATCAACGCCGCAGCCCAGGCCGCGGCCGACAAGCTCGCGCACGACATCATCGCGTACGACGTCAGTGACGTCCTCTCGATCACCGATGCCTTCCTGCTGGCCTCGGCCCCCAGCGACCGCCAGGTGAAGGCGATCGTCGACGAGATCGAGGAACGCCTCTCCAAGGAGCTCGGCGCCAAGCCGGTCCGCCGCGAGGGCGACCGTGAGGCCCGCTGGGTGCTGCTCGACTACGTCGACATCGTCGTGCACATCCAGCACAGCGAGGAGCGCGTGTTCTACGCGCTCGAGCGGCTGTGGAAGGACTGCCCGGAGATCGGCCTCCCCGAGGACGCCAAGGCCACCCGCGGCAAGGCCGCCGCGCACGCCGAGGCCGCCGCGGGCGGGCAGGACGGAGAGCTGCTCTGAACGGCACGAAGCGGGTGCCGGGCCGCCGCATCGTCCTGTGGCGGCACGGCCAGACGGCCTGGAATCTGGAGCGCCGCTTCCAGGGCTCCACGGACATCGAGCTGACGGACGCGGGGCTGGCCCAGGCCCGGCGCTCGGCCCGGCTGCTGGCCGCCCTGCGGCCGGACGCGATCATCGCCTCCGACCTCAGCCGCGCGGCCGCCACGGCGAACGAGCTCGCCGCGCTCACCCGGCTCGACGTGACCCATGACGCGGCCCTGCGCGAGACGTACGCGGGTTCCTGGCAGGGGCTCACCCACGAGGAGATCCTCGCGCGCTACGGCGAGGAGTACACCGCCTGGAAGCGCGGTGAGCCGGTGCGGCGCGGCGGCGGCGAGCTGGAGACCGAGGTGGCCGACCGGGCCGCCCCCGTGGTGCTCAACCACGCCGACAAACTGCCCGAGAACGGCACCCTGGTCGTCGTCAGCCACGGCGGCACGATCCGCACCACCATCGGGCGGCTGCTCGGCCTGGAGGCCCACCACTGGGAGGGCCTGGGCGGTCTGTCGAACTGCTGCTGGTCCGTGCTCGGCGAGGGCGCGCGCGGCTGGCGCCTGTTGGAGCACAACGCCGGCACCCTGCCGGAGCCGGTGCTCGGCGACGACGTCTGACCCCCGCCGGTGGCCCCGGCGGACCCGGATTTCACATCTGGGCAGGTCGCAGGCTAAAGTTCATCTTGTTCGCGGCGCCGCCGGGGAAAACCCCGGAGGAGCGGAACAAGACCCGGGGCTATAGCTCAGTTGGTAGAGCGCCTGCATGGCATGCAGGAGGTCAGGAGTTCAATTCTCCTTAGCTCCACAACCCGGATGATCCCGCCTCCAGATGGAGGCGGGATCATTGCGTATGTGCGGACCCGCGCAGGGCCCGGCCCGCTGTGAAGACGGACCTGACCTGGTGGGCCGTCCGTGGCAGAATCGGACGGCGCCGCCAGGGGAGGAGAGACAGCGATGCCCACGAGCATCCTCGGGGAGGTCGACGGCCTGCTCGACGTCGCTGCGGCGGGCGCCTGCCACGGCTCTGCCCTGCAGTGCCCCTCGTGCGGGTCGTCGCACGTCGCCCAGGTGCTGGGCGACAACGGCGGCATCTCCTTCGTTTGTACGGCCTGCGGCCACAGTTGGAGCTGATGGATGGGCGCCCACAGCAGGAAATGCGACTGGTGCGGCAGCGGAACGCCGATCGTGCGCGACATGGAACCGGTCAACACCGACTACCAGTACTGGTGCGAGGAATGCGCCCGCGCCCTGGTCATAAAGGGCGACCCGATCGAGACCTACCGGGAGCTCGACGGGGAGCCGATCTACGGGCGGCTGCTCGACGAGCACTGCACGCTCAAGCGCTTCTACTCGTTCGCCACGGCCTGACCGGCGTCGCCCGCCAACTGGCGCGCGTTCCGAACACTTTGGGACGGACGAGCGCGCCGTTCTGACCCCCTCCCGAGCATCCCCGGAGCCTTCCGGGCACTTCCGTACGGTTCCGGGCGGGCGGAACTGCCGTGGGCCCGCACGGCGTTGGACCGGTCGACGGCGTACCGACCTGCGCCCCGGCAGATCCCCGACGGGCCGCCCGGCACGTCAATCGTGGGTGGTGGGGGAGTGGTTGGCCCGCCACAGCCGGGTCCCGGCCAGCGCCAGCACGGCCAGCCCGGCGAGCGGATAGACGTCGGAGAGCAGCATCTGGAGGCCGTCCTGGTGCAGTTCCTGGTGCTGGTGCCAGCGGTGCGGCACCCACCACAGCGCGAAGGAGCAGAAGAGGAGGCCGAGCGTGACGGTCGTCACCCACCAGCGGCGCGCGCGGGTGCCGGTCCGGTCGAGCGCCTCGGATCCGAGCAGGACCAGCATCGGCACGCACCACACCCAGTGGTGGGACCAGGAGACCGGGCTGATGAGGAGGGCGGTCGCGGCGCAGGCGATGGCCGCCCAGGCGCGCCCGCCGTCGGCCGGGGAGGCCGGTGACCCGCGCAGCAGTGCCCCGGCGGCCAGGGCCAGGCCCGCGAGCGCGGTCAGCCCGGCCAGTACGGCCCAGGAGGCGCCGGGGTCGTGGGTGTGCAGCAGCCGGGCGAGCGCGCCGCGCAGTGACTGGTTCGCGGTGATCTCCACCTCACCGACCCGGTCGGCGGCGAACACGATTCCCGTCCAGAAGCGGTGCGAGTCGCGGGGCAGCGCGAGGGCGGAGAGGAGGGCGGTGGCGAGGAAGGTCACGACCGCGACGGCGGCCTGCCGCAGCCAGGGGTTCCAGGCGGCGCGCGGACCGGCGCCGGAGCGCAGGCGCTGCCCGGCCCGTACGGCGCCGGCCACGGTCAGGAAGACGGCGAACAGTGCCGGTGTGAGCTTGATGCCGGCCGCGATACCGATGCCGATACCCGCGAGGCGGTGGGTGTCCTTGCGGGTCAGGTCCCACAGTACTAGCGCGGCGAGCAGCAGGTTGATCTGGCCGTAGCGCAGCGTCGTCCACACCGGCTCGCACCACACCAGCAGTGCCGAGACCGCCAGGGTGGCGGCCGGCCGGGGCAGCCGGCGGGGCCGGTCCGCAAGGCGCAGCGAGAGGCCGACGACCGCGACGAGCAGCAGCAGGTTCCCGGCGGTGGCCAGGGTGCGCATCGCCGGGACGCCGAGCAGGGTGAGCGGGGTGAAGAGCAGTGCCGCGAAGGGCGGGTAGGTGTTGGGCAGGTGGGCCGAGGTGGCCACCATGTCGTAGAGGGACTCGCCGTTGCGGACGGTCAGCCCTTCGGCCCGGTAGACCATGAGGTCGATCATCGTGACGTGCGCGAGCCGCTGGGCGATCCAGAAGGCGGTGAAGGAGACCAGGCAGGCCAGCGCCGCCGCGGCCGTCGGGTGGCGGCGCAGGACGCCCTTGCCGGGGTGCGGGCCGCCGGGGTCCGTGGACTGTTCCAGCTCCAGCGCGGTCACGGCGTACGGCTCCCCCAGGACGAATCGGGCACGGCCTGCCGACAGTACCGCGCGCCCCGTCCGCGGGCCCCCGGGAGAACGATTTGGCAGAAGGCGGGGAGGTCCGTGTAATGTAGGCGATGCCGCAGCGGGGAACCGGGCGGAAAACAAAATCTGGGGCTATAGCTCAGTTGGTAGAGCGCCTGCATGGCATGCAGGAGGTCAGGAGTTCAATTCTCCTTAGCTCCACAAGAACAAAGCAGGCCGTCCATTGCGGACGGCCTGCTTTGCTGTGTGCGCCCGGCTCCCGGGTGGGGCGAGTGCTCGGCGGGCGGAGCCGGCGGGGGTGACGGCCGGTCAAGTCCCTGTCCGCTATGGCGGATTCAATGTTCGCCGGATGGTCATTCCTGACCAGTCCTTGTCATTCCTTGGCCTCTTCTTGGTGATCACATTCCCCTGACATGAACAGTTCACCGAGAGAGTGGCGAATCGCGTGAGCGTCACATCCACCGCATGCACCGCTCGTGAGGTGCCGCGCATCGGCGCACCGGCGCACCGCGTCACCCCGCAGCGCATCGCATCGCCACAGCAGGGGGTTACATGAGATCAAGCCACACCGGATCACCGCGCGTCCGCGCCGGTCTGGCCTGGGCAGCCGCGCTGCCCTTGGTCGCCGGCGCGCTCGCACTCGGCGCGCCCGCCGCCGACGCCGCGGGCCACGACGGTGGCCGGCACGCACTGCTGGGCACCAAGCCCCTCTGGGCCACCCAGAAGGCCGACCAGGGCGCCACCGCGGACTCGGCGGCCGTCACCGCCCGGGTCTACCTCGCCGGCCGCGACGCCAAGGGCCTGGCGGCCTACGCCCGGGCCGTGTCCGACCCGCACTCGGCCGCGTACGGGAAGTACCTGAGCCCCGCCCAGACGCGGGCGCGCTTCGGCGCCACCCGTGACCAGATAGCCAAGGTGACCGACTGGCTGACGAAGTCCGGCCTGAAGGTCACCGGCTCCACCCACCGCTACCTCACGGTCCAGGGCGACGCGGCCGCCGCCGAGCAGGCCTTCGCCACCGACCTGCACAACTACCGCAAGGACGGGCACACTTACCACGCCCCGTCGACCACCGCCTCCGCGCCCGCCACGCTGGCCGACGCGGTGCTGACGGTCACCGGCCTGGACAACGCGCCGAAGCTCGCCAAGCACCACTCCGGCGAACTGCCGCCCCCGGAGGACGTCTTCCGGAACTCCGGCCCGTTCTCCTCGTACTACGGCTCGCGCACCAACAAGAGCCTGCCGTCCGCCTACGGGAGCAAGGCGCCGTACGCGGTCAAGGGCTACACCGGCAAGCAGCTGCGGGCCGCCTACGGGGCGAAGAAGTGGACCGGCAAGGGCGTCACCGTCGCGATCACCGACGCCTTCGCCTCGCCGACGATCTCCAAGGACGCCGCCACGTACGCCGCCCGCAACGGTGACGCCGCGTACCGCCGTGGCCAGCTCTCCCAGGTGCTGCCCGACAAGTACACGCACATCAAGGAGTGCGGCGCGGCCGGCTGGTACGGCGAGGAGACCCTCGACGTCGAGGCCGTCCACGCGATCGCCCCGGCCTCCGACGTCGTCTACGTCGGCGCCTCCTCCTGCATGGACGACGACCTGATCGACTCGCTCGGCAAGATCGTCGACGGGCACCTCGCCGACATCGTCTCCAACTCCTGGGGCGACATCGAGGCGAACGAGACCCCGGACGTGGCCGCCGCCTACGACCAGCTCTTCCAGCAGGGCGCGGTCCAGGGCATCGGCTTCTACTTCTCCTCCGGCGACAACGGTGACGAGGTCGCCAACACCGGCACCAAGCAGGTCGACACCCCGGCGAACTCCGCCTGGGTGACCGCCGTCGGCGGCACCTCCCTGGCCGTCGGCAAGCACGACAAGTACCAGTGGGAGACCGGCTGGGGCACCCAGAAGGCGCTGCTCTCCAAGGACGGCAACAGCTGGGCCGGCTTCCCCGGCGCCTTCAACGGCGGCGCCGGCGGCGGCGTCAGCAAGACCGTCGCGCAGCCCTTCTACCAGCGCGGCATCGTTCCGGACTCGCTGTCCAACACCCTCCTGAAGGGCCGGATGCGCACCGTTCCGGACATCTCCGCGGTCGCCGACCCCAACACCGGCTTCCTGGTGGGCCAGACCCAGACCCTGCCCGGCGGCAAGCTCGGCTACGACGAGTACCGCATCGGCGGCACCTCCCTGGCCGCCCCGGTCATCGCCGGCGTCCAGGCGCTCGCCCAGCAGGCCCGGCACGGTGTGGCCATCGGCTTCGCCAACCCCGGCATCTACCAGCGCTACGGCACGTCCGCCTACCACGACGTCACCGACCACCCGCTGGGCGCCGGACGTGACCTCGCCGTCGTCCGCGTGGACTACGTCAACGGCACCGACAACAGCGCGGGCACCACGACCTCGCTGCGCAGCCTCGGCAAGGACAGCTCCCTGCACGCCGTCGTCGGCTACGACGACGTCACCGGCGTGGGCAGCCCCAGCGCCGGCTACGTGAGCTCCTACCGTCCCTGACGGACCGGCGCGGCCCGCGCCGGGGGGAATCCTCGGCGCGGGCCCCGCACGCCCTGCGGTACCCTGGCGCCATGCGTGCCGTACGCCTTCTGCTTAGCGGGCCGCGCTGATCAGTGCCGACGGATGACAGACCCGTCGGAATCGGCGCGGCGTCCCCTCCTGTGCGAGGGGTCTTTTTGTTTCCGGAGTTCCGGGGGCAGGGTCCGGGACACGTTCCGGGACAAGGCGCGTTTCCGCAGGCAGAGACGATCGATGGAGCTTTGAGGACGATGAGCGAGACGACCACCGCTGCCGAGGTGGCAGCGCCGCACCGCTATACGGCCGCGCTGGCCGCCGACATCGAGGCACGCTGGCAGGACTTCTGGGAGAAGGACGGGACCTACGAGGCCCCGAACGCGAGCGGGGAGCTGGCCGGCGACCCGGAGCTGGTGGCCCGCCCCAAGAAGTTCATCATGGACATGTTCCCCTACCCGTCGGGCGCCGGTCTGCACGTCGGCCACCCCCTGGGGTTCATCGCCACCGACGTCTACGCCCGCCACCAGCGCATGACGGGCCACAACGTCCTGCACACCCTGGGCTTCGACGCCTTCGGCCTGCCCGCCGAGCAGTACGCCGTCCAGACCGGCACCCACCCGCGGGTCTCCACCGAGGCCAACATCGTCAACATGCGCCGCCAGCTGCGCCGGCTGGGCCTGGGCCACGACCCGCGCCGCTCGGTCGAGACGATCGACCCGGCGTACTACAAGTGGACCCAGTGGATCTTCCTGCAGATCTTCAACTCCTGGTACGACCCGGAGGCGGACGCCGCCCGCCCGATCGACACCCTGGTCGCCCAGTTCGAGGCCGGCACCCGCCCGACCCCCGACGGCCGCCCCTGGGCCGAGCTGGGCGTCACCGAGCGCGCCGACATCCTGGGCGAGTACCGCCTGGCGTACGCCTCTGACGCGCCGGTCAACTGGTGCCCCGGCCTGGGCACCGTACTGGCCAACGAGGAGGTCACCGCCGAGGGCCGTTCCGAGCGCGGCAACTACCCGGTCTTCAAGGCCAAGCTGCGCCAGTGGAACATGCGCATCACCGCCTACGCCGACCGGCTGCTGCGCGACCTGGACGCGCTGGACTGGCCGGAGGCCATCAAGCTGCAGCAGCGCAACTGGATCGGCCGCTCCGAGGGCGCCCGGGTCGACTTCCCGGTGGGCGACGACAAGATCACCGTCTTCACCACCCGTCAGGACACCCTGTTCGGCGCCACGTACATGGTGCTGGCCCCCGAGCACCCGCTGATCGCCGGCTCCGAGAACGGCAACACCACCGGCACCATCGTCCCCGGCGCCTGGCCCGAGGGCACCCACGACGTGTGGACCGGCGGCCACGCCACCCCGCGCGAGGCCGTCGCCGCCTACCGCAAGCAGGCCGCCGCCAAGTCCGACCTGGAGCGGCAGGCCGAGGCCAAGGACAAGACCGGCGTCTTCACCGGTGCCTTCGCCACCAACCCGGTCAGCGGCGAGCAGGTCCCGGTCTTCATCGCCGACTACGTCCTGATGGGCTACGGCACCGGCGCGATCATGGCCGTGCCCGCGCACGACACCCGCGACTTCGCCTTCGCCCGCGCCTTCGAGCTGCCCATGCGCTGCGTCGTCGAGCCGACGGACGGCCGCGGCACCGACCCCGCCACCTGGGACGACGCCTTCGCCTCGTACGACGCCAAGATCGTCAACTCGTCCGGCGACAGCATCTCGCTGGACGGCCTGGGCGTCACCGAGGCCAAGGCGAAGATCACCGACTGGCTGGCCGAGCGCGGCATCGGCGAGGGCACCGTCAACTTCCGGCTGCGCGACTGGCTGTTCAGCCGCCAGCGCTACTGGGGCGAGCCGTTCCCGATCGTCTACGACGAGGACGGCGTGGCGCACGCGCTGCCCGAGTCGATGCTGCCGCTGGAACTGCCCGAGGTCGAGGACTACTCCCCGCGCACCTTCGACCCGGACGACGCCGACACCCAGCCCGAGACCCCGCTGTCCCGCAACGAGGACTGGGTCAACGTCGAGCTGGACCTGGGCGACGGCCGGGGCGTGCGGCGCTACCGCCGCGAGACCAACACCATGCCCAACTGGGCCGGTTCCTGCTGGTACGAGCTGCGCTACCTGGACCCCCGCAACGACGACGCGCTGGTCGACCCGGCCGTCGAGCAGTACTGGATGGGACCGCGCGACGGACAGCCGGCCGGCGGTGTCGACCTGTACGTGGGCGGCGCCGAACACGCCGTGCTGCACCTGCTGTACGCCCGTTTCTGGTCCAAGGTGCTGCACGACCTGGGGCACGTCTCGTCCTCCGAGCCGTTCCACAAGCTGTACAACCAGGGCATGATCCAGGCCTTCGTCTACCGGGACAGCCGCGGTATCGCCGTCCCGGCCGCCGAGGTCGAGGAGCGGGACGGCGCCTACTACTACCAGGGCGACAAGGTCAGCCGCCTGCTGGGCAAGATGGGCAAGTCCCTGAAGAACGCCGTCACCCCCGACGAGATCTGCGCCGAATACGGTGCGGACACCCTGCGCCTGTACGAGATGGCGATGGGCCCGCTGGACGTGTCGCGGCCGTGGGACACCCGGGCGGTCGTCGGCCAGTACCGCCTGCTGCAGCGCCTGTGGCGCAACGTCGTCGACGAGGCGACCGGTGAGGTCACCGTCGCGGACGTGCCCGAGTCGGACATCGACGTGGACACCCTGCGCGCCCTGCACAAGGCCATCGACGGGGTCGGCCAGGACCTGGCGAACCTGCGCTTCAACACCGCCATCGCCAAGGTCACCGAGCTGAACAACCACCTGACCAAGACGGGCGGCCCGGTCCCGCGCACGGTCGCGGAGCGGCTGGTCCTGCTGATCGCCCCGCTGGCCCCGCACATCGCCGAGGAGCTGTGGCGCAAGCTGGGCCACACCGACTCGGTGGTCCACGCGGACTTCCCGGTCGCGGACCCGGCGTACGTCGTGGACGAGACCGTGACCTGCGTCGTCCAGATCAAGGGCAAGGTCAAGGCCCGCCTGGAGGTCGCCCCGTCGATCTCCGACGCCGACCTGGAGGCGACCGCACTGGCCGAGCCGGCGGTGGTCGCGGCGCTGAACGGCGCGGACATCCGCAAGGTCATCGTCCGCGCCCCGAAGCTGGTGAACATCGTCCCGGCGTGAGCCATCGGCGGTGCGTGCCGGTACGTGTGGACGTCGGCCATCGACGGCGCCTGTCGGCCCGTGAGGACGTGAGCGGCGGGCGCCGGCCGGGGCGGGCAGCAGGCCGGCTGAACGCGGTATAGGGGGTTTCCCCTACGGGCAGGTTGGGGGTTCTTCCGGACCCCGCAACCTGCCCTTTCCGTTTACGGTGGAAGGACACGGCGCGGGCGAAAGTCCGGCGCCACCGACACGCCTGGGGGAGAACCCATGGAAGCCGCCGCCGCCATCATCGGACTGCTCTTCGTGCTGTTCGTCCTGGCCGGCGTGCTCCTGACGGTCAAGGCCGTGAAGGCGACCAAGCGCGGCGTGGACCGTACGGTCGCCCAGGCGCGCAGGACGGTAGAGGACACCACCCTCCGGGCCCGGCAGCTCGCCCAGCCCGGCGTGGTCGGCGAGCTGGCCCAGCTGCGGCTGTCGCTCAGAACGTCCATGCGGGCCACCCAGGACGTGCTGTACGGGGGCCCTCCGGACGATGCCTCCCTGAGCGAGGCGATCGGCCTGTTCGAGCGGCTGAGTGCCCATGGCCACGAGCTTGACGCCGACCTCAAACGCCTCGAACGCGAGCCGGACCGGGCCACCATCGCCGCCCGCCTCCCGGAGCTGAGGGAGCGCATGGAGCGGATCACGCACTCCGCCGAGTCGCTCCGCTGGGCCGCCCGCGACCGGGCACGCAAGTTCGCCGATGACGACCTCGCGGCGCTGACCGACCAGATCGACGTCGAGGCGGGCGCCTTGCGCCACTGGACCCAGGCCCCTGACGAGCCGGGGAGAGACCAGGACGGCCAAGGTGGGGGCTGGGGTCGCTCCGGGGACGTTCCGGGGGCGGGGCAGGGGGCGTCGTCCGACGGTCACCGCCCGGGGGTGCCGGAGGGCGAGGATGAGCAGCAGCGGGCGATCACCGCGCGCGACGACCGCAGCCGGCCGACGTACCCGTGGGAGAAGACCCCGCGGCCGGAAGGCGTAGCGACTCCGCGGCCGGAGGGCAGGGGCGGGAGCGGGGGTACGGGAGCGGGCACCGGTTCCGGTACCGGTACGACCAAGACTTGAGTGATGCGAGGTGGAGGAGGCGGGTGGGGGCGGGGCGGGGCCCCGGGGAAGCCCCATCCCACCCACGGCCATAGGGGACACCCACGGTCAAAGGGGAGGCCCACGGGAGCCCGTCACCAGGGGTCGCCCACCGGAAGAGTCCGTCACCAGGGGACGCCCACCGGAAGAGCCCGCCGCCCGGGTGCGCCCACCGGAGTGCCCGGGCGACCGTGGCTGTCGCGGGGGACATGACGAGGGCCGTCGCGAGGGCATCGCGGAGGTGATGCTTCCGTTGCCCGCTGAGCACTTGGCAGAGCCTTGGGGAAACCTGGAAGATCTTGGGGACGGACCCGCACTGTGCGACGTCCCGATCCCCGGATAATCTCCCATTCATGTCCCGCCATGTCGCGATCGTCACCGATTCCACGGCCTACTTGCCGCGGACGGCCGTCGAGCGCCACCGCATCACGGCCGTACCGCTGACCGTCGTCCTGGGGGACCAGGCCCTTGAAGAGGGCACCGAGATCTCCGCGAGATCCGTCGCCCAGGCCCTGCAGAAGCGGCGCAGCGTGACGACGTCCCGGCCCAGCCCGGCCACGTTCGCGGACACCTACCGCAAGGTGGCGGCGGCCGGCGCGACCGGCATCGTCTCCCTCCACCTCTCCTCGGAATTCTCCGGCACCTACGATGCGGCGGTGATGGCCGCCAAGGACGCCCCGGTTCCGGTACACGTCGTGGACACCGGGATGGTCGCCATGGCCCTCGGATTCTGTGCCCTCGCCGCCGCGGAGACCGCGGAAGCCGGCGGCGACGTGGACGAAGCGGTCGCCGCGGCGGAGAAGCGGGCCGCGGGGACCTCCGCCTACTTCTACGTCGACACCCTGGACTACCTCCGCCGCGGCGGCCGGATCGGCGCGGCCCAGGCCCTGCTCGGCTCGGCGCTTGCCGTGAAACCGCTTCTCCAGCTGGCGGACGGACGGATCGAGCTGCTGGAGAAGGTCCGTACGGCGTCCAAGGCCATCGCACGGCTTGAGGAGATCGCCGTGGAACGGGCGGGCGAGGGCCAGATCGACATCGCGGTGCACCACCTCGCCGCCGCGGAACGCGCGGACGCGCTCGCCCAGCGGCTCCGTGAGCGGACCCCGGGGCTGAACGAGCTCCATGTGAGCGAGGTCGGCGCGGTGATCGGCGCACACACGGGACCGGGACTGCTGGGGGTTGTGGTGTCGCCGCGCTGAGCGAGGCGCGAGGGGTACGGCAGGGCACGTGTGGGTGACGAAGTTATCCACAACTGCGGGGTTGTCCACGGGATTTGACGCCGCTCAGCAGGCTCTGCATCGGTCACTTAGCGTCAGGAGTTATGAACTCCTCGCAGACCGCTCGACTCGACTCGTCCGTATCCGTTTCCACGTGGGCCGCGCCGGCTGACGGCCCCTCCTCGGCTCCGGAAGCCTCTGCCGAACGTTCCGGCTGGCCATGGGCGTCCGACTCCACAGACCCGTATGAGCAAAACGTACCGCCTGATACTTCATTTGCTCCTGATACGTCACCTCAGCCTGGCACTCCATCTCCTTCTGGCCCGTCATCTCTCTCTGGCTCATCACTCCCTCCGGAATCGGTGGGCGCATCTGTGGCGCCCTCGCCAGACCTGGTGGGCGAAGCAGTGCTGTCTTCGCCGGAACCTGTGCGCGAACCCGTGACCCCTTCCCGTGCGCGGGCGCGTGAGGAACGGGAGCGTGAGCGGGTACGGGCCCGGGTGGCGGCGATCTTCGGCGATACGGAGCGGGCGTCCGCAACGACCGGGACCCCGCCGCCCGGACACGATCCCCCGCCTCATCCCCGGCTTCACCCCCGGTCCCAGCCCCCGTCCCCTCGCCCGCGCCGCACGGAGCGGGCGTGGCTGGCGATGCGGGAACGCCTCCCGCTGTGGCTGCAGTTACGGTGCGGTACCGACCCCAGGGCACTGGCCGCCCTGGCGTTGGTGCTGATCGTGGCGGTGGCGTTCGCGGTGCACCACTTCTGGACCGGGCGCCCGGAACCGGTACGCGCTCCGGCCGTCGAACGGTCCGCCACGGGTCCGGACCACCAGCACCACGGCCCCGGCGCGGCCGCCGACCGGCACTCGTCGGCGCTCCCGTCACCCGCATCCTCGTCGAACTCGTCGACGGGCGCGACTGGTTCAGCGGGCGGCTCCTCGGGCGGTGGTGGGCGCCAGTTGGTCGTCGATGTCACGGGCAAGGTCCGGCATCCCGGCATTCACCGGATGCCGCCGGGCTCACGAGTGATCGACGCGCTGCGGGCCGCGGGCGGTGTGCTGCACGGGGCGGATGTCAGCGGGCTCAATCGGGCGCGGCTGCTGACCGACGGCGAACAGATCGCGGTCGGCGTGCCGGGCGCCGCGGCCGGGAGCGGCGCCGGCACCGGTGGTGCCGGGGCCGGTGGTACGGGCAGTGGGACGGCGGGCGGCGGAGTCGGTCCGAGCGGGCCGGTGAGCCTCAGTACGGCGACGGAGCAGCAGCTCGACGCCTTGCCGGGGGTCGGTCCCGTACTGGCGCGCCACATCATCGAATTCCGTACCCAGCACGGCGGCTTCATTTCGGTGGAGCAGCTTCGTCAGGTGACTGGTATCGGCGACCGTCGCTTCGCCGATCTGCGGCCCTTGGTGGAGCCATGACCTCCGCCCGGCCCTCGGTGCACGCCACGGCTCCCTCGCCGCGCGGCGCTTCGGACCCGCAGCAGGAAGGGCCGCCCGATCTGCGCCTGGCCGGACCGGCACTGGCGGCCTGGGCCGCGGCGGCAATCGGGTTGGGCGCCTCCGACGGCGGCGTGGCGGTGGCCTGCGCCGTGGGGGTGGTCCTGGCGGCACTCGCGCTATGGGTGGCCGTCCTACGGCGCCGGGCGGAACGCGGGGGAGGCGGGGAGTACGAGGGCGAGAGGCACGGGGAGCACGAGGAGGGCGAGCAGCACGGGGAGGGCAAGAGGCACGGGGAGCACAAGGAAGGCGGGCAGAGCGGTGCGGGTGCGAGTGCGGGTGGTGGTGCGGCGGGCGGGACAGGGGGCGCTCGGGGCGGCGGAGCGGGTCGCATGTGCCGGTCCGGCCTCTCCCGTCGGTGGGCCTCCGGGGCGTGGGTGGCGCTGGCCGCCGTGCTGCTGGGTGCGGTCGCGGGGGCGGCGTCCGCGGCGTTGCACGCGGCGGACGTCCGGCGTGGTCCGCTGCCCGACCTGGCGGACCGCTATGCACGGGTGACGGTGGAGCTGGAGGTGACCGATGATCCTCGGCTGACCCGGCCCCGGGTGCGCGGCTCCCAACGGACGCCTGCAGCTGTGGTGTTCAACGCCGATGCCGTGCGGGTGACCGCTCCGGACGGTGCGGTCACCGCCGTGCGTACCCCGGCCCTGGTCCTCGTACGGCAGAGCGGAAGGGACGAAGGCGCGCCGTCCGGCAGCAGCGGAGGCGAGGGGAAGAGCACCGCTGCCGGGGCCGAGAGTACAGACGGCGAGGGCTCTGGCGGTGAGGGCCCTGGCGGTGAAGGGCCTGGCCGTGAGGGGCCTGGCCGTGAGGCGCCCGGCGGCAAGGGCTTCGGAGGCAACGGCTCCGGAGGCGAGGGCTCCGCGGGTGAGTGGGGCCGGCGGGGTGGGCGCCCGGCGTCAGCGGCCTCGTCGTTGTCGGAGGCTTGGCGCGGGCTGCTGCCGTCGACGCGGATCCGGGTCGTGGCGCGGGCCGTACCGCCGCTCATGCCGGATGATCAGGTCGCCGCGGTGTTGCGGGTCGACGCCGATACGCCGCCGGTCAAGGTCGGTGGCCCGTCCGTGTTGCAGCGGGTGGCCGGACGCGTCCGGGCCGGGCTGCGGGAGGCCACGGACGGGCTCCGGCCCGACGCCCGTGCGCTGCTGCCGGGTCTGGTCGTAGGGGATACCTCGCGCGTGCCGCCGGATCTGGACGAAGCCTTCCGGGCCACCGATCTGACGCACCTGCTCGCCGTCTCCGGCAGCAATCTCACGATCGTGCTCGCCCTGCTGATCGGCCCGCCGCACCTCGCCACGCGTGCCGAGCGGCGTGGGCTGGCGCCCCGCCTGAGGCTGTCGTTGCGCGGCACCGCCGTCCTCGGGGGCGTGCTCGCGCTGGCCTTCGTGGTCGTGTGCCGCCCGGACCCGAGCGTGCTGCGGGCCGCCGCATGCGGACTGATCACCCTGCTGGCGATCGGCACCGGCCGCCGCCGTTCGCTGCTCCCTGCGCTGGCCGCCGCGGTGCTGCTCCTGGTGCTCTACGACCCTTGGCTCGCGCGACGGTACGGCTTCCTGCTCTCCGTACTGGCCACCGGCGCACTGTTGCTGCTCGCACCGCGCTGGAGCGCCGCCCTCCAGCGGCGCCGGGTGCCGCCCCGGCTCGCCGAAGTGCTCGCCGCCGCTGCCGCGGCACAGGCGGTCTGTGCGCCGGTCATCGTGGTGCTCGCCGCCCGCGTGGGCCTGGTGGCGGTGCCGTGCAATCTGCTGGCCGAGCTCGCGGTGGGCCCGGCCACGGTCCTCGGGTTCGCCGCGCTCGTCACCGCCCCGTTCGTCCTGCCGGTCGCCAAGGCACTGGCGTGGTGTGCCGGCTGGCCGACCGAGTGGATCGCCGGTGTCGCCCGTACGGGCGCGGCGTTTCCCGGGGCCGAGATCGGCTGGCCCGGCGGCTGGGTGGGGGCGTTGGTGCTGGCGGCCGTCATGGTGGCGCTGGTGCCGTTCGGGCGACGCGTGGTGCGCCGTCCCTGGCTCTGCGTCCTGTGTGCGTGCGCCGTGGTGCTGGCGGTGTGCCGCCCCGCTCCGTTCACCCGGGTCATCACCGGCTGGCCGCCGCCCGGGTGGCGGGCCGTGGTCTGCGACGTGGGGCAGGGCGACGGCCTGGTGCTGGCCGCCGGCGACGGTACGGCTCTGGTGGTGGACACCGGCCCCGAGCCACACGCCATCGACCGCTGCCTCACGGAGCTGGGTATCCGCCGCATCCCTCTGCTCGTCCTCACCCACTTCCACGCCGACCACGTGGACGGACTTCCCGGCGTGCTCCGTGGCCGGTCGGTCGGCGCGATCGAGACCACGACCCTCCAAGATCCGCCGGGCCAGGCGCAGTTCGTACGGGAGACGGCCGCCCGGGCCCGGATTCCGCTCGTACGCGCCGTTCCGGGGGAGCGGCGGCGCCTCGGCCCGCTCGGCTGGGAGGTGCTCTGGCCTCCGGCCGTGCCGTTCGCCCCGGTGCTCGACGGGCCCAACGACGCCAGCGTCACCCTGCTCGTACGGACCGGCGGACTGACGTTCCTGCTCCTCGGTGATCTCGAACCGCCTGCGCAGCAGGCGCTGCTGGCGGCGCATCCGGAGCTGGCCGGGGTCGACGTCCTGAAGGTGGCGCACCACGGTTCCGCACACCAGGACCCGCCGCTGATGCACCGGTTGGCGCCGCGCCTGGCGCTGATCTCGTGCGGCACCGGAAACCCTTACGGCCATCCGGCGCCGCGGACGATCGCCGCGCTGCGGGCTCAGGGCGCCCGGGTGCTGCGTACCGACACCGACGGTGCGATCGCCATCCTCGGCACTCCGGGCAGACTCGCCGCCACCGTGACCGGCCGTCGGACGGGGGCCGGGCTGCCGGGCGGCCGAGACGCTGGGCGCGGCCGGGGGAGGCGGCGCGGCCGGCGAATACGCAGCCGCGGACCGGCCGGCAGGGGCCGGTCCGGCCTCTCCGCTTCCGCCCGTGGGTCACGGCCCGTGGGTCACGGCCCGTGGGTCACGGCCCGTGGGTCATGACCTGCGGATCACGGCCGGCAGATGGTGTCCGGCAGGCTCTGGCGATCGGCGCAGGGCACGTGCTTGTACATCCGCATGATGTTCTTCGCCGTGTCGGAGTCCATGAACGCCAGGAATTTCGCGGTCAGTGAGCCGTCCTCGGGCCGCCCGTATGTGTAGAGGTACTCCACCGTCCAGAAGGGGTAATCACGTTGCTGTCCCCATTCGATGTCCGGCTCGTGCCCGTTCAGGCGCACGCTGACCACGTGCTGCCGTTGCGCCGCCGCATAGACCTCGGCGTAACCGATGGCGCCCGGCACCCGGTCCACCGCGTCCAGCAGGCTCTTGGTGCTGTTCACCTCGCAGCGCGTCAGGCGCGCCTGCTCGTCACGGTCCTTGTCACCGCAGTCGTAGGACGACACCACGCCCGGCTCCGAGTGGTGCAGCACCGACGTCTCGAACGCCCGGCGGGTGCCCGAGCCGGCGTCGCGGCTGACGAGACGGATCGGCAGGTCGTTGCCGTGCAGCTGCTGCCAGTTCGTGTAGGTCCCGTCATAGATCTTGCGGACCTGGACGGAGGTGAGGTCGTCGACACCGGCCTTCTCGTTGGCCACGAGGCCGAGCAGGATGACGCCGGTCCGGTCGCCTTCGAGCCGTCGGTAGAGGGAGGGCGCGGGCACGTCCGACACGGCGAGGAAGCCGGGCCCCTCGACGGTGGCCGGCTTGCCTTCACGGTTGAGGTTGCCGAGGCCGGAGAGGCTGCCGGACGTCGAAACGGTGATCTCGGCGCCCGCACACCGGGCCCGGTACTGCCGGGCGATCTCCCGCATCGGCGGGGCGAACGCCGTGGACCCGTCGATGGTCAGCCGCCCGGTGGCGCATTCACCGGCCGCGGCCGGGGCCGTCCGGGCGCTGAGGAGCAGGCCGCCGAGCAGTCCCAGCAGCACGATGAAGGTGCCGCCCAGCGCGAGACTGAGCTTGCGCGGCCCCCAACGCTGGGCGTTGCGCCGGATCCGTCCGCCGCTGATGAAGCCGCTGACGGTCACGGCCCCGGCCGCGCTCCCGTCGCGACCGCTGTTGCCGGTGGTGCCGCTGGTGCCGGCGTTGCCCCGGGCCCCGGGAGTGCCGCTTTCGGAACCGGCGTCCGTACCCGCATCGCCGCCCGCGCCCGCACCCGTACCTGCGTCCATGTCCGTGCTGGAGAGGAGGACCAGCAGCTTGAAGTGATTCCGCTTGTTCAGCGGCACTTTCGGGATGAACAGCCGACCGCCGTCGTGGCGCAGCCCACCGCCGTTGCGGGTCAGCATGCCCATCAGATCCGTCGGGTTGGCGTCCGGCACCTCGACGCCGATGACCGTGCGCCCGACGAACTCCACCGTGAGCGGCTCCTGATAGTCCTGCCGGACGATGTCCTTGCCGCCGTCGTTCTCGAACCGCAGGAGGGCCAGCGTCGCATCGTTGACCTCTTGGTCCTGCCGCAGCAGCCGCAGCTGCACCAGGCTGTGGGCGTCTTGGGGGTTCATGCCGATCGCCGTGTCCATCTGGACGCGGTATCCGATCCGCTTACGTCCCGGCAGAAACCGCTCGACGGCCCATACCACGGCCGTGGCCACGAGCCCGGCCGCGGTGAGGATCGTCTCGGTGTCCGGCAGAGCCACGGCAACCTCGCACAGATGAACGGACGTTGGGAGGTCAAAGCTTTGAGCAGCCCCGCTCGACCCCGGGAGGGCTTCGGCAGCTCGTCATCGGAGGTTCATCCGCTGGCCGCCGGTGACGCCGTCTCCTCCTCCCACCGAGGTTTCCGCGGCCCGGCCCGGCCCGGCCCGGCCCGGCTTGGCCCGGCTTGGCGTCCGCGGCCCGCGACGTGTGGGCTGTGGCCTGTGGGCCTCCGGCGGTACTACTTCTTCGGACCTCTCCTTGTTCCCTCGATCCACCGAGCCCCCGGTTCCTCTCGGCCCTTCAGTTGCCCGCGGGCGGTCCCACGGGTCCCACGGCTTGCGCTCGTCGTGGCCGTCGGCGCCCTTGTCCTCCCGTTTCGGCCGGTCCTGGCTCTGTAGGCTCCGGAACGAGGCTCCGGGAGGAGGCTTCTACCGGTGGGGACGGCGGCGCTGCGTGCCGGTCGGTGGAGAGATACGGGACGAGCGGAGGCGGGGTAGATGGACGAGATGGCGGCCGATGCCTATCTGGAGCGCATCGGGGCGGTGCGGCCCGGGGCCCCTGATGCGGGGGCGTTGGCTGCGCTGCACCTCAGGCATCTGCGGGCGGTGCCGTTCGAGAATCTCGCCATCCACCTCGGCGAGGAGATCGTGCTGGCGGAGCAGCCGCTGCTGGACAAGATCGTCGGTGCCCGGCGCGGTGGGTTCTGTTACGAACTCAACGGAGCCTTCGCCGGGCTGCTGCGGGCCCTCGGGTACGAGGTCGAGTTGTTGTCGGCGCGCGTGTTCGGTGCCGAGGGCCGCCTCGGCATCCCGTACGACCACCTTGCGCTGCGGGTCTCCACGCCGAGCGGGCCGTGGCTGGCGGACGTCGGCTTCGGCCGGCACAGCCACCTTCCGCTGCGCTGGGACAGCCGCGAGGAGCAGGCCGATCCCGGAGGGACGTTCCGGCTGGAGGAGACGGCGGAGGGGGACGTGGACGTACTGAGGGACGGCTCGCCGCAGTACCGGCTCGAACAACGGCCGCGTGCGCTGGCGGACTTCGAGGTCGGCTGCTGGTGGAACCGCACCTCGCCGACCTCCCACTTCACCCGGTCCCTGGTGTGCTCACGGCTGACCGAAACCGGGCGGATCACGCTCTCCGGCCGCACACTCGTGATCACCGGGGCGGGTGGTGCGCGAGAGGAGCGTGAGCTGGCGGCGGGAGAGGTACTGGCCGCCTATCGGGAGCACTTCGGCGTGGTGCTGGATCGGGAACCGGTGGTGGGGGCCGCGGCCGGGTGATCCCCCGTCGGTCGCCTCGGCCGCCTCGGCTGCCTGACGGTGGGCGGGGCAGGCCAGTGGCCGCCGGTCGTCTTACTCGGCCTCGCGCCAGCCCTCGAACTCCGCCGCGAGGTCGTCCAACCGTGCCGGGTCGTGGCGGGCGTCCGGATCTTCGACCACCACCAGCCACTGGGCGTCCTCGGCGTCGTCCTCGCCGGCCAGCGCGTCTCTTACGAGCTGGGGCTCCTCGGTGACGCCGAAGCGTTCGACGAGGGCCTCGGCGACCTCCTCCGCGGCGTCGCGGTCGGGCAGGACCAGGACGTGGCGTACCTGCCCGGAGGAGGGCGCCGGGGCGGAGGGAGAGGCGTGGTGCTCGGGGTGAGAGTGGTGCTCGGGGTGAGCACGATGCCGGGGCGCGGCGGCGTGGTCGTTCATCAGGCCATTGTCCCCGCTCGAAAGCCCGGCTCTCGGCGCGCGGGTCCGTACGTCACGCCGAGACCCCGGCGTCAGGCCGAGACCCCGAAGTCACGCCGAGACCCCGGCGTCAGGCCGTAGTGACTTCAGGGTCGTAGCGAGGTCAGGGTCGTAGCGAGGTCAGGGGCATGGCGGAGTGGGGCGGGGGCCGGCCGGGCGGCGTTGTCGGTGGGGCGTGGGATGCTGGATCGCGATGGCCAGGAAGACAGCTAACGACGATCCGCTTGCCCCCGTGACGATCGCGGTGGGGCAGGAAGACCTGCTGCTGGAGCGTGCGATGCAGCAGGTGGTGGCGGCTGCCCGCGCGGCCGATGCGGACACCGATGTGCGCGACCTCACCCCCGACCTGCTCCAGCCCGGCACCCTCGCCGAACTGACCAGTCCCTCGCTGTTCGCCGAGCGCAAGGTCGTGGTGGTGCGCTCCGCCCATGACCTGTCCGCGGACACGATCAAGGACGTCAAGGCGTATCTCGGTTCGCCCGCGGAGGAGATCACGCTCGTGCTGCTGCATGCCGGCGGCGCCAAGGGCAAGGGTCTGCTCGACGCCGCCCGTAAGGCCGGGGCGCGGGAGGTGGCCTGTCCCAAGATGACCAAGCCGGCCGACCGGCTGGCGTTCGTGCGGGGGGAGTTCCGTACGGTCGGGCGGTCGGCGACACCGGAGGCGTGCCAGTCGCTGGTCGATGCGATCGGCAGCGATCTGCGGGAGTTGGCCTCGGCGTGTGCGCAGCTCGCCGCCGACATCGAGGGCACGATCGACGAGGCGATCGTCGGGCGGTACTACACAGGTCGGGCCGAGGCGTCGAGTTTCACCGTCGCGGACCGCGCTGTCGAGGGCCGGGCCGCCGAGGCCCTGGAGGCGCTGCGCTGGGCGATCGCCACAGGCGTCGCACCCGTCATGATCACCAGCGCGCTCGCCCAAGGCGTCCGGGCCATCGGCAAGCTGGCCTCCGCGCCGCGCGGCGCCCGCCCCGGCGACCTCGCCCGCGAACTGGGCATGCCGCCGTGGAAGATCGACCGGGTGCGGCAGCAGATGCGGGGCTGGTCGGCGGACGGTGTGGCGACGGCGCTGCGCGCGGTGGCGGCGGCCGATGCGGGGGTCAAGGGCGGCGGGGACGATCCCGAGTACGCCCTGGAGAAGGCGGTCGTGACGATTGCCCGGGCGGCGCGGTCCCGCTGAGGCGCGTACGGCTGCGGCAGGGCCTGCTCAGGCGTGATCTCACTGAGAAGTGATCCCGCTGAGGCGCGGTCCGCTGAGGCGCGGCCCCAACGAGGCGCGGTCCCAACGAGGCGCGGTCCCGCGGAAGCCCGGAGCTTGGGATCGCCCGGGGAGTTCCGTTTGTCTCCCATCGGCCGAGCCGAGCCGAGCCGATCCCAGCCCAGCCTGCCACGCCGAGCCCGGCTCAGCCCCGCCCAGGCCCGGCTCAGCCCCGCCCGGTTCGCCCCGCCGAGCCCAGCTCAACGCGCATTCTGCAGGCGTTTGAGGGTCTCCGTCGCGCTGGTTTTGAGCATCGTGGCGACCTCGTCGGAGGTGGGCTGCTTGCCGGAGCTGCTGCCGGAGGCGTAGCTCGACCACGTCGACTGGAAGGTCATCCAGCCGTCCCGCACCCCGAGGATCACGTAGGAACCGCTGTCGCTGCCCATGTCGTTCCGCGTCACCAGGTAGGCCTCGTCGCCGATGCCCGGAACGGACTCGACCTTGTAGCCGACGGAGGTCTCCTGCTTCTCGTACGCGCGGTAGTTGTCGGCGAATTCCGGTGCCGGGTCGGCCTTACGGTGCAACGTCGCGCTGTTGTAGAGCCAGGTCGAGGAATAGGTGGCGGAGCTCGCGTTCTCCTGCTCAAGTGCAACGTTGCACCACATGGTGTCCATCGACGTCAGCCGGGCCCCGCTGGGCTGGGGGTTGGCGTCCTTCGAGGAGGAGCCGGTGTTCGCCTTGGTCTTGTAGTGGGCGTTCTCGAAGGGCGTCATCGAGGTGGCCGCGCACAGGTCATCGGTGTAGGCGTAGCCCGCGAGGTCCGGGCTGGGCTCGGAGGAGAAACCACCGGTGGCGAACAGCAGCGAACCCCAGATCGCGGAGGCAGCGACCGCGCCACCGATCGCCCACAGCCAGCCGGAGGCACCGCGGCCACCACCACCGCCACTGCCGCTGCCGCCGGGAGCGCCGCCCGTCCCGGCGGGTGTACCGGGCGCACCCAGGCCCGCCGGCGGGTAGCCGTAGTGGCCGACGGGTGGCTGCGACGGCGGCTGCATCGGAGCCTGCATCGGTGCCTGCGGCCCGGCGGCCGGACCCGGTTGGCCGGGCACGGGATTCTGCTGGGCGTAAGGATTCTGCTGCGCGGGCACCGGATTCTGCGGTGGTGCGGGGACCTGGCCGTAGGGGTTGGGCTGCGGCAGGCCGTACGGCTGAGAGGGCTCCCCCGGGGTGGACATGGCCGCAGAGTAGCGGACCGGCCGCACCCGGACCCCGGCCGGCGAGCGCCCCTACGACGAATAACCCCACGACAGCGGAGGTGCGTCTGCACACGTCGCTACGACGAGGTGGCTCCCGTTCTCCGACGTCGACGGTGGCTCCCGTTCTCCGACATCGACGGTGACTCCCGCTCTTCGACGGGCCGTTCCCGGCTCTACGACGGGGTGGCCCCACCGCGGATCCCACGCCCGGCCACCCCCGGAGCCCACCCCTCCACGCCCCACCCCTCCACACCCCACCCCTCCACACCAGCCCACGACAAAGGCCCCCCACCCCAGTGATGGGGCGAAGGGCCTCGTCGTGGAAAGTCGGGCTCGGTCGGCGGTGGAGGCCGCCGGTGAGCCGGGTGCGCCGCACCCGCGTGGCGAACGCAGGCCGCGTGCGGCGCGGTGGTGCACCGGTCAGGGAGCGGTGAGAGGGGCCGCTGGATCCCTGTCGGCAGGGTCGTTCAAGGGTGGTGCAAGTGCAGTGGCAGCGGAGCTGCGTACTGCGGGGTGCGGGGGAAGATCCCCGCGAAGGTCGGGTCAGCCCTTGAGGGTCGCGACCTTCTTCGCCAGCGCCGACTTCTTGTTGGCGGCGGCGTTCTTGTGGATGACACCCTTGCTGACGGCCTTGTCGAGCTTCTTGGCCGCCTCGGCCTGGGCAACGGTGGCCTTCTGCAGGTCGCCGGCCTCGATGGCCTCACGGGTGCGACGGATCGAGGTCTTCAGAGCCGACTTGACAGCCTTGTTGCGCTGACGAGCCTTCTCGTTGGTCTTGATCCGCTTCATCTGGGACTTGATGTTCGCCACGAAAGAGCCTTTTCAGGTTCGTTGGAGTTTCGAGTTGCGCCGCGCACGAGAGAGGGCACGAAGCGCAGTGGACCAGGCTACCAGCAGGGTCTACGGCCTCCCAAACCGGACCGGACCCCCGCCCCGACGGCCCGCCGGGAGCTCCCCTCCCCACGAGCTTCTCCATGAGCTTCCCCACGAGCTTCTCCAGGGGGCACACCCGCCCGAACCGGACCGTGGCCGTCGCTCATGGGACGATGGGGGGAGACGTCACATACCCGAGTCCCGCCTACCCGCGTTCACTGAATGGACCCTGCGTGCCCGCGACCCCTACGAACGTGCCGGAGCCGAGCCGTACCGATCCGGCCCTCCTCCGTAACTTCTGCATCATCGCGCACATCGACCACGGCAAGTCGACGCTCGCCGACCGGATGCTCCAGCTCACCGGTGTCGTCGACCAGCGGCAGATGCGCGCGCAGTACCTCGACCGCATGGACATCGAGCGCGAGCGCGGCATCACGATCAAGTCCCAGGCGGTCCGGCTGCCCTGGGCCCCCTCCGAGGGCGAAGAGGGAAGTGGCACGACCCACATCCTCAACATGATCGACACCCCGGGCCACGTCGACTTCACGTACGAGGTGTCGCGCTCCCTCGCCGCGTGCGAGGGGTGCATCCTCCTCGTCGACGCCGCCCAGGGCATCGAGGCGCAGACCCTCGCCAACCTCTACCTGGCGATGGAGCACGACCTCACGATCATCCCGGTCCTCAACAAGATCGACCTGCCGGCCGCGCAGCCCGAGAAGTTCGCCGCCGAGCTGGCCAATCTGGTCGGCTGCGAGCCCGAGGACGTGCTGAAGGTCTCCGCCAAGACCGGCGTCGGCGTGCCCGAGCTGCTGGACAAGGTCGTCCGCGAGGTGCCGGCCCCGGTCGGCGTCAAGGACGCCCCCGCCCGCGCGATGATCTTCGACTCCGTCTACGACGCCTACCGGGGCGTGGTGACGTACGTGAAGGTCGTCGACGGCACGCTGGGCAAGCGCGAGCGCATCAAGATGATGTCCACCGGCGCCGCGCACGAGCTGCTGGAGATCGGGACGAACTCCCCGGAGATGAAGCCGGCCGACGGCCTCTCGGTCGGTGAGGTGGGCTACCTCATCACCGGCGTGAAGGACGTCCGGCAGTCCAAGGTGGGTGACACGATCACCCAGCTCGCCAAGGGGGCGGAGGAGCCGCTCGGCGGCTACAAGGACCCCAAGCCGATGGTGTTCTCGGGGCTGTACCCGCTCGACGGTTCGGACTACCCCGAGCTGCGCGACGCCCTCGACAAGCTCCAGCTGAACGACGCGGCGCTGGTCTACGAGCCGGAGACCTCCGCGGCGCTCGGCTTCGGTTTCCGCGTCGGCTTCCTCGGCCTGCTGCACCTGGAGGTGATCCGGGAGCGGCTGGAGCGCGAGTTCGGGCTCGACCTGATCGCCACCGCGCCCAACGTGGTCTACCGCGTGGACATGGAGGACGGCGCCGAGCACGAGGTCACCAACCCGAGCGAGTTCCCGACGGGCAAGATCGACAAGGTGCACGAACCGGTCGTCCGGGCCACGATCCTGGCGCCCAGCGAGTTCATCGGCGCGATCATGGAGCTGTGCCAGAACCGCCGCGGTGCGCTGCTGGGCATGGACTACCTCTCCGAGGACCGCGTCGAGATCCGCTACACCCTCCCGCTCGCCGAGGTCGTCTTCGACTTCTTCGACCAGCTCAAGTCCAAGACCCGCGGTTACGCCTCGCTGGACTACGAGCCCACCGGCGAGCAGGTCGCCGACCTGGTGAAGGTCGACATCCTGCTGCACGGCGACAAGGTCGACGCGTTCTCCGCGATCACGCACAAGGACAAGGCGTACGCCTACGGTGTGCGGCTGGTCGCCAAGCTGCGCGAGCTGATCCCGCGGCAGAGCTTCGAGGTGCCGATCCAGGCCGCCATCGGCAGCCGGGTCATCGCCCGTGAGACGGTCCGCGCCATCCGCAAGGACGTCCTCGCCAAGTGCTACGGCGGTGACATCTCGCGTAAGCGGAAGCTGCTGGAGAAGCAGAAGGAAGGCAAGAAGCGGATGAAGATGGTCGGCAGCGTGGAGGTCCCGCAGGAGGCCTTCATCGCGGTGCTGTCCTCGGACTCCGACGGCGACTCCAAAGCGAAGAAGTGACCGCCGGGCAGCAGCCGTAGCCGGCGGAAGACGAAGAAGACGAAACGGAGAGGGGCGCCGGGTCCGGTACGGGACCCGGCGCCCCTCTCCGTCTGCTTCCCGGCCGTGGGCCCCTCACTGGCCCCTCACCAGCCGGGGAGCCCTCATCGGGATGAATGCGGAGCGTGGCGTTCCGCGAGGGTGGCGACCGGGGGCGCCGGGTGTGGTCTGGTGGGGGTGATCGGCGCGGCTCGCTATCGGGCGATGCGCGTGCTACGTACACCTATCGCACTGGTCACATCGTGAACCAGTCGGTCGTAGCCCCTTACGTGTCGGCGCAACGCGCTCTAGTCTGATCTCTGCTCAAAGGTTACTCGCGAGTCACCAGCAATGAAGCGGGCCCCGGAGGACGCCGTGACGGACACCCACACGCTGATCGAAAACCGGCCGCCTTCGGTGGCTCATCTCTTCCTGGAGCGGGTCGCGGCCACTCCCGACATCGAGGCCTATCGCCATCCCGTCCCCCCTGCCTCGGGCCAGGGCCCGGACGACTGGAAGGCGATCAGCTGGGCCGAGGCCGCCGACCGGGTCTACGCCGTGGCCGCCGGTCTGATCGCCCTGGGCGTACGGCCCGAGGAGCGGGTCGCGCTGGCCGCCAACACCCGCGTGGAGTGGATCCTCGCCGACCTCGGTGTGCTGTGCTCCGGCGCCGCCACCACCACGGTCTACCCCAGCACCAACGCCGAGGAGACCGCGTACATCCTGGCTGACTCCGACAGCCGGGTGCTGATCGCCGAGGACGCCGGCCAGCTCGCCAAGGCCCGGGAGCGCCGCGCCGAACTGCCCGACCTGGCGCATGTTGTCGTCATCGATGCGGCCGGCGCCGAGGCGTCCCCCGATGACCCCGAGGGCTGGGTGCTCAGCCTCGCCGACCTGGAGAAGCGCGGTCACGCCTACCTGGAGAAGCACCCGGAGTGCGTCAAGGAGCGGGTCGCCGGGCTGCGCGCCGACCAGCTCGCGACGCTGATCTACACCTCCGGCACCACCGGCCGGCCCAAGGGCGTACGGCTGCCGCACGACTGCTGGGCGTACATGGCCCGCGCGATCCAGGCCACCGGGATGGTCGCCGAGGAGGACGTGCAGTACCTCTGGCTGCCGCTGGCGCACGTCTTCGGCAAGGTGCTGACCGCCGGGCAGATCTCGGTCGGGCACGTGATCGCGGTGGACGGCCGGGTCGACAAGATCATCGAGAATCTGCCGGTCGTCCGGCCCACCTACATGGCCGCCGTCCCGCGGATCTTCGAGAAGGTCTACAACGGCGTCGCGGCCAAGGTGCGCGAGGGCGGCGGCGCCAAGTACAAGATCTTCCAGTGGGCGGCCGGGGTGGCCCGCGAGTACGCCAAGACCTCGCAGGACAACTTCCGGCGCACCGGCAGCGCGTCCGTGCCGTTCGCGCTCGGCGCCAAGCACAAGATCGCCGACGCACTCGTCTACGCCAAGCTGCGCGACGCGTTCGGCGGCCGGCTGCGGGCCGCGGTCTCCGGCTCGGCCGCGCTCTCCCCGGAGATCGGCTACTTCTTCTCCGGCGCCGGCATCCACATCCTGGAGGGCTACGGCCTGACGGAGTCCAGCGCGGCCAGCTTCGTCAACCCCGGCGAGGCGTACCGCACCGGCACGGTCGGCAAGCCGCTGCCCGGCACCGAGGTCCGGATCGCCGAGGACGGCGAGATCCTGCTGCGCGGCCCCGGCATCATGCAGGGCTACCACGGCCTGCCGGAGAAGACCGCCGAGGTCCTGGAGGAGGACGGCTGGTTCCACACCGGCGACATCGGCGAGCTCTCCCCGGACGGCTATCTGCGGATCACCGACCGCAAGAAGGACCTGATCAAGACCTCGGGTGGCAAGTACATCGCGCCGGCCGAGGTGGAGGGCCAGTTCAAGGCGGTCTGTCCGTTCGTCTCCAACGTGCTCGTGCACGGCGCCAACCGGAACTTCTGCACCGCACTGATCGCCCTCGACGAGCCGACGATCATGGGCTGGGCCGCGGAACACGGCCTGGCCGGCAAGACGTACGCCGAGGTCGTCGCGACCGACCAGGCCCGCGAGCTGATCGACGGCTATGTCGAGAGGGTCAACGAGGGGCTGCAGCGCTGGCAGCAGATCCGCAAGTTCCGGCTGCTGCCGCGCGACCTCGACATCGAGCACGGTGAGGTGACCCCGAGCCTCAAGATCAAGCGGCCGGTGGTGGAGCGGGCGTTCAAGGACCTGCTGGACGACATGTACGCGGGCACCCGGGAGTCGTGACCGCCCGCCGCACCGTCCTCCGGTGAACGTGCGGGGTGGGCCACCGGGCCTGCCCCGCACCGCCACTGCCGCGCACCGCGGCACTCCGGTCGCGACACTCCGGCGCCGCGGCCGCCCCGCCGCCCCGTTCGGCCAACTCCTCCGGCGCGTCAGCCGAATTGGCCGCTCCGGCCGCCCACTTCCGTGACTCACTGCTTATGGGCGCGCTCTTTCTGTCACTCTGTCGGTGGCGCACCCGGCGCCGCAGCGGAGCTGTTCGGGAGTTGCTCAATGAGGACGACAACTTCGTCTCCACGGGACGACGTCACGGCGACCCGCGCGACGACGGCCGGCCCCGGGCTCCCCGGCGCCCGCACCCGGCGGGCCGGTCTGCCCGGGGACCCGCAGGCCGCGGCCGCCGCGCGGCGGTTCGTCCGGTCCGCCTTCGCCGAATGGGAGGACCGGCGGCTGCCCGGCACCGAGCGGTTCACCGACCGGCTCACGGACGAGGCGGTGCTGCTGGTCAGCGAATTGGTGACGAACGCGGTGGTGCACGCGGGCACCACCATCGAGCTGAGCTGCCGGCTGGACCCCGCCGCGGAACCGGAACCGGGCCCCGGGCCGGACCCGGACGACGCCCCCGCGCCCGCCGTCGTCGTCGAGGTCTCCGACCGCCACCCCACCCAGCCGATCCGCGCCCGCGACGAGAACGCCCGGAACGACAGCGGCGGCCACGGCCTCCAGCTGATCAGCGCGGTCGCCGAATCCTGGGGCATCACCTACCGCCGCGACCTGAAGACCGTGTGGTTCCGGCTGCCGCTGCCGGCCCCGGAGGCCGCCGCCCGCCCGCTGCCGGAGCCCGCGTACGACGAGACGCCGTACGAGGGGGAGCGGTACGAGGGGGAGCGCTACGAAGGGGCGCGCCATGAGGAGACGCGGCATGAGGAGGTGCCGTACGAGACCCCGCACCCGCATGCGTCCGGCGATCCCGCGGGCCCGTACGACGCCGCCGGCCCGGCCGGGTACGACGAGGCCGCGGCCGCGTACGCCGACGAGGTGCTCCAGTGCGGGCTGCGGGCCGCCGAACTCCTCGCCCCGGCACCCCGCCGCGCCGACCGTCCGGAACTCGACGCCGACCGGGTCGACAACGGTGCGCTGTCCTTCCTCGCCGAGGCCTCCGACCTGCTCTCCGGCCAGCTCGACGCCGATCAGGTCGCAGCCCTCGCCGCCCAGCTGATCGTGCCGCGGCTCGCCGACTGGTGCGCGGTGTGGCTCCACGACGGCGACGGCGGCGCACCCGGCCGGGGCATCGCGACCGGCGGCGACGAACAGCGGCTGGCCCGCGTCTGGCACAGCTCCGAGAGCCGCATCGACACCCTGCGCGCCGCTCTGGAGAAACAGGCGCCGGACTTCTGGGGCGACGACGTCCCGCCGGGCGCCGCCCCCGCCGCCGTCCCCTGGCCCTGGCCGCACGACCCGGACGGCGAGGACCGGGACCACGACCTCTTGGACCACGGCCACCCGGGCGCCGGGCACCCGGTCGGCGCTCCCCTGGGCGGGCACGATCTGCCGCAGCTGCCGGGTCAGGCTCCGCCGGACGTGCCGGGTCACGTCCTGCCGGCCTACGCCCTCCCCGGCGGTGACCGCCCCGACGGTGACGAGCCGGGCGGTGCCGCGCTCGCCTGCCCGCTGGTCGCCGGCGGCCGCCGGCTGGGCACGCTGCTGCTCGGCCGCGGCGGCCTGCCGCGCTTCCCCGACGAGGTCGTCGGGCTGATCGAGGACCTGGGCCGCCGGGTCGCCCGCGCGGTGGCCACCGCCCGCGCCTACAGCCGCCAGGAACGCATCAGCCAGGTCCTGCAGCGCCGGTTGCTGCCCCGGGGCCGGGCGCAGGTGCCCGGCGTGGCGTCCGCGGTGGTCTACGAACCGCGCGAGGGCGCCTGGGCGGGCGGCGACTTCTGGGACCTCTTCGACGCCGGCGCCGGCCGCTGGTGCTTTGCGCTCGGCGACGTCTGCGGCAGCGGCCCGGAGGCGGCCGCGGTGACCGGGCTGGCCCGGCCGGTGCTGCGGCTGCTGGCCCGGGACGGCTTCGGCGTCGCCGAGGTGCTCGACCGGCTCAACAAGACCATGGCCCGGGAGGCCGCGGACTCGGTCGCGGCGGTCGCCGCGGCGGTCGCGGCGGCCGGCGCCGGGGCCGAGGCACCCGTGGAGATCCGCGAGGAGGGCGAACAGGCCCGCTTCCTGTCCCTGCTCTACGGCGAGATCGTCCCGTACCCGGGCGGGACCGGCGGCGCCCGGTGCACCCTCGCCAGCGCCGGCCACCCGCTGCCGCTGGTGCTGGGCACGGACGGCACGGTCCGCACCGTCGCGGCCCCGCAGATGCTGCTGGGGGTCGTCGAGGACGCGGCGTACGTGAGCGAATCGTTCGACCTGCGCCCGGGGGAGACGCTGCTGTGCGTCACCGACGGGGTCACCGAGCGGCGCTCGGGCCGCCGGCTGTTCGACGACGAGGACGGCCTGGCCGGCGCGCTCGCCGCCGGTGCCGGGCTGGGCGCCACCGACCTCGCCGAGCACATTCGCACCACCGTGCACGCCTTCGCCCCGAACCCGCCCGACGACGACCTGGCTCTGCTCGTCCTCCAGGCGGCGGGCGGCCCGGCGTAGGCACCACCGGGCCGCACGGGCTGCCCGCCGCCCGGGCGAACCGCGTTGTCGGTGCGATGACGGACAATGGTTCCCATGCCTTCCGCACTGCCTGATGGTGAGCCGATGCCCGACGACGGGGCGCTGCCCGGTCATGCGCTGGCGGCGGCGGCCGGCCGGCCCCTCGGCTTCTATCTGCACGTGCCGTACTGCGCCACCCGCTGCGGCTACTGCGACTTCAACACCTACACCGCGAGCGAGCTGCGCGGCTCCGGCGGGGCACTGGCCTCCCGCGACAACTACGCCGACACCGTCGTGGAGGAGATCCGGCTGGCCCGCAAGGTGCTCGGCGACGACCCCCGCCCGGTCGAGACGGTCTTCGTCGGCGGCGGCACCCCGACCCTCCTCCCGGCCGCCGACCTGGGCCGGATGCTCGCCGCCGTCCGCGAGGAATTCGGCCTGGCACCCGGCGCCGAGATCACCACCGAGGCCAACCCCGACTCCGTCGACCCGCGCTACCTCTCCGAGCTGCGCGCGGCCGGCTACAACCGGGTCTCCTTCGGCATGCAGAGCGCCCGGCAGCACGTCCTGAAGATCCTCGACCGTACGCACACCCCCGGCCGCCCCGAGGCCTGCGTCGGCGAGGCCCGCGCCGCCGGTTTCGAGCACGTCAACCTCGACCTGATCTACGGCACCCCCGGCGAGTCCGACGACGACTGGCGGGCCTCGCTCGACGCCGCGCTCGGCGCCGGCCCCGACCACATCTCCGCCTATGCCCTGATCGTCGAGGAGGGCACCCAGCTGGCCCGCCGGATCCGCCGCGGCGAGGTCCCGATGACCGACAACGACGTGCACGCCGACCGCTACCTCATCGCCGAGGAGCGGCTCACCGCGGCCGGCTTCTCCTGGTACGAGGTCTCCAACTGGGCCACCACCGAAGCCGCCCGCTGCCGCCACAACGAGCTGTACTGGACCGGCGCCGACTGGTGGGGCGCCGGCCCCGGGGCGCACAGCCACGTCGGCGGCGTCCGCTGGTGGAACGTGAAGCACCCCGGCGCGTACGCCCAGGCCCTCGGCGAGGGCCGCTCCCCGGGCGCGGGCCGCGAGATCCTCGCCGACGAGGACCGCCGGGTGGAACGCATCCTGCTGGAACTCCGCCTCGCGGACGGCTGCCCCCTGGACCTCCTCGCCCCGGCGGGCGCCCGGGCGGCCGAGCAGGCACGGGCCGACGGGCTGCTGGAGTCCGGCCCGTACGAGGAGGGGCGGGCCGTCCTGACACTCCGGGGGCGGCTGCTGGCCGACGCGGTGGTGCGGGATCTGGTGGACTGATCACTCGACGGGGTGAAGCCGTGCGTAGTGCCGGTGAGCGCCCCTACGCTGTCCTTAAGCTGCCGTCACAATGGACGCGGCGGGATGTGGAGGGCCACGGAGATGACCGCTGTGGATGATCACCGGATGACCCAGATCTTCCAGAACCTGGAGGTTCCCGAGGGCGTCAAGGTCGAGCTTCTCAGGGGGAACATCGTGATGATGGCGACGCCCGATCTCGTGCACAACGAGATCGTCGAATCGGTTCAGGACCAGATTCCGAGGCAAGCGTGGATGCGTCTCCAGACGCAGGACATCACGATTCCGGGCGAGGCCAGCGAACCCGTTCCGGATCTGGTGGTGCTGCCACGCGATGCTCGTCCGGAATCCGGGCCGCCTCCGTCCGGGGTGATTGCGACAGTCATCGAGGTTGTTTCCAAGACCAGTGTCGATCACGACTACGGAATCAAGCGCTCCATCTACGCCGCGGGCAAGGTCCCGGCCTACCTGATCATCGATCCCATCGTGGCCCACTGCGTCCTGCTCACTCAGCCCGTCGGCGTGGGGGATGAGGCGGACTACCGGACCCAGCAGATCACGAAGTTCGGTGAGCCCCTTCCGCTGCCCCTGCTCGGCCTGGAGCTGGACACCAGCGAGTTCGGGACCCTCAAGGGCGTCAGGCCGCACCGCCGACCGTAACGAAATCAATCAACTCCTCCACCCTCCCCAGGAGTTGCGGCTCCAGGTCCTTGTACGACCGCACGCACGACAGGATCCGCTGCCAGGCCGCACCGGTGTTCTCCGGCCAGCCCAGCGCCCGGCACACGCCCGTCTTCCAGTCCTGGCCATGAGGGACGGACGGCCACCCCGCGATCCCCACGGACGCCGGCTTCACCGCCTCCCACACGTCGATGTACGGATGGCCGACCACGAGTACGTGCTCGCCCGTCACCCCCGCCGCGATCCGGGACTCCTTCGAACCCGGTACGAGGTGGTCCACCAGCACCCCCAGCCGGGCGTCCGGCCCGGGCGCGAAGCCGCGGACGATCGCCGGGAGGTCGTCGATGCCCTCCAGGTACTCCACGACGACGCCCTCGATGCGCAGATCGTCGCCCCAGACCCGCTCGACGAGTTCGGCGTCGTGCCGCCCCTCCACGTAAATGCGCCCGGCGCGCGCGACCCGGGCGCGGGCGCCGGGGACGGCGAGTGAACCCGATGCCGTACGGGCCGGGCCGCTCGGGGCCGGCCGGTTCTGCGGGCGGACGAGCGTGACGACCTTGCCCTCCAGGAGGAAGCCGCGCGGGACCATCGGGAAGACCCGGTGCTTGCCGAAGCGGTCCTCCAGGGTGACCGTCGGGCCCTCGGCGGTCTTCTCACAGCGGATCACCGCACCGCAGAAGCCCGTGCCGACCTCCTCGACGACGAGATCGGGCTCGGCCGGGACCTCCGGCGCGGGCCGCTGCTTCTTCCAGGGCGGGGTGAGGTCGGGGCTGTAGCGCTTGCTCTGCATGGGCTCTTTCTACCGGTCGGCACCCCGGCCCGCGCCGTCCCCGGCCGGTCAGGACGACGGCGGAACGCCGTAGCGGGCGGCCAGGGCGTCCCGCTGGGCGCGCACGAAGGCGGCGTCCACCACGGCGCCGTGGCCGGGCACGTACCGCGCGTCGTCGCCGCCGAGCGCCAGCAGCCGGTCCAGCGCGGCGGGCCACTGCCGGGGCAGCGCGTCGGGGCCGGCGTTCGGCTCGCCGGACTCCTCGACCAGATCGCCGCAGAAGACGATCTCCGCCTCGCCGTGCCGGCCCGGCACCAGGACGGCCAGGTCGTGGGCGGTGTGGCCGGGCCCGACGTTGGCGAGCAGCACCTGCCGGTCGCCGAGCTCGACGGTCAGCTGGCCGTGGACGTGGTGGTGCGGCACGACCAGCAGGTCGGTGGCCTCCGCGGCCGCGTCCCGGTCGACGCCGTGCCGGACGGCGTCGTGCCGCAGCGCGTCCTTGTCCCGGCGGAACAACTCGGCGAGACCGGCCGCGCCGAACACCGCCACGCCCGAGAAGGCCGCGGTGCCCAGCACATGATCGAAATGCGGGTGGGTGAGCGCGACATGCGTCACTTCCCGGCCCAGCACTCCGCGGATCGACCGGCGCAGATCCGCCCCGTCGCGCAGGGTCGCGCCGGTGTCGACGATCATGACGCCGGCCGACCCGGCGATCACCCCCACGGTCTCGTCCCAGCCCGCCATACGGCGCCTGGCGACACCGTCACCGAGCCGTTCCCACCCGGCCTCTTCCCAAGCTGTGCGCATACCGAGACGCTAGCTCCATCGCGATAGCGTTGCCCGCCGGACCGCCCGAAGACGGTCATCGGGTGCGCGCTCCGCGCGGCCGCCCTTGCCGAGGTCGTGCTACCCGGCCGTACACTGGCTCAGGGTCTGGCACTCGGCCCGGGTGAGTGCCAGGAGACGGACGAGACGGCGACGGCCGGCTGGAGGTGCGCGGGATGCTCAGTGAACGCAGGCTCGAAGTGCTGCGCGCCATCGTCCAGGACTACGTCGGGACGGAGGAGCCGGTCGGCTCCAAGGCACTCACGGAGCGCCATCAGCTCGGGGTCTCCCCGGCGACCGTCCGCAACGACATGGCGGCCCTGGAGGAAGAGGGCTTCATCGCCCAGCCGCACACCAGCGCCGGGCGGATCCCGACGGACAAGGGCTACCGCCTCTTCGTCGACAAGCTGGCCGGCGTGAAGCCGCTGTCCAGCCCCGAGCGCCGGGCGATCCAGAACTTCCTCGACGGCGCGGTCGATCTCGACGACGTGGTGGGGCGCACGGTCCGGCTGCTGGCGCAGCTGACCCGGCAGGTCGCGGTCGTGCAGTACCCGTCCCTGACGCGGTCCACGGTCCGGCACGTCGAGCTGCTGGCGCTGGCCCCGGCCCGGCTGATGCTCGTCCTGATCACCGACACCGGACGGGTCGAGCAGCGGCTCATCGACTGCCAGACGCCGTTCGGTGAGACCTCGCTGGCGGACCTGCGGGCGCGGCTGAACAGCCGGGTCGTGGGACGCCGTTTCACGGATGTGCCCCAGTTGGTGCAGGATCTCCCGGAGTCCTTCGAGCAGGACGACCGCGGCACGGTCTCGACAGTGCTGTCGGTGTTGCTGGAAACTCTGGTGGAAGAGACCGAAGAGCGGCTGATGATCGGCGGCACCGCCAATCTCACGCGCTTCGGGCACGACTTCCCCCTGACCATCCGTCCGGTGCTGGAGGCGCTCGAGGAGCACGTGGTGCTGCTCAAGCTCCTCGGCGAAGCCAAGGACTCGGGCATGACCGTACGTATCGGGCATGAGAATGCCCATGAAGGCCTGACGTCCACATCGGTCGTCACGGTCGGCTACGGTTCGGGCGACGAGGCAGTCGCCAAACTCGGCGTGGTCGGACCGACCCGCATGGACTACCCCGGAACGATGGGAGCGGTACGCGCAGTGGCACGTTACGTCGGACAAATCCTCGCGGAGTCGTAAGTGGCCACGGACTACTACTCGGTCCTCGGCATCAGCCGTGACGCCTCGCAGGACCAGATCAAGAAGGCCTTCCGTCGGCTGGCGCGCGAGCTGCACCCGGACGTGAACCCGGACCCGAAGACCCAGGAGCGGTTCAAGGAGATCAACGCCGCTTACGAGGTCCTGTCGGATCCGCAGAAGAAGCAGGTCTACGACCTGGGCGGCGACCCGCTCTCGCAGGCCGGCGGCGGTGGCGCGGGCGGCTTCGGGGCCGGCTTCGGCAACTTCTCCGACATCATGGACGCGTTCTTCGGCACGGCTTCGCAGCGCGGTCCGCGCTCGCGCACCCGCCGCGGCCAGGACGCCATGATCCGGCTCGACATCGAGCTGAACGAAGCGGCCTTCGGCACGACCAAGGACATCCAGGTCGACACCGCCGTGGTCTGCACGACCTGCACCGGCGAGGGCGCCGCCCCCGGCACCTCGGCGCAGACCTGTGACATGTGCCGCGGCCGCGGTGAGGTCTCGCAGGTCACCCGGTCCTTCCTGGGCCAGGTCATGACGTCCCGCCCGTGCCCGCAGTGTCAGGGCTTCGGCACGGTCGTGCCGACGCCGTGCCCGGAGTGCGCGGGCGACGGCCGGATCCGGTCCCGCCGTACGCTGACCGTCAAGATCCCGGCCGGTGTCGACAACGGCACCCGGATCCAGCTCGCCGGCGAGGGCGAGGTCGGCCCCGGCGGCGGCCCGGCCGGCGACCTCTACGTCGAGATCCACGAGCTGCCGCACCCGGTCTTCCAGCGGCGCGGCGACGATCTGCACTGCACGGTCACCATCCCGATGACAGCGGCGGCGCTGGGCACGAAGTGCCCGCTGGAGACGCTGGACGGGGTGGAGGAGATCGACGTCCGGCCCGGTACCCAGTCCGGCCAGTCGATCCCGCTGCACCAGCGCGGTGTGACCCATCTGCGCGGCAACGGCCGGGGCGACCTGATCGTCCACGTCGAGGTCCAGACGCCGACCAAGCTCGACCCGGAGCAGGAGGAGCTGCTGCGGCGGCTCTCCAAGCTGCGCGGCGAGGAACGCCCCACGGGCCAGTTCCAGCCGGGCCAGCAGGGGCTGTTCTCGCGCCTGAAGGACGCGTTCAACGGGCGGTAGGCGGTTCGGCGTCAGCCCGCGCGTGAGCGGGCTGCCTGCCCGTACGCGAGCAGAGCGCGCCAGACTGTGAGGTGCCGGACGGGATACGGAATACCCGCCCGGCACCTCGGCGTTGTGGCCCCGCAGGGGGCCCTCGCGTCCCCTACGGGATCTGTTCGACCACCCCCTAGGGGCCGGCCTTGCCCCCGCTCAGCCCCTGATGCGGGGCGACGGTGCCTCCCGTGACACGATGTGGTCATGCCCAGCGCACTGACCGATCTCTGCCGCTACCCGATCGTGCAGGCCCCCATGGCGGGCGGCGGCTCGGGACCCGCACTGGCCGCCGCCGTCTGCGGCGCCGGCGGTCTCGGCTTCCTCGCCGCCGGCTACAAAACCGCCGACGGCATGTACCAGGAGATCAAACAGCTGCGGTCGCTGACCGACCGGCCCTTCGGCGTCAACCTCTTCATGCCGCAGCCGTCGCTCGCCGACCACTCCGCCGTCGAGGCGTACCGCGAACAGCTCGCCGGCGAGGCCACGTGGTACGAGACCGAGCTCGGCGACACCGACGGGCCCACCGACGACGGCTACGAGGCCAAGCTCGCGATCCTGCGTGAGGACCCGGTGCCGGTGGTGTCGTTCACCTTCGGCTGCCCCTCGCGCGCGGTCCTCGACGCCTTCGCGAGGGTGGGCACGTACACCATCGTCACGGCCACCACGGCGGCCGAGGCGCAGGCCGCGCAGTGGTCCGGTGCGGACGCCGTCTGTGTGCAGGGCGTGGAGGCGGGCGGCCACCAGGGCACCCACCGCGACGACCCGCACGCCGACGGGACCGGCGCGGGGCTGGGCCTGCTGGCGCTGCTCGGGCAGGTCCGGGAGGCCGTGCAGATCCCGGTGATCGCCGCGGGCGGGCTGATGCGCGGGGCGCAGATCGCGGCGGTGCTGGCCGCCGGGGCGACCATGGCGCAGCTCGGCACCGCCTTCCTCACCACCCCGGAGTCGGGCGCCAACCCGCTGCACAAGCAGGCGCTGACCAACCCCCTCTTCACCCACACGGAGCTGACCCGGGCGTTCTCCGGGCGGCCGGCCCGCGGCCTGGTGAACCGTTTCCTGCGGGAGCACGGCCCGTACGCACCGGCCGCCTACCCCGCGGTCCACTACCTCACCTCCACGGTGCGCAAGGCCGCGGCCAAGGCCGGCGACGCCCAGGGGCTGAACCTGTGGGCGGGGCAGGGGCACCGGCTGGCCCGGGAGATGCCGGCCGCACGGCTGGTGGAGGTCCTCACGGCCGAACTCGACGCGGCGCGGGCCGGGTTGAGCCGCACCGGGGCCGGGACTGCGGAAACCGGGGCCGGAAGTGCGGGATCCGGTGACTCGCCGGCTGCCGGGGGCACCGCATGACTGCGCCCGTGTTCCTCGTCGAGTCGCTCGCGCACGTACGGGCGGGCGGTACGGTCACCGTCGACGGGCCGGAGGGCCGGCACGCGGTGTCGGTGCGCCGGCTGCGGGCCGGCGAGGAGGTCGTACTGACGGACGGTCAGGGCACCGGCGCGTACGGCACGGTGGCTGCCGCCGAGGGCAAGGACCGGCTGACCGTCGCGGTCGCCGAACTGCGTACCGAGGAGGCGCCGGAACCGACCATCACGGTCGTCCAGGCGCTCCCCAAGGGCGACCGGGGCGAGCTGGCCGTCGAGACCATGACCGAGACCGGGGTGGACGCCATCGTGCCCTGGCCGGCGGCGCGTTGCGTCACCCAGTGGAAGGGCGAACGGGCCGCCAAGGCGCTGGGCAAGTGGCGGGCCACGGCCCGTGAGGCGGGCAAGCAGTCCCGCCGGCTGATCTTCCCGGCGGTCGCGGACCCGCTGTCCACCAAGCAGGTGGCCGCCCTGCTCGCCGACGCCGACTTCGCGGCCGTGCTCCATGAGGAGGGCAGCGCCCCGCTCGCCACCGCGGAACTCCCGGCCACCGGCCGGATCGTGCTGGTCGTGGGGCCCGAGGGCGGGGTGTCCCCGGAGGAGCTGGCCCTCTTCGCCGAGGCCGGTGCCAGGCCGTACCGCCTGGGCCGGACCGTCCTGCGCACCTCCACGGCCGGCACCGCGGCCACCGCCCTCCTGCTGGGCCGCACGGGACGCTGGGGCTGAGCCCCGCGCCCGTCCGGCCGCAGCGGCTCACTTCCCGTTGTCCTCGGCGAGGGTGTGGGCCACGAGGGCGTTGGCGTGGCCGTGGCCGAGGCCGTGCTCGGTCTTGAGCCAGGTGACGAGTTCCCCGTGCCTGGCCGGCGGCGCGGAGCGGATGAGTTCCTTCCATGCGGCTATCGGGCGGCCGTACTTCTTCTCGATGGAGGGGAAGTAACTGGCGGGGCCCTTGACGGCGTCGGTCATATGACGGTCTCCGTTCTTCTGCAGGGGTCGCGTGGGGGTCGCCCCGTCGTCAGGGCTGGAGGTTCGCCGGCCGGTGGCGCAGCAGGACCACCTGGGAGTCGAAGGTCCTGGACTCGACGAGGCGCAGGTTCATCCGCTCCTGCGGTGTGCTGAAGACGGGCCGGCCGCCGCCCAGCACGACCGGGTGGACGAAGATCTGGTACTCGTCGATCAGCCCGTGCCGGGTGAGGAATCCGGCGAGCTCCGAGCCGCCGAACAGCAACAGGCGGGCCCCGCTCCGCTTGAGGGCGGTGAGTTCCTCGACGACGTTCGTGCCGATCACGCGGGTGTTCCAGTCGGCCTGCTCCAGCGTCGAGGAGACAACGATCTTTGGTGCGCTGCGCCATACGGGGGCGAAGGCCAGGTCGTGTGCGTCGGTGGAGTACTCCTCCGCCCGGGGCCAGAAGCCGGCCATCATGTCCCAGACCTTGCGGCCGTACAGGAACTGGTCGGCCTCGGTCGTGAGTTGGAGTGAGTGGGCGGAGAGTTCGGGGCCCATGAGGGGCCAGTCGAAGGCGCCGTCGGGGCCTTCGATGTAGCCGTCCAGTGACTGGTGCACGAAGTGGGTGATCTTGCCCATGGGGTTCTCCCGGTGATGGCCGGCCGTCAACGGGCCGAAGCGGGGGCGGTGGCGGGAGCGTACGTGAGGATCTGCGCGCCGCTGCGGAAGGTGGTGGTGCCGAGCGGCCGGAGTGTCTTCCTCGGGGAGCTCTCGGTGAACAGGCGCTTGCCGGTGCCTTCGACGACCGGGTGCGTCCACAGGCGGAGTTCATCGATCAGGTCGTGCGCCAGGAGGGTGTTGACGAGCCCGCCGCTGCCGTAGACGAGCAGGTCCTGACCGTCCTGCTGCTTCAGCCCGGCGACGGCGGTGGGGAGGTCGCCGGTGAGGAAGGTGGCGTTCCACTCCGGTGTGTCGAGCGTCGTGGTGGCGACGTACTTGGGCAGCGCGTTCATCCGCTCGGCGAAGCCGTCCTCGTCGGTCATCGTCGGCCAGGCGGCGGCGAATCCCTGGTAGGTCACCCGGCCCAGCAGCAGGGCGTCGGCGGCGAAGAGCTGGCCGCGGGCGAACGCGGCGGCTTCCTCGTCGAAGAACGGGGCCGTCCAGGCCGGGTTCTCCACGACGCCGTCGAGCGTGATGTAGAGCGATGCGATGACCTTGCGCATGCGAGGCTCCCCCTTGATTGCGGGCACGGACCTGCCCATGTGTACGATGTCCACAAATGGGGAACGCAGTGATCCGCGGCCCCTGTTCGATCATGCGGAAGCCTAGACGAGTTAAGTGGATGCTGTCCACATTGGATGACCCCTCGATGTCCACACGGGAGGGGCGTCCCCGTGGATGACCACGTTGGAGGGGTAATGGCGGCGGAGAGCGGCAGGGCGAGGCGGACCACCTACCGCCACGGCGATCTCCGCAACGCCCTCGTCGAGGCCGGACTCGAACTGGCCCGGGAGGGCGGCCCCGAGGCGGTGGTACTGCGCGCCGCGACCCGCCAGGCGGGCGTCGTGCCCAATGCCGCCTACCGGCACTTCGCCGACCGCGGCGCCCTGCTGCACGCCGTCTCGCAGGCCGCCATGGCCCACCTCGCCCGCACCATGGAGGCCGAGCAGGACGCACTGCCGCCGGCCCCGGACGCCGCGGCCGCCGCACGGGCCCGCTTCCGGGCGGTCGGCACCGGCTATCTGCGCTTCGCCCAGGAGGAACCGGGCCTGTTCCGCACCGCGTTCCACGTCCCCGGCGACATGACGTACGCCGCCGACGACACCGCCGCGGGCGGCAGCGGCCGGACCCCCTTCGAGCTCCTGGGTGCGGCCCTCGACGACCTCGTGGAGAACGGCCTGCTGCCCGAGGACCGGCGCCCCGGGGCGGAGTTCCTCGCCTGGTCGGCCGTCCACGGCCTGGCCGCGCTCCTCATCGACGGGCCCCTGCGCGGCCTGTTGCCCTCCCAGGTCCACGACGCGGGCCAGCACGTCATCGACATGATCGAACGGGGCATCTGAGCCCGCCGCACCGCGCCCGCCCCCACGCAACGGTGCGCCGACCGGCCTCAACGACCCGTCGGCGCACCGCCGTTCACGAAGCGGAAGCCGCTCCGTCCGTCAGCTCAGCAGCTCGGCCGTCAGCGTGATGTTCTTGACGCCGGCCAGTGCCTGGCTCACCGGGCAGTTCTTCTTGGCGTCCTCGGCCGCGGCCTGGAAGTCCTCCTCGGACAGGCCGGGGACCCGGGCCTTGACGGTCAGCGCGATCGAGGTGATGCCCTCACCGGGCTGGAAGGTCACGTCGGCCTGGGTGTCCAGGGCCTCGACGGTGTGGCCCTTGCCCGCCAGGCCGTGCGAGAAGGCCATGGAGTAGCAGGACGAGTGGGCCGCCGCGATCAGCTCCTCGGGGCTGGTCACGCCGTTCGGCTGCTCCGCGCGGGCGGGCCAGTTCACGTCGTACGTACCGACCTTGGAGGACTCCAGGGCGACGGTGCCCTTGCCCTGGAGGAGGTTGCCTTCCCAGTGGGTCTTGGCGGTGCGCGTGGTTGCCATGGTGCATAACTCCCGGTTGTGGGCGAAAGCGATCAAGGCCAGCTTAGTGATCCCGGTCCCCCCGTCGCTGCGACGCCCCACCCGGCTCGCCCGGTAGCATCCGAGGCCGTGCGCACCGTGCGTACGAGGGATGAGCTGGGAGGAGCCAACGGTGGCGGGAGAACCGCAGGCCGATTGCCTGTTCTGCAAGATCGTGGCCGGGGAGGTGCCGGCGACCATCGTCCGCGAGACCGCGACCACCGTCGCGTTCCGCGACATCAACCCCCAGGCCCCGACGCACGTCCTGATCATCCCCAAGGTGCACCACCCGGACGCCGCGGCCCTCGCCGCCGCCGAACCGCAGGTCGTCGCCGACATACTGTGCGAGGCCCGGAAGGTCGCCGCCGAGGACGGGGTCGAGGAGACCGGCTACCGGGTGGTCTTCAACACCGGCTCCGGCGCCGGCCAGACCGTCTTCCACGCCCATCTGCACGTCCTGGGTGGCCGCGGCCTCCAGTGGCCCCCCGGGTAACCAGCCATGTCCGTACGTGAACTGGTCGTCCTCGGCACCGCCAGCCAGGTCCCCACCCGGCATCGCAACCACAACGGCTATCTGCTGCGGTGGGACGGCCAGGGGCTGCTCTTCGACCCCGGCGAGGGGACGCAGCGCCAGATGCTGCGCGCCGGGGTCGCGGCCCACGACCTCAACCGGATCTGCATCACCCACTTCCACGGCGACCACTCGCTCGGGCTCGCCGGGGTGATCCAGCGGATCAACCTCGACCGGGTGCCCCACCCGGTCACCGCCCATTTCCCGGCCAGTGGCCAGCACTTCTTCGAGCGGCTGCGCTACGCGACCGCCTACCGCGAGACCGTTCGGCTGGTCGAGCGGCCGGTCGCGGCCGACGGCGAGCTGGACCGCTGCGCCTCGTACACCCTGCAGGCGCGGCGGCTGTCGCACCCGGTCGAGTCGTACGGCTACCGGCTGGTGGAGCCGGACGCACGCCGGATGCTGCCGGAGCGGCTGGCGCAGCACGGCATCACCGGGCCGGACGTCGGGCGCCTGACGCGGGAGGGGGAGCTGAACGGCGTCACCCTCGACGAGGTGAGCGAGCACCGCCCCGGCCAGCGGTTCGCGTTCGTGATGGACACCCGGATGTGCGAGGGCGTCGAGGCGCTCGCGGAGGGCGTGGACATGCTCGTCATCGAGTCCACGTTCCTGGACGGCGACGCTCAACTCGCCGCGGATCACGGGCACTTGACGGCGGGGCAGGCCGGCGGGGTGGCGGTGCGGGCCGGGGTGCGGCATCTGGTGCTGACGCACTTCTCGCAGCGTTACGACGACCCATCGGAGTTCGCGCGGCAGGCCCGTGCGGCGGGGTACGACGGTGAGCTGACGATCGCCAGGGACCTCATGCGCGTGCCCGTGCCCAGGCGACGCTGAGCACGGGCACGTGGCCCCGGCCTGCCGTTACGGCAGGTAGTACATCGGGTTCGGCATCTTGAACGTCCGGTGGGCGTAGCCGCCGTCCAGGTCGCTGTACTGGTCACCGAAGTTGGCGACGATGTCGTAGCCCAGGGACTCGATGTGCTTGCGGGTGCCCGACTTGTACTCGACGGTCGTGCAGGTGCTGCCGCAGGGCAGGTAGGCCGGCGGGTGCTCCTTGTCCTTCAGGTAGACGTGCGTCCGGTCCAGCGGGACGCCGTAGCCCACGTTCTTGAGGTTGCGCACGCTCCAGTCGCGCTGGGCCTCCTTGCGGCCGGTGATGAAGAAGACCTCGGCGCCCTTGTCGCGGGCCCGGTTGACGAGCCGGTTCATGCCGAAGACCGGGTCCATGTCGGTGTGCTCCAGGTACGTGTCCTGGCTCTGCGGGGTGAAGGCGAAGCCGACCTGGAGCTCGTAGTTGTACGTGAGCAGGGTGGTGTCGTCCATGTCGAGGACGATCGCGGGCCTGGTCTTCTTGCCGGCCCGGGCCTGGCGGGCGAGCGCCTTGTCCAGGTAGGTGCGGGCCTTGGCCTCGATGCCGCGGACCTGGCGGGCGTAGTTGCTGTGCGGGGAGGCGTAGTGCTGGCCGTCGGCCGTGACCGTGTCGCCGTAGTACGCCTTGATCTTGTCCTGGACCTGCGTGAGGTTGGGGATCTCCTTGTCGGTCCGCGGGACGGAGTGCTCGGCGGTGGCCTGACCGATGCCGAAGACGGCGGTGCCGGCGACGAGGGCGGCGACCGTCGTGGCACCGAGGCGGGTGCGGCGCGACAGGGCGGGGCGGAGGCGACCGGGACGGAAGCGGTCGGGACGGGGCATGCGCGGCTCCTCTTGGAGAAGAAGGGGGGTGGGTCCCAGGGCCTGAGGCGGCTGACGGCCCCTCATTCCTTGGTCTACGCGCGGAGATTCAACCCTTGGCGGGAAGTTCCCGCAAGAGGTGGGGCCTTGACGGTCCGAAGGGGCCTCCGTAGCCTCCACCTGCATGCATGGATGATGTTTATATGCGTGAATGGCGTGCCGCTGCCGACCATGCCACCGGTCCTGTCGCCGACCGTGCCCCCGTACCCGTAGGAGCCCCGGATGACCGACGCCCCGCATCCCCTCGCCATCGCCGAGGTCCGGCTCACCCCGGTCCTGGTGGCCGACCCGCCCCTGCTCAACACCCAGGGCGTACACCAGCCGTACACCCCGCGGCTGATCATCGAGCTGGTCACCGAGGCGGGGGTCACCGGGCTCGGCGAGACCTACGGGGACACCGGCTATCTGGACCTGGCCCGGCCGCTGGCCGCGGCACTGACCGGCCGGCGGGTCACGGATCTGAACGGACTGCCCGCGCTCGCCGCCGAGGTGTGTGGGGGCTCACCGGCAGTCACCGGCGACTCGCCGGTCGCCACCGACGCCGACGCGGTGCACGCCGGCGGACTGCGCGGCGCCCGGACCGCCGAAAAGCTACGGCTGTCGGTCCTCTCCGGCTTCGAGGTCGCCTGCCTGGACGCCTGGGGCAAGGCCACCGGACTGCCGGTCCACGCCCTGCTCGGTGGCAAGGTCCGGGACCGCGTGGAGTACGGCGGGTACCTCTTCTACCGCTGGGCCGGACACCCCGGCGGCCGCGGCGAACGGGACGACTGGGGCGCGGCGCTCGACCCGGCCGGCGTGGTGGCCCAGGCCCACCGCTTCGCCGACACCTACGGCTTCACGTCCTTCAAGCTCAAGGGCGGCGTCTTCGAGCCCGCGCACGAGGTCGCCACGATCCGTGCGCTGGCCGCCGCCTTCCCCGGGCGGCCGCTGCGGCTCGACCCCAACGGCGCCTGGAGCGTGGCCACTTCGCTCAAGGTCGCGGACGAGCTGGCGGACCTGCTGGAGTACCTGGAGGACCCGGCCGGCGGGACCGCGCGGATGGCGGAGGTGGCGGCCGGCACCCGCCTGCCGCTGGCCACCAACATGTGCGTGACGACCTTCGACGAGATCGCCGAGGCGTTCCGCCGCCGCGCCGTCCAGGTGGTGCTCTGCGACCACCACTACTGGGGCGGGCTGCGCGCCACCCGCGAACTGGCCGCCGTCTGCCGCACCTTCGGCGTCGGCCTGTCCATGCACTCCAACACCCACCTGGGCATCAGCCTGGCCGCGATGACCCAGGTGGCGGCGACCGTGCCGGACCTCCACCACGCCTGCGACACCCACTACCCCTGGCAGACCGAGGACGTCCTCACCGAGCGGATCGCGATCCGCGACGGCAAGGTGGCCGTCGGCGACGCCCCCGGTCTCGGCGTCACCCTCGACCGGGACCGGCTCGCCGCGCTGCACCACCGCTGGCTGGCCGACGACGGGGGCCTGCGCGACCGCGACGACGCCGCCGCGATGCGCCACGCGCAGCCGGACTGGACCGTCCCGGCCGTCCCGCGCTGGTGACCGCGGCCGGCGGCGGGCCGTGAGCGGGCCGGGTACGGACGCGGGCTGTCCTACGTACGCATGCCCGGCCCGGACGCGGCCGCCGCCCGCGGGGATCATGAACCCGGCCGTGGTCCTGTGCGTGGTCGCCCGGCACGCGTACGGTGAGGCACGGCTCAGTGGCAGCGCGCCACAGTGGTCCCGTAGTGATCTTTGAAAGGGGCTGTTCCGATGGCACAGGAAGTGCGCGGCGTGATCGCGCCGGGGAAGAACGAACCGGTCCGGCTGGAGACGATCCTGGTGCCGGACCCGGGACCCGGCGAGGCCGTGGTGAAGGTCCAGGCGTGCGGGGTGTGCCACACCGATCTGCACTACAAGCAGGGCGGCATCAACGACGAGTTCCCGTTCCTGCTCGGCCATGAGGCGTCCGGGGTCGTGGAGTCGGTCGGCGCCGGGGTCACCGACGTCGCGCCGGGGGACTTCGTCATCCTCAACTGGCGTGCGGTGTGCGGCCAGTGCCGGGCCTGTCTGCGCGGCCGCCCCCAATACTGTTTCGACACCCACAACGCCCGCCGGAAAATGACGCTGAAGGACGGCACGGAGCTGACGCCGGCGCTGGGCATCGGTGCCTTCGCCGACAAGACGCTGGTCGCCGCGGGGCAGTGCACCAAGGTCGACCCGGAGGTGTCGCCCGCGGTGGCCGGCCTGCTGGGCTGCGGGGTGATGGCCGGTATCGGTGCCGCGATCAACACCGGCGGGGTCACCCGCGGCGACTCGGTCGCGGTCATCGGCTGCGGCGGGGTCGGCGACGCGGCCGTGGCCGGCGCCCGGCTGGCCGGCGCGGCCCGGATCATCGCCGTCGACATCGACGACCGCAAACTGGACATCGCGCGCACCATGGGCGCCACCCACACCGTCAACTCCCGTACCACCGACCCCGTCGAGGCGATCCGCGAACTGACCGGCGGGTTCGGCGCGGACGTCGTCATCGAGGCGGTCGGCCGCCCCGAGACGTACAAACAGGCCTTCTACGCCCGCGATCTGGCCGGCACGGTCGTCCTGGTGGGCGTGCCCACCCCGGACATGACCCTGGAACTGCCGCTCCTGGACGTGTTCGGCCGCGGCGGCGCGCTCAAGTCCTCCTGGTACGGCGACTGCCTGCCGTCCCGCGACTTCCCGATGCTGATCGACCTGCACCAGCAGGGCCGGATCGACCTCTCCGCGTTCGTCACCGAGACCATCGGCATCGACGACGTCGAGCGGGCCTTCGACCGGATGCACGCGGGCGACGTGCTGCGTTCGGTGGTGACGCTCTGATGGCGGCGCGGATCGACCACCTCGTCACCTCGGGGACGTTCTCGCTCGACGGCGGCACCTGGGACGTCGACAACAACGTGTGGATCGTCGGGAACGACGACGAGGCGATCGTCATCGACGCCGCGCACGACGCCGACGCCATCTTCGAGGCGCTGGCCGGCCGGACGCTGCGCGCGATCATCTGCACCCACGCGCACAACGACCACATCGACGCCGCCCCGGCGCTGGCCGCCCGCACCGGCGCCCGGATCCATCTGCACCCGGCCGACCTGCCGCTGTGGAAGATGACCCACCCCGGCACGGTCCCGGACGCGGACCTGACCGACGGCCAGGTCCTGACCATCGCCGGTACGGACCTGACCGTGCTGCACACGCCGGGTCACGCCCCCGGCGCGGTCTGCCTGTACGCCCCCGACCTGCGCACCGTCTTCACCGGCGACACCCTCTTCCAGGGCGGCCCCGGCGCCACCGGCCGGTCCTTCTCGGACTTCCCGACGATCGTCACCTCGATCCGGGACCGGCTGCTGACCCTGCCACCGGAGACGGCGGTGCGCACCGGGCACGGCGATCCCACGACGATCGGGGACGAGGCGCCGCACCTGGACGAGTGGGTCAAACGGGGGCACTGAGGGGCGGAGCGGGCGGGCGGTCCGGGGCCCGGGGCCGGTGCCCGGGGGCGGGGCCGGAGAGGCCCCTGGCGGTGACGGAGACGCGGGTCGCTGCGGGCGCGGGCCTGTAGGGGGCGGACCCGCTGGGGGCGGACCCGTAGGGGGCGGACCCGTAGGGGGCGGTCGAACAGATCCCGTAGGGGTTGCGCGGGCCCCCTGCGGGGCCACAACGCGGCGCGGGGAGAGGGTATTCCGCGTGCGGAGGACGTTCTCCTCCGGAGGGCATTCCGGCCCGGGGGGCCGGTGTGTCGGAGGCCGGGGCGTTCGAGGCCGGTGCGGCTGAGGTGGGTCCGGCGCCTCAGTCCTCCTTGGCCGCCCGTTCCAGGATGCGGGCGGCCACCGCGGGGGAGTCCACCAGCGGGTGCAGCGCCAGGGCGCGCAGGGCCGCGCCGCGGTCCTTGCGGGTGGCGGCCACCACCGCCGCCCGTTCGACCGCCTTGACCTGGAGCATCAGCCCCAACTGGTCCTCGCGCAGCGGGGCGCAGGGCAGCGGCCGGGCGCCGTGCGCGGTCACCTCGCACACCGTCTCCACGATCGCTTCCGGCGCCAGTTGCGGCACCGTCGTGCCGTTGCGGACGTTCAGGATCAGCCGGGTGCCGCTGTTGCGCACGATGGCGTGCATCAGCGCCAGCGCCACCCGGTCGTAGCCGCCGCCCTCCAGGTCGTGGCTGTCGCGCTGCCAGCCGCCGGTGGCCTCCCGGCTGTGCGCCATGTACGTCTCCTCGCGCTCCAGCCGGGTCCGCTCCCACAGTGCGTACACCGCGTCCGGGCCGCCGGCCGCCGCGGCCCGCTCGAAGAAGCCGCCCTGCTGCTGGTCGAGGAACTCGCCGCGGGTCTCCCGGGTGTCCCGGAGGGAGTCGAGGGTCTCGCGGCGGAAGTAGTAGTAGTGCAGGTACTCGTTCGGGAGCGCGCCCAGGGTCTGCAGCCATTCCGCGCCGAACAGCCGGCCCTCCTCGAAGGAGGCCAGGGCGGCGTCGTCGGCCAGCAGGCGCGGCAGCAGTTCGGAGCCCTCGAACGTCAACGACCGCAGCCAGCCGAGGTGGTTGAGGCCGACGTAGTCGTAGCCGACCCGGCCGCTGTCGAAGGCCGCCGGGTCCAGCCCCGCCGCCCGCGCGGCCCGGCGCACCAGCCCGACGGGGGAGTCGCAGATCCCGATGACGCGGTCGCCGAGCACCTGGGACATCGCCTCGGTCACCATGCCCGCGGGATTGGTGAAGTTGATGACCCAGGCCGCCGGCGCGAGCTGGGCGACCCGCTCGGCGATGTGCAGCGCCACCGGGATCGTCCGCAGGCCGTACAGGACCCCGCCCGCGCCCACCGTCTCCTGGCCCAGCACGCCCTCGGCCAGCGGGATGCGTTCGTCGCGTATCCGGCCGGCCGTGCCACCCACCCGGATCGCCGAGAACACGAAGTCCGCCCCGGCCAGCGCCTCGTCCAGGCTCTGCGCGACCCGGACCGGTACCGGTGCCGGATGCCCCTCGGCCAGCCGCGTCAACACCTCGGCGATGACCGCCACCCGCCGGGCGTCGGTGTCGTGCAGCACCACCTCGGAGACGGAGTCCGCCGGGTCGGCCAGGAGCGCGCGGTAGACCAGCGGCACCCGGAAACCGCCACCGCCGAGAATCGTGAGCCTCATGGGGCGGAACGTACCGCAGCATCAGGCACACTGGCGGCACGTGCCGATACGAGAGGGGCGAGCACGGTGACCAGCCGACGTGATGTCCACCCGCCCACGGGCCCGGCCGGGACGCCACCGGGCCTCGACCCGCTGGCCGAGGTGCGGGCGGAGGGTGATCCGCGCACCGACGTCTACCTCACCGGCACGGTCTTCCTGGACATCATCTTCACCGGCCTGGATTCCGCCCCGGTCCGCGGCACAGAATCCTGGGCCCGCGGCATGGGCTCCAGCCCCGGCGGCGTCGCCAACATGGCCACCGCCCTGGCCCGGCTCGGGCTGCGCACCTCCCTGGCCGCCGCCTTCGGCGACGACAAGTACGGCGAGTACTGCTGGGAGGCGCTCGAAGAGGGCGAGGGCATCGACCTGGCGCTGTCACGCACGGTCCCGGGCTGGCACTCCCCGGTCACCGTCTCCATGGCGTACGAGGGCGAGCGCACGATGGTCTCGCACGGCCATCAGGCGCCGCCCCCCGACTTCACCTTCGACGGCCGGCACGCGCCGGGCTGCCCACCGCCGTCCCGGGCCTGCGTCGCCTCGCTGGTGCCCGGCCGGCGGGAGCCCTGGCTGGAGTGCGCGGCCGGCCGCGGCAGCCGGATCTTCGCGGACGTCGGCTGGGACGACAGCGGCCGCTGGGACCCGGCCGACCTCGCCGACCTCGAACACTGCGAGGCGTTCCTGCCCAACGCCGAGGAGGCGATGCGCTACACCCGCACGAGCTGCCCGCGCGCGGCCGCCCGCAAGCTGGCCGACCGGGTGCCGCTGGCCGTCGTCACGCTGGGCTCGGAGGGTGCGTACGCGGTGGACGGGCGGACCGGCGAGACCGCCGAGGTGCCCGCGATCGCGGTGGAGGCGCTGGACCCGACCGGTGCCGGCGACGTCTTCGTCGCGGGCTTCGTCACCGGCACCCTGGCCGACTGGCCGCTGACCGACCGGCTGGCGTTCGCCGGGCTGAGCGCCGCGCTGTCGGTGCAGGAGTTCGGCGGGTCGCTGTCCGCGCCGGGCTGGGCGGAGATCGCCACCTGGTGGCAGCAGGTGCGGCTGTGCGAGGCGGGTGCCCCGGGCGCGCTGCGCCGGCAGTACGCCTTCCTCGACGAGGTGCTGCCCGCCGCCTACCGTCCGGCGCCGCTGGCCCGCGCGGTCCCCACGCTCGGCTTCCGCCGCCCGGCCTGAGCCCCGCGCCGGGACCCGAAGCGGTATCGGAAGCGGCATCGGAAGCGGTTCCGCGCCGATCACCGTCCCGCGTCGAAAACCCAGGTCAGAACGGCCGCCAGGAAAAACTCTCGGGCCTGTCGGTGCCCCGTCGTACTCTTGTATCGCAAGGAGGCCGTGCCGTCAGGCACCTCCTCGGCACGTCTTCATGAGCAAAGGATGGGGGTTGAGCAGGCCACCGAGCCGCCCTATGACGCAGACACCCATGGAACCGCAGGCGAGCGCCCAGTTCACCGTCCCGGCCAAGCACCCGATGGTGACGGTCCTGGGGTCCGGCGACTCGCTCCTGCGAGTGATCGAAAAAGCCTTCCCGGCGACCGACATCCACGTCCGGGGCAACGAAGTCAGCGCGGTCGGCGACGCCCGGGAAGTGGCCCTCGTCCAGCGCCTTTTCGACGAGATGATGCTGGTGCTCCGCACCGGACAACCGATGACGGAGGACGCGGTGGAACGCTCGATCGCCATGCTGCGCGCGGCGGAGAACGGCGAGGGCGCCGGGAGCGAGACACCCGCCGAGGTACTCACCCAGAACATCCTCTCCAACCGCGGCCGGACGATCCGTCCCAAGACCCTCAACCAGAAGCGCTATGTCGACGCCATCGACAAGCACACCGTCGTCTTCGGCATCGGCCCGGCCGGTACCGGCAAGACGTATCTCGCGATGGCCAAGGCCGTCCAGGCGCTCCAGGCCAAGCAGGTCAACCGCATCATCCTGACCCGCCCCGCGGTCGAGGCCGGCGAGCGGCTGGGCTTCCTGCCCGGCACCCTCTACGAGAAGATCGACCCGTATCTGCGCCCGCTCTACGACGCGCTGCACGACATGCTCGACCCCGACTCCATCCCGCGCCTGATGGCCGCGGGCACGATCGAGGTCGCACCGCTGGCGTACATGCGCGGCCGGACGCTGAACGACGCGTTCATCATCCTCGACGAGGCGCAGAACACGAACCCCGAGCAGATGAAGATGTTCCTCACCCGCCTCGGGTTCGAATCGAAGATCGTCGTCACCGGCGACGTCACCCAGGTCGACCTCCCCGGCGGCACCAAGAGCGGTCTGCGCCAGGTCAGGGAAATCCTGGAGGGCGTCGACGACGTGCACTTCTCCCTGCTCACCAGCCAGGACGTGGTCCGGCACAAGCTCGTCGGCCGTATCGTCGACGCCTACGAGAAGTACGACAGCCGCAACGGCCAGTGAGCCGGACGCACCGCGCGAACGAGAAGCGAGACGCAACGCCCCATGTCCATCGACGTCAACAACGAATCCGGCACCGAGGTCGACGAGCAGGCGATCCTGGACGTCGCCCGCTACGCCCTCGGCCGGATGCGCATCCACCCGCTCTCCGAGCTGTCCGTGATCGTCGTGGACGCCGAGGCCATGGAGCAGCTCCATCTGCAGTGGATGGACCTGCCCGGCCCGACCGATGTCATGTCCTTCCCGATGGACGAGCTGCGGCCGCCGGCCAAGGACGACGAGGAGCCCCCGCAGGGCCTGCTCGGTGACATCGTGCTCTGCCCGGAGGTCGCCAAGAAGCAGGGTGAGGAGGCGCCGACCGCGCACAGCATGGACGAGGAGCTCCAGCTGCTGACCGTGCACGGCGTCCTCCACCTCCTCGGTTACGACCACGAGGAGCCTGACGAGAAGGCCGAGATGTTCGGCCTCCAGGCGGCGATCGTCGACGGCTGGCGCGGTGAGCGGGGGCTGACCGGCCCCTCGCCGGCGCCCACCGTGACCTGACGGGCGTCCGCGATGACCACCCAGCTGATCGCGGTCGCGGTCCTGCTCGTCGTGATCGCCTGGCTCGCCGCCTGCGCGGAGGCCGGCCTGGCGCGTACGACGAGTTTCCGCGCCGAGGAGGCCGTCCGTTCCGGCCGCCGCGGCAGCGCCAAGCTCGCCCAGGTCGCCGCCGACCCCACCCGCTACCTCAACGTCGCCCTGCTGGTGCGGGTCGGCTGCGAGATGGCCGCCGGCGCCCTGGTCACCTACGCCTGCCTGCGCTCGTTCGACGAGACCTGGCAGGCGCTGACCGTCGCCATCGCCGTGATGGTGCTGGTCAGTTATGTCGCGGTCGGCGTCTCGCCGCGGACGATCGGCCGCCAGCACCCGCTGAACACCGCCACCGCGGCCGCCTACGTCCTGCTGCCGCTGGCCCGCATCATGGGCCCGATCCCGCAGCTGCTGATCCTCATCGGCAACGCCCTCACCCCCGGCAAGGGCTTCCGCAAGGGTCCCTTCGCCTCCGAGGCCGAGCTGCGCTCGCTGGTGGACCTCGCGGAGAAGGAGTCGCTGATCGAGGACGAGGAGCGCCGGATGGTGCACTCCGTCTTCCAGCTCGGCGACACCCTCGTCCGCGAGGTGATGGTGCCGCGCACCGACCTGGTGTCCGTCGAGCGGTTCAAGACCATCCGGCAGGCGCTGACCCTCGCCCTGCGCTCCGGTTTCTCCCGTATCCCGGTGACCGGCGAGAACGAGGACGACATCGTCGGCGTGGTCTATCTGAAGGACCTGGCCCGCAAGGTCCACATCAGCCGCGACGCGGAGACCGAGCTGGTCTCCACGGCCATGCGGCCCGCGGTCTTCGTGCCCGACACCAAGAATGCCGGCGATCTGCTGCGCGAAATGCAGCAGGACCGCAATCACGTCGCGGTGGTCATCGACGAATACGGCGGCACCGCCGGAATCGTCACCATCGAGGACATTCTCGAAGAGATCGTCGGCGAGATCACCGACGAATACGACCGCGAATTGCCGCCGGTCGAGGACCTCGGTGACGGCCGCTACCGCGTCACGGCCCGCCTCGACATCGGCGACCTCGGCGAGCTCTACGGCCTGGTGGAGCTGGACGACGAGGACGTCGAGACGGTCGGCGGGCTGCTGGCCAAGCTGCTCGGCCGGGTCCCGATCGCCGGCGCCACGGCCGAGGTCGACCTCTCCGAGACGGCCGCCGACCCCGAACTGAAGGGGCTGCGGCTGACCGCCGAATCACCGGCCGGCCGCCGCAACAAGATCGTCACGGTGCTCTGCGAGCCGGTGCGGGCCACGGATGCCGGAGAGCTCTCCGCATAATTCCGGCACATCCGGGAAATGACCCGACGGTAGCCGATGAGATCCGACGGGATAACGCCTCGCTGCGCCCCGCTCCCCATGTGCGGCGTTACTTATCTCCGGTGCAGCAGAAATGTTCTGGAAGCCATTTCCGGTGGGGCTGGATTCTTCGCGGCGGGCCGTGGAAGGATCTTCGGGCGGTCGCCGAAAGGCGGCCGTCCTGCGGGAGAGAAATCGTCCGAGAGATCTTGCCGCGCAGGTTGCCCCGGCACGGGGGACCGGGGCAGCCACCTTCTTCCTCACGTCGCGGGGCCGGCGCATATGCTCGCCGGTATGACCGAAGCCGCACCGCTGGACCCCGAAGACCGCAAGATCATCACGCTCGCGCGCTCGGCGCGGGCCCGTAACGGCGTGCCCGAGGGCGCCGCCGTACGCGACGAGACCGGCCGCACGTACGTCGCCGGCACCGTCGCGCTGGACTCGTTGCAGCTCAGCGCCCTGCAGACGGCCGTGGCGATGGCGGTCGCCAGCGGCGCCACGTCACTTGAGGCGGCAGCCGTGGTCACCGACGCCGAGCGCGCCACGGACGCGGACCGCGCGGCCGTCCGGGACCTCGGCGGCCCCGGGACGCCGGTCCTCGTCGCGGGCCTCGACGGCACCCTGCGCACCACGGTCCCGGCGGGCGAGGCGTAACCCGGGCGCACCGGACCGTGGAGCGTGGGGGAGGGCTCCCGCCATGGCCCCTCCCGGGCGGCCAGGCGATAACGATCGGCAGGGCACAACCATCCGCGGTCCGCGGTCCGTAACCGTCGACGGTCCATCATCATGGGCGGTCCATAACCGTCGGCTATCACCGTACGTCTTGGACGTGTCCGGGCCGGGGCGGCAAGGATCAGGGGTGTCAGCAGCCGTCGCCGGCCCCGTCGCCGGCCCGCGCCCACCAGGAGCCCGCCGTGACCGCCGCAACCGCCCTCCCCGCCCGCACCCTGGGCGGCCTCACCAGCTCCGCCATCGGCTTCGGCGCGATGGTCCTCTCGCCCGGCGTCTACGGCGAGACCGACGAGCAGCGCGGCACCACCGCCCTGCTCTCCGCCCTCGACGAGGGCGCCACCCTGATCGACACCGCGGACGGCTACGGCCCCGACGGCCACAACGAGCAGCTGATCGGCCGGGCGTTGCGCGGCCGCCGCGACGAGGTCGTGCTCGCGACCAAGTTCGGCTTCCGGCTCCCCGAGGGCGTCGCACCGCACCCCTTCCCGGTCAACTACGGCTTCGGCGAACTGGCCGTGAATGCCGACCCCCGGCACGTACGCGGCTACGCCGAGGCATCGCTGCGCAATCTGCGGACCGAGGTCATCGACCTCTACTACCCGCACTACCCGGACCCGCAGGTTCCGTTCGAGGACACCGTCGGTGCCGTCGCCGAGCTGATCGACGCCGGTCTGGTCCGTCACCTGGGCCTGTCCAATGTGACCGCCGACCAGCTGCGGCGCGCGCACGCGGTCCGCCCGGTGGCCGCCGTCCAGGTCCAGTGGTCGATGTGGCAGCCCATCGACGCCGAGCTGCTCGCCACCGCCCGCGAACTGGGCGTGGGCATCGTCGCCTGGAGTCCGTTGGGCAGCGGGTTCCTCACCGGCACCGTCCAGCAGGTCGCCGGGGACGACTTCCGCCGCCATCTGCCGCGCTTCGACGCCGCCAACCTCAAGGCCAACCAGGACCGCTTCGCGCCTATCCGGGGCCTCGCCGAGGACCTCGGCATCTCCTCCGGCCAGCTGGCGCTGTCCTGGCTGCTGCACCAGGACGAGCACGTCGTGCCGATCCCCGGCAGCCGCACCCCGGCGCACATCGCGGAGAACCTCGCCGCCGCCCGGATCGCCCTGTCCGCCGACGCCCTCGCCCGGATCGATGCCGCGCTGAAGGACACCACGTTCGAGGGCACGGCGGCGGTCGTCGACTGAGCGTCCGGCCCGGATGGTCGGAGTGGCGTCCGGGATCGGGGAGAATGGGCGCCATGAGCGTTCGTACAGACTCCTCCGCCGCCCACCGGGCCGGCTTCGCCTGCTTCGTCGGCCGCCCCAATGCGGGCAAGTCGACCCTTACGAACGCTCTCGTGGGTACGAAGGTGGCGATCACCTCCAACCGCCCGCAGACCACCCGGCACACGGTCCGCGGCATCGTGCACCGCCCCGAGGCCCAGCTGGTCCTCGTCGACACCCCGGGCCTGCACAAGCCGCGCACCCTGCTCGGCGAGCGGCTCAACGACGTCGTCCGCACCACCTGGTCCGAGGTCGACGTGATCGGCTTCTGCCTGCCCGCGGACCAGAAGATCGGCCCCGGCGACCGGTACATCGCCGGTGAGCTGGCCGAGATCAAGAAGACCCCCAAGGTCGCCATCGTCACCAAGACCGACCTGGTCGACTCCAAGACGCTGGCCGCCCAGCTGATCGCCATCGACCAGCTCGGCAAGGAACTGGGCATCGAGTGGGCCGAGATCATCCCGGTCTCGGCGGTGGGCGACACCCAGGTCTCCCTGCTCGCCGATCTGCTGGTGCCGCTGCTGCCCGAGGGCCCGGCGCTCTACCCCGAGGGCGACCTCACCGACGAGCCCGAGCAGGTCATGGTGGCCGAGCTGATCCGCGAGGCCGCGCTGGAGGGCGTCCGCGACGAGCTGCCGCACTCCATCGCCGTCGTCGTCGAGGAGATGCTCCCGCGCGCGGACCGCCCCGCCGACAAGCCGCTCCTGGACGTGCACGCCAACGTCTACATCGAGCGCCCCAGCCAGAAGGGCATCATCATCGGCCCCAAGGGCAAGCGCCTGAAGGAGGTCGGCACCAAGTCGCGCAAGCACATCGAGGCACTTCTCGGCACACCGGTCTTCCTCGACCTGCACGTCAAGGTCGCCAAGGACTGGCAGCGCGACCCGAAGCAACTGCGGAAGCTGGGCTTCTAGTTCGCCGCGCGACGCGAGCCGGACCGCCGGCGGGCGCAGGGAATATCCCCCGCCCCGCCCCCTCACCCCACCCCCCGAATCCGCCGTACCAGCAGCGCTCCCAGCAGGCCGATCGCTGCTGCCACGGCGTACAGCGTCCGGTAGCCGCCGAGGTGTACGAGGGGTGCGGCCAGGGCCGGGGCGGCCACCTGGGGCAGGGAGTTGGCGATGTTGATGACGCCGAGGTCCTTGCCGCGATGGGCCGCGGCCGGCAGGACGTCCATCATCAGTGCGAGGTCGACGGACGTGAAGACCCCGAATCCGATGCCGAGCAGCGCCGCGGCGCACAGGGCGCCCGGCCAGGTCTGCCAGACGGCGAGCAGCGCGGTGGCCACCGTCATGATCACCCCGGCGCCCAGGACGAACGGCTGCCGCCGCCCGATCCGGTCGGACCAGATCCCGCCGACGACGACCGTGGTCAGCAGCGTCACGCCGTTCACGGCGGTGAGCACCAGCACCCCGCCGTCCGGGTCGGCCCGCCGCAGCACATCGCGCAGGTAGTACAGCAGGTAGAGCAGCGCCAGCGCGTTGCCCAGGTTGATCAGGAACCGGGTCAGCCAGGCCCAGCCCAGGTCCGGATGGCGCCGCGGGCTGATCCAGAAGCCGGTGACCAGGGCGCGCCAGGACATCTCCGGCCGTCGCTCGGCCGGCAGCACCGCGTCCCGGTGCCCCAGCACGTACGGCAGGGTGCCCAGCACCACGAACCCGGCGCAGGCCAGATAGCCGGCCCCGAGCCCGCCCGCGACGGTCGCCAGGCCGGTACCCGCCACCACCCCCAGGATCTGCGCGGCGCCCAGCCAGCCGCCCACCGCTCCCCGCTGCCGGTGCGGCACCCGGTCGGGCACGGCGGCGGTGATCGCCGCGAACGCCGCGTTGAGCGCGAGCTGTACGGCACCCCAGGCCAGCGCCATCGCCAGGACCGTACGGGCTGCCGCCAGTGCCGCCAGCGCGGCGGCGCCCGCGACAACTCCCGCCACGATCCAGGGAGTTCGCCGCCCGTAACGGGAGGTCGTACGGTCCGACAGCGCGCCGAAGAGGGTATTGGCCACCAGGGAGACGGCGGCCCCCACGCCGGTCACCCAGGCCAGCACGGATTCCTTGGGCATACCGGCGGCCGGTGCCGCCACCTCCGCCGCCTGCCAGGCGAGCAGTATTTGCAGCGGCCCGTACCAGCCCGCCCAGATCGCCCCGTTGGCCAGCGCCAGGGACGCGGTCCACCCGGACCCGACCGGCGCGGACGGCTCGGCCAGCGGATCCGGCGCCGCGACCCGGCTCCGCCACCGGGCCGCTCCGGCACGCCGGCCCACCGGACCGCGCCCGCTCGCCTCCGTCGCCCGGCCCGTCCGGCCCACCCGGCCTCCGCCGTCCGCCCCCGTGGCCCGGCTCACCCGCCCGCCTGCTCCCGGAGCACCTCGCGGAACCAGTGGTACGAGGACTTCGGGGTCCGCGTCAGCGTCGCGTAGTCGACGTGCACGAGCCCGAAGCGCCGCGCGTACCCCTCCGCCCATTCGAAGTTGTCCAGCAAGGACCAGACGAAATATCCCCGGACGTCCACCCCCGCCGCCATGGCGGTGTGCAGGGCCCGCAGATGGCCGTCCAGATAGGCGATCCGCTCCCCGTCCTCGATGCCCTCGTACGAGCAGCCGTTCTCGGTGATCATGATCGGCGGTAGCCGTTTTCCGTACCGTTCGCGGAATCCGACCAGCAATTCGGTCAGTCCCTCCGGAACCACCGCCCACCCGAAATCGGTCCGGGGATATCCCTCGATGTCACGGGGTGCGAAAGGCAGCCCCTCGGGTATGCGGGTTCCGCCGACTTCTGTCGCCTCGCCCTTCGGCCGTCCCACCAGTGACGGCTGGTAGTAATTGATCCCGTACCAGTCCAGCGGCGCGGAGATCACCTTCAGGTCGTCGTCGATATTTCCCGGCAGCAGCTCCGCCACGTCGTCGTCCGGATAGCGGCCCAGCAGGATCGGGTCCGCGAACATCCGGTTCAGCAGCAGGTCGTAGAAATCCGCCGCCGTACGGTCTTCTTCCGCGTCGGAGGCCGCCCAGGTCGGCCCGTGGGAATTCGCGATCCCGATGGACCGGGCGCCCCGGGCCCGCAATGCCTGCACCGCCAGGCCGTGCCCCAGCAGCTGGTGGTGTGCTGCCGGCAACGCGCCGAACAGTAATTCCCGCCCCGGCGCGTGCTGCCCCAGCCCGTAGCCCAGCAGCGTCAGTTCCGCCGGCTCATTGAGCGTGATCCACCGCTCCACCCGGTCCCCGAGCCGCGCCGCCACGGCATCGGCGTACGCGGCGAACCACTGTGCCGTTTCCCGTACGAGCCAGCCCCCGCCGTCCTCCACGACCTGCGGGGTGTCCCAGTGGAAAAGCGTCGGCACCGGCGCGATTCCGGCCGCCAGCAAGGCATCGACCAGCCGGTCGTAGAAATCCAGCCCGGCCGCATTCACCGCCCCTCGCCCGTCCGGCACCACCCGCGGCCAGGCCACCGAAAACCGGTATGCGCCGACCCCGAGTTCCTTGAGCAGCCGCACGTCCTCGGGATAGCGGTGGTAATGATCGGTCGCCACCCGGGCATTCGAGCCGTCCTTGATCCGCCCGCTCTGCGCGGTGAAAACGTCCCATGTCGAGGTGGCGCGCCCCCCTTCGTCCACCGCGCCTTCGATCTGTGCGGCGGACGTCGACACCCCCCACAGAAAATCCTCCGGGAAGCGCGGCAGGGGCCTGGGGAACTCCGGCACGGCAGTCATGCCGGGATCTTCGTAACCGGCGGTAACAGTGTCAAGGGGCAGGGCACGTAAGGGAGTTGGCGGGCAGCCGGCGATGCCTCGCCGGCACCGCAGCGCTGCGTCCCTTGTCGGCGGCCCTGCGCGACCGCCTACGCCCCTTCCTTCATCACCCTCGTGATCAAGGTCCGCTGGTCGTCCGTGAGGCGGGGGTCGGAGAGGTACACCGTGCGGCCGTCGACGGTGATCTGGTAGCTGAAGCCGTCGGGGACGCCGACGGGGGGTTCGGTGCGGGCGGTGGCGAGGGCGCGTTCGGCGAGCGACTGCCACTCGCCGGAGTCGTCGCGCCCCGCGGTGTCGATCTCGGCCCGGCGGTCGATGGCCGCGAAGCCGCCGGTGCGGTGAACGTGAATGCGCATAACGGGCTCCTCCGACGTCCTGCGACGGACTTCTTCCCCGTTTGGGGGGCCATATGGCCACGGTAGTCGGGGGCGGGGGGTGGGCGCCTGCTGGTCGCCGGCGCCCGTACACCGCTCCCGTTCTTTCGGGTAACCGGCACACCCCCGAGGTACGCCGGTCACTTCCCGCCGCGCCGAGATGCGGCCCTCTCGAGTCGTTATGTCGTCACTTCGGCGAGAGGCCGACCTGCGACCAGGCCTTGACCACGGCCTCGTGTTCGTCGCCGGTGCCGAAGCGGGCCTGGGCGGCCTTGATCGTGAGCTTGGCGAAGTCGGCGAACGTGGCGGCCTTGGGCAGTTCGCCGCCGGTCAGGACGTCGTACCAGACCTGGCCGGCCCGCTCCCACGCCTTGCCGCCGAGCTTGCTGGCGAAGAGGTAGAAGGCGTGGTTGGGGATGCCGGAGTTGATGTGGACGCCGCCGTTGTCGTCGGTGGTCTTGACGTAGCCCTCCATGGTGGCCGGCTGCGGGTCCTTGCCCAGGACGTCGTCGTCATAGGCCGTACCGGGCGCCTTCATGGAGCGCAGGGCCTTGCCGGTGACGTTGGGGCCGAGCAGGTCGGCGCCGATCAGCCAGTCGGCCTGGTCGGCGGTCTGGCCGAGGGCGTACTGCTTGATCAGGGAGCCGAAGACGTCGGAGACGGACTCGTTGAGGGCGCCGGACTGGCCGTGGTAGTCGAGGTTGGCGGTGTACTGGGTGACGCCGTGGGTCAGCTCGTGGCCGATGACGTCGACGGGGATGGTGAAGTCCTTGAAGAGGTCGCCGTCGCCGTCGCCGAAGACCATCCGCTCGCCGTCCCAGAAGGCGTTGTCGTACTTCTGGCCGTAGTGGACGGTCGCGTCGAGTGCCAGGCCGGCGCCGTCGATGGACTTGCGGTGGTACGTCTTCAGGTAGAAGTCGAAGGTCGCGCCCAGTCCGGCGTGGGCGCGGTTGACCGAGGCGTCGCGGGAGGGTCCGTCGGACTCGGAGTGGACCTTGGTGCCGGGGAGGTTCTCCCGGTGGCCGGCGTTGTAGATGGTGCGGGTCGGCTTGTCGGCGGAGGCCCGGGCCTCCTGCGGGGCGACGGCCTGAGCGGCCCGGGTCCTGCGGAGGATGCGGTGGGCGCCGTCGTGCTCCAGGGTGCGGCGGGCCGGCTCGAAGTGGGCCGGGTCGTCCGACTGCGCGAGGTTGTCGAGGATGTGCGGCGGGATGATCGTGCAGAAGACGGGGTCGCCGGGGACGGTCGGGCCGGTGGCCTTCGAGGTCCGGTCGTTGCTGGGGTCCGTGTTGAGGTCCATGGACAAACGGTGGCACTGTGTAGTGCGGGTGTCACTGCTTGCGCTGGAGATTCCTGCATATGTGTGGTTCGTCGCATTTATGGCGTAACGTCCGGCCCGGTCCCGCATACTGATACGCGACCGCCACTCAGGGCGTACCTCGGTTAGGGTGCTGAGCATCATGCGTTACGGGCTGCTTCTCCTTAGCTGCCGCGGCGAGGGCCTGTAGTCGAGGCCGACCCCCTCCCCGCGGAGTCCGGTGTTGCCCACCGTCGGCCGTCGAAAGTCTTCGACAGGAGCCCCGCGCAATGACCTCCGAAATCTCCGTCGGTCGCCCCACGCCCATCACCGCCGCGACCGTCACCCAGCGGCCCTCCGGGATGCCGATCCACAAGTACGGCCCGTACGAGGCCGTGGACCTGCCGGACCGGACCTGGCCGGACAACCGGATCACCAAGGCGCCGCGCTGGCTCTCCACCGACCTGCGGGACGGCAACCAGGCGCTGATCGACCCGATGTCGCCGGCCCGCAAGCGCGAGATGTTCGACCTGCTGGTGCGCATGGGCTACAAGGAGATCGAGGTCGGGTTCCCGTCGTCCGGCGAGACCGACTTCAACTTCGTACGGTCGATCATCGAAGAGGGCGCGATCCCCGACGACGTCACGATCTCGGTGCTGACGCAGGCCCGCGAGGACCTGATCGAGCGGACCGTCGAGTCGCTGCGCGGCGCCAAGCGCGCCACCGTCCACCTGTACAACGCGACCGCGCCGACCTTCCGCCGGGTGGTCTTCCGCGGCTCCAAGGACGACATCAAGCAGATCGCCGTGGACGGCACCCGGCTGGTGATGGAGTACGCGGAGAAGATCCTCGGCGACGAGACGGTCTTCGGCTACCAGTACAGCCCGGAGATCTTCACCGACACCGAGCTGGACTTCGCCCTGGAGGTCTGCGAGGCGGTCTGCGACGTCTGGCGTCCCGAGGAGGGCCGCGAGATCATCCTCAACCTGCCCGCCACGGTGGAGCGTTCGACGCCGTCCACGCACGCGGACCGGTTCGAGTGGATGGCCCGCCACCTGACCCGGCGCGAGTACGTCTGCCTGAGCGTCCACCCGCACAACGACCGGGGGACGGCCGTGGCCGCCGCCGAGCTGGCGATCATGGCGGGCGCCGACCGCATCGAGGGCTGCCTGTTCGGGCAGGGCGAGCGGACCGGCAACGTCGACCTGGTGACCCTGGGCATGAACCTCTTCAGCCAGGGCGTCGACCCGCAGATCGACTTCTCGCAGATCGACGAGATCCGCCGGACCAGCGAGTACTGCAACCAGATGGAGGTCCACCCGCGCCACCCCTACGCGGGCGACCTGGTCTACACCGCCTTCTCCGGCTCCCACCAGGACGCCATCAAGAAGGGCTTCGACGCCATGGAGGCCGAGGCGGCCGCCGCCGGCAAGACCGTGGACGACATCGAGTGGGCGGTGCCGTACCTGCCCATCGACCCGAAGGACGTCGGCCGCTCCTACGAGGCCGTCATCCGCGTCAACTCGCAGTCCGGCAAGGGCGGTATCGCCTACGTCCTGAAGAACGACCACAAGCTGGACCTGCCGCGCCGGATGCAGATCGAGTTCTCCCGGATCATCCAGGAGAAGACCGACGCCGAGGGCGGCGAGGTCACGCCGGCCGCCATCTGGTCCGCCTTCCAGGACGAGTACCTGCCCAACCCCGCGAACCCGTGGGGCCGCATCCAGGTCAAGAACGGCCAGACCACGACGGACCGGGACGGCATCGACGCGCTCACCGTCGAGGCGGTCGTGGACGGCCGGGACACCGTGCTGACCGGGTCCGGCAACGGCCCGATCTCCGCGTTCTTCGACGCCCTGCAGGGCATCGGCGTGGACGTACGGCTGCTGGACTACCAGGAGCACACGATGAGCGAGGGCGCCTCCGCGCAGGCCGCCTCGTACATCGAGTGCGCGATCGGTGACAAGGTCCTGTGGGGCATCGGCATCGACGCGAACACCACCCGCGCCTCGCTGAAGGCCGTGGTCTCCGCCGTGAATCGCGCCGGCCGCTGAGCCTCCGCGGCCCTGCGCCCGGCCCCGCGATTTCGGCCATTTCGGCGGCGCGCCAGTGCTTCTGGCGTGCCGCCGAGCCGTAGTTGTCCGATACGAGGTGCTGACGGCGCATCAATGATGTGGCTAACATCACGTCCAACACGGCGACGGTGGCGTGGGGGTCTCTCCTGTGCCGGGACGGCAACGGGGAGTTACGGAGGCTGACGGAATGCACAAGGTGTGTGTGATGGGAGTGCGCACGTCCTGGCGTACCGTCGCCGACGGCGAGTTCTTCTGTCCGGCCTGCGGCGGCGACCGCAACTACCTCCGACGCACCGGCCACCGCCGCCTCACCCTCCTCGGCGTCCCGCTCCTCTCCCGCGGCCACACCGGCCCGGTCCTGGAGTGCTCCGCCTGCCACGGCCGCTTCGGCCTGGACGCCCTCGACCACCCCACCACCGTCCGCTTCTCCGCGATGCTGCGGGACGCCGTCCACACCGTCACGCTCGCGCTGCTGGCCGCCGGCGGGACCTCGTCCCGCGCGGTCCGGGAGACCGCCGTGGACGCCGTCCGGACGGCCGGCTTCCCGGACTGTTCCGAGGACCAGCTGCTGACCCTCCTCGCGGCCCTCGCCGCCGACACCGGGCGGCTCACCGGCACCTACGACGCGGTGACCGGCGGCCACTGCGGCCATGCCGGCCTCGACCCGTGCGGCACCGCGCTGGCGATAGAGCTGCACGAGGCCCTGGAGCCGCTCGCCCCGCATCTCGCGCCCGCCGGGCGGGAGTCGCTGCTCCTCCAGGGCGCCCGGATCGCCCTCGCGGACGGCGCCTACACGCCCGCGGAGCGCGAGGTGCTCACCACGGTCGGCGGGGCGCTGACCCTGGGCCCGGCGGACACCGAGCGGCTGCTCGCCGCGGCGGCCCGCACGCCCTCCTAGGGCCGGGGACCTCCGGCCGTTCCTAACGGGTGCCCTTCGCGGTGATCTTGATCGCGTAGGACTTCGGTGCCGAGACACCGCATCTGCCGTGGTCGTCGCAGAAGGTGGCGAGGGCGGTGAGGGTGGCACGACTGCCCGGACGGGCGCCCGCCTTGAGCTTCAGGCGCATGGGCTTGCTCAGGTACTCGCCCGGCATGAGGTCGGCGTAGCGGAGGAACCGTCCCTTGCGCAGGTCGACGGTGTGCCAGGTGCCGCCCGCCGCGTTGTCGAAGAACTGGACGGTGACCGGCGCGGTGCCGGTGAGCGAGAGGGTGACGGCCGGCAGCGTGCCGTTCGTGGTGTTGCGGACGAGATCGGCGAAGCCGTGCCAGCCGGAGCCGACGGCCACGGTGCGGGGGAGGTCCAGGAGTTCGGTGCTCACCCCCGGTGTTCCGGTCGCGGCGGCGGCCGGGGTGGTCAGCAGGGCGGCGGGGGTCAGCAGGGCCGTGGCGAGGACGGCCGTCAGGGCGCGGCGGAGCTTCATCGGGAAGGTCCCTCTCGATCCGGAGGCGGTTGCCGTTACCGACCGGTGAGGGGACGAGAAGGTTGCGGCCCCCGTCGCCGCCGGGGCGGTGACGGGGGCCGGACGCGCCGGGTGCCAGGGGCGGTTACGCGCCCGCCGCAGCCGGAGCCGACGTCGCGGCCTCGGCCGGCGTCAGACGCACCGGAAGCCCCCGCAGGCCGCCCGAGATGAAGCCGCCCGCGGGCTGCAACTCCTCGGCGGTTACGGCGAGTTGGAGGTCGGGGAAGCGGGCGAAGAGCGCCGGGAGGGCGATCCGGGCCTCCATACGGGCCAGCGGGGCACCGAGGCAGTGGTGCACGCCGTGGCCGAAGGCCAGGTGCTCCTGGACGCCGCGCCGGACGTCGAACGTGTCCGCCCCGGGGCCGTGGAACTCCGGGTCGCGGCCGGCACCGGCGTACCCGGGGAGGATCGCGTCGCCCTTGCGGATGGTGATCCCGTCCGGCAGCTCGATGTCCTCCACCGCGAAGCGCAGCGGCAGGCTCGCGATGCTGGGGGCCCAGCGCAGCGTCTCCTCGATCACGTCGCTCCACGGCACCTGGCCCGACAGCACCAGCTCCCGCTGTTCGGGGTGGGTGAGCAGGGCCGTCACCGCGTTGCCGATGAGGTCGACGGTGGTCTCGTGCCCGGCGCCGATGACCAGCAGCAGGGTGTCCAGGAGCTCCTGCTCGGTCATCCGCTCGCCGTCGTCGTCCCGGGCGGAGACCAGCAGGCTGGTGAGGTCGTCCGCCGGTGCCTCGCGCTTGGCGGTGACCAGGCCGGTCAGCAGGGTGTGCACGGCCGCGGCGGTGGCACCGGCCTGTTCCGGCGTGGCGGTGGTGTCCATGATCGCCTCGACCAGCCGGGCGAGTTCGGCGCGCGGCTCGCCCTCCGGGAAGCCGAAGAGCTCGCAGATGACCTGCATGGGCAGCGGGTGGGTGAACACCTCGCGCAGGTCCACGACCGAGCCGGCCGGGCGGCCGGCGAGATCGTCCAGTAAGGCCTGGGTGATCCGCTCGACGCGCGGCAGCATGGCGTCCGTACGGCGGGCCGTGAACGCCGGCGCGATCAGCTTGCGCAGCCGCCGGTGGTCCGGGCCGTACGCGGTGAACATGTTGGTGACGCCGATCCACGACTGCAGCCAGCTGCTGCGGATCTCCTCGCGCTGCCAGGCCGGCCAGTGCTCGCGGGGGTTCTTGGAGACCCGGTCGTCGGTCAGCAGCGACTTGAGCAGGGCGTGGCCGGTGACCGCCCAGGCCTCGATGCCGCCGGGCAGTTCGATCCGGGCCGCCGGGCCTATCGCGCGGAGGCGGGCTGCCTCCCCGTGGATGTCGCTTCCGACCGGGTCGATGACGTAGGGCTGCTGTCCCTGTTGTGCCATGGAGTGGCTCCTGCCTGGTCGGGGGTGATGGGGGAGAAGCGGGCCGGCAGCGCGACCAGGGCCCGGTGGAAGGCGCCGTGCCGCCACTCCAACTCGCCGGCGGGAACGGCGAGTTCGATGTCGGAGAGCCATGCGGTGAGCCGCTCGATCGCGGTGGTGGCGATCAGCAGTGCGTGCCGCTTCACCGGGCAGGCGTGCGGTCCGGCCGCCCAGGACAGGTGCGAACCGCCGCCCGAGCCCGGCACGTCCAGCGAGGTGGTGTCGAACTGGCTGTTGGCGGCCGCGTACGACACCATCACCAGCTGCCCCCGGCGCACCCAGGTGCCGTGGAAGAAGACGTCGCGGACCGGGAAGTGGGCGGAGTAGTTGGTCAGCGGCGGGTCGTTCCACAGCACCTCGTTGATGGCGTCCTGCGGGGTCAGGGCGCCACCGGTGAGGGTGTTGTAGTAGCGGTCGTCGGAGAGCATCCGCGACAGCGCGTTGCCGATGAGGTTGGCGAGCGGTTCGTTGCCCGCGCCCATCACCAGGATGATGTTGTGGATGAGCTCCTCGTCGGTCAGCCCGTTGGGGTGGTCCATGAACCACGAGGTCAGGTCCGCGCCGCGCTGCGCCTTCTTCGAGCCGACCAGCTCCATGATGTACGCGGTGTACGCCTCGTTGGCGGCCGCCGCCTCCTCGGGCGAGGTGCCCTCGATCATCCCGGCGAGGGCCTCGATGAGCCGGTCGCTGTAGGAGTCGGGCAGCCCGAAGAGGTTGTTGAACATCAGCAGCGGGATCAGCCGCGCGTAGTCGGCGATCAGATCGACCTCACCGCGGGCGCCGAACCGCTGGATCAGGGTGTCCGCGGCGTGGTGCACACGGGCCCGCAGCTCGTGCGGTTCCACCAGCTTGAAGCTGTCGACGATGACGTCCCGGTAGCGGACGTGCGCCGGCCCGTCGCTGTAGAAGACGTTCGGCCGCCAGCCCAGCATCGGCAGGATCGGGGAGTCCGGCGGGACGGTCTGCATCCACTCCCGGGAGTCCTTCGACCAGGTCGAGTCGTCGTGCAGCAGGTCGAGGGCCGCGCGGTAGTCGGTGACCAGCATCGCGGTCACGTCGGGCGCGATCTCGACCGGCGCCAGCGCGCCGTACTGCCGCAGCCGGCCGTAGACGCAGCCCGGGTCGGCGGCGAACTCCGGTCCGTAGAGCTTCACCGGCTCGTGCGCGTCGGGCCGGGCCTGCGGGTACCCCGTGGCCTGCTGCGGCGGGACCGCGGAGTGCGCCGGGCAGCCCGGTGGCGGCGCGGCGCCCTGCTGCGGCGGATACCCCGGGCGCTCGGCTTCGCCCGGGCGGGGGAGACCCCATTCTTCCGGCTGGTGCGGGGAAGTCACGGGTTCGGGTTCTCCTCGGGAGTGTGGGCCAGAACGTGGCCGACGAGCGCGATCAGCGCATCGACGGACTGGTCGCGGTCGCGGGCGTCGCACAGCACCAGCGGTGTCTCGGGGTGCAGGTCGAGTGCCTCGCGGAGCTTCTCGACGGAGTACTGGGGCGCGTCCGGGAAGGTGTTGACCGCGACCGCGTAGCGCAGCCCGGCCTCCTCGACGATGTCCATCACCTCGAAGGAGTCCGCCAGCCGGCGGGTGTCCGCGAGGACCAGGGCGCCCAGCGCACCGCGGGCGATGTCCTGCCACAGGGGCCGGAAGCGCTTCTGCCCGGGCGTGCCGAACAGGTAGAGCACCAGGTCCCCGGGCAGCGTCAGCCGCCCGAAGTCGATCGCGACGGTGGTGGTGGTCTTCTCCCGTACGCCGGCGAGATCGTCGACGATCGCGCCGGACTGGGTCATGACCTCTTCGGTGTGCAGCGGCGGGGTCTCCGACAGCGCCCGGATGAGCGTCGTCTTGCCGACCCCGAACGGACCCGCGACCAGCAGCTTGACCAGGGTCTGGTGCTCGCCGGAGAGGTACATGTTGCCGGTGCCGGTACCCGTACCGGTCGCGCTGCTAGGACTTGAGAGAGCGGAGTCCATCGAGAACCCTCTCCAGAATCTGCCGGTCGAATTGCTCGGCTTCGGGGATGGGGACACGGGCGTGCAGTCGCCCGGCATCGACAAGGTCGGCCACCAGCACCTTCACCACGCTGACGGGCAGGTGAAGGTGGGCGGCGACCTCGGCCAGAGACAGCGCCCCGGGCTGCAGCAGCGTAAGGATGCGGTGCTCTTCCGGGCGTACCTCACTGGTGATCGGCATCCCCACGCTGTGCAGCAGGGTGAGCCGGTCCAACGTGTTGCGGCTGGGGCGGGCGCGTCCGCCGGTGGCCAGGTAGGCCGGGACGAGGCGCCTGCCGCTGCTCTGGCGGGGCGTCATGCCGGGTTACCGAGGTCCCGGGCCGGGCTGTTCATCACCTTGTTGCCCAGCGTCGTCACCTGGATCTGCATGTGGTGTGCGACGACTCCCATGTTCACCTCCGGGTCGGCGAAGACGGCCAGGCAGGTGTTCTCGCCGGCCGGTATCGCGAAGACGAAGCCCTCGTCGGACTCGATGACGGTCTGCCGCAGCCGGGTGTCGTCCTTCTCGGCGAACGCGGCGGTGACGGCGCGCGCGGCGCCCTGCAGTGCGGACATCATCGCGGCGACACCCTCGCCGGCCTCCCGGGTGAGGCCCGGCGAGGCACCCTCGATGAAGCCGTCACCGGAGATCACGGCTGCGTGGATAACATGCGGCAACTCCAAGAGCGGCGCCAGCACCCAGGACTTGTCCTCGGCGACACGGCGGCGGGCGGGGTTGTTCATGACTGGGCGTTCCCTTCGGGACTGCGAGGGGGTTCTGACTGGGCGGCTGCCCGGCCGGATTCGGTGCCCCGCTGGAGGGCGGCCCAGCGGGATCCGGTCTCCTCCGGGGAGCGCGGGGGAATCGGTTCGGTGCGCGGGGCCTGTTCGGCCTCCGACGCGGGCTTGCGGCGGCGCCGGCGCGGCAGTTCGCCCTCGGTGGCCGGCGCGTCGTACGAGGCGTGCACGGCGGGCGCGGCGGGCGCCGCGGGGGCGGCCGGCGCGGCCGGGGCGGGAGCCGGCTGACCGGCGGAGGACGCTGCCGAGGAGGGCGCCGCCCCGGTCGGCAGCGCGGAGGAGGATCGTTCCGTCATCCCGGAACGGTGCGGCAGCGGAGCCATCACGGACATGGGCTGGGCGCTCTCGTCGAGGACGGTGAGGAGGGGGTCACCCGGGATGTACACCACGGCCCGCACACCGCCGTACGGCGACGGCTCGACGTGCACTCCGAAGCCGTACTGGCGCACCAGCTGCCCGGCCGCGGCGAAACCGGACCGCGGCGGGTCGCCGAGCTGGGTCAGCAGCAGATCGCCGTCGCCCGCCAGCAGCTCCATCGCCGCCTTGATCTCGTCGTCGTGCATGCCGACGCCGTAGTCGTCGATGATCACCGAGGCGCCGCGGTTGCCCTGCTGGAGGGTGATGGTGACCGGCAGCTCCCGGTGCGAGTGGTGCAGCGCGTTGGCCAGCAGCTCGGTGACGGTGATCGCGATCGGCTCGACGGCCCGCGCGACCACCGCGACCGGGTCGCGCAGCTGGTTGCTGATCTGGACCCGCTCGTAGCCGCGCAGCCGGGACATGGCGCCCACGACCAGCTCGGCCAGGTACGAGTCCTCGCGGGTCAGGCCCGGCCAGGCACCGCAGACGACGCCGGTGGCCTGCACGCGCCGCAGCGCCTGCTCGTTGAGGAAGTCCGCGTTCAGCAGGTCCTGCGCGATCTCCGGGTCGTCGTAGCGGTGCTGCATCTCCTGCAGCGCCGTCTGCAGCCGGTAGAGCAGCGCCTGGATGGTCGTGGTCGCGCCGCGGAGCGCCGACTGGGCGGCCGCGTCGACCCGCGTGCGCTCCTTGGTGATGGCCTCGCCGACCTGCTCCAGTACGGCGGCCAGCGCCTCGTCGGTCTCCGACCCGGCAAACCGGGCGTCGAGCAGACCGCGCACCGGTACGTGCGGATGGGCCAGCGCCATCGTCAGGTCCGGGAGCCGGGTACCGGCCAGGTGCCGGATCTCGGCCTCGGTGGCGCGCAGCCGGGCCGACAGCTCCGTATTGCTGTGGAGCGTGGCGCTGTTCTGTTCCTCAGCGGCGGTCAGGCGCGCTCTCAGGGCCTTGCGTTGTCCGCTGGCCCGGACCGAGAACGCCGCCAGGACCACGGCGGCGGCCGTACCTGCGCTGAGGCACCACAACAGCGCCTCCGGTATGGATGTCATCGAGATCCTCATGTGGGGTACTGACTGGGTCGGCCGGCCATCACGGCGACGTGCTGCCGATCATCACGGGATGCTACCGGGGAGTTGACGTGCCGTGAGGTGCGATCCCAAGGGGCGACTGAGAAGTACGGAAGGTCACCTTCCGCCCGCGATGACCGGACGATAACGTGATGCGGCCCTGTCATCCAGGGCAGATGGCGGGGCCGCTGTGTGCCTGTTGTGTGCCCTTGGTGAAAGCCGGTCAGGCGGCCCGGAACCGCGCGTTCTTGACGGCCTCTATGAAAGCGGACCAAGCGGTGGTGCTCCTGCCCCGCCGAGCTCAGCTCAGGTCGTACTCGCGCCTCGTCCGCAGCCCGCTGCCGTCGGCCCGACCAGGCGCAGCGACGCCTCCGGCGACCCCAGGGCGGTCCCGGAGCGTCACCGCACGACTGCGAAAAGTGCTGCCGGTCAGCCCCCTCTGCGCATGCGCGAGAATGGGCGCCATGAGTCTGTTCCGCGACGACGGCATCGTGCTGCGCACCCAGAAGCTGGGTGAGGCGGACCGGATCATCACGCTGCTCACCCGCGGCCACGGCCGGGTCCGCGCCGTGGCCCGGGGGGTGCGGCGGACGAAGTCGAAGTTCGGGGCGCGGCTGGAGCCGTTCTCCCACGTGGACGTGCAGTTCTACGCCCGCGGCAGCGAGCTCGTCGGGCGCGGGCTGCCGCTCTGTACGCAGAGCGAGACGATCGCCGCGTACGGCGGCGGCATCGTCACGGACTACGCCCGCTACACCGCCGGTACGGCCATGCTGGAGACCGCCGAGCGGTTCACCGACCACGAGGGCGAGCCGGCGGTCCAGCAGTACCTGCTGCTGGTCGGCGGGCTGCGGACGCTGGCCCGCGGGGAGCACGCGCCGCATCTCGTGCTCGACGCGTTCCTGCTCCGCTCGCTGGCCGTGAACGGTTACGCGCCGAGCTTCGACAGTTGCGCACGGTGCGGGATGCCGGGCCCGAACCGGTTCTTCTCGGTCGCGTCGGGCGGGGTGATATGCGGTGAGTGCCGGGTGCCCGGGAGCGTCGTACCCTCCTCGGAGGCCATCGGGCTCCTGAGCGCGCTGCTGACCGGCGACTGGGAGACCGCGGACGCCTGCGAGGCCCGCCATGCGCGGGAGGGCAGTGGGCTGGTCACGGCCTATTTGCACTGGCATCTGGAGCGGGGGCTGCGTTCCCTGCGGTATGTAGAGCAGTAGGGCAGGCAGGCGCGGTGATGCAGTGGTCACCCGCGCACAACGACAATCCTCGAAGCGACACAGCGACACAGCGACACAGCGATACATAGGAGACGTGGGCCGCATGGCACGACGCGGGATTCTGGGCCGTAACCGACGCGAGTACGTCACGCCCGAGCCGCACCCTTCCGGCGCGCGGCCGCCGAAGATCCCCGGTGAGCTCGTCCCGAACCATGTGGCCGTGGTCATGGACGGCAACGGCCGGTGGGCGAAGGAGCGGGGCCTGCCGCGCACCGAGGGGCACAAGGTCGGCGAGGGCGTCGTACTGGACGTCCTCAAGGGCTGCCTGGAAATGGGCGTGAAGAACCTTTCGCTCTACGCCTTTTCCACCGAGAACTGGAAGCGGTCGCCGGACGAGGTCAAGTTCCTGATGAACTTCAACCGCGATGTCATCCGGCGGCGCCGTGACGAAATGGATGCGCTCGGTATTCGCATCCGGTGGGTCGGCCGGATGCCGAAGCTGTGGAAGTCCGTGGTGCAGGAGCTCCAGATCGCCCAGGAGCAGACCAAGAACAATGACGCGATGACCCTGTATTTCTGCGTGAATTACGGAGGTCGGGCGGAGATCGCGGACGCCGCGGCGGCGATCGCCCGGGACGTACGGGCCGGGAAGCTGGAGCCGTCGAAGGTCAACGAGAAGACCCTCGCGAAGTACATGTACTACCCGGACATGCCGGACGTGGATCTCTTCGTGCGGCCGTCCGGTGAGCAGCGCACCTCGAACTACCTGATCTGGCAGAGCGCGTACGCCGAGATGGTCTTCCAGGACATCCTGTGGCCGGACTTCGACCGGCGGAACCTGTGGGACGCGTGCCTGGAGTACGCCAAGCGGGACCGGCGGTTCGGTGCCGCGCCGGTGGCGGAGGGCGAGTCCGCGACCTGACGGCCTGAGGGCGGGCGGCCCGGCTTCCTGTGCTCCAGGAAGCCGGGCCGTACGCGTACGGGCCGTTCAAGCCCCTGGCTAGAGGCCGTTGCGGCGGTAGGGCACGTACGGCTGGCCGATCGACCTCTCGTGCGCCGCGTCGCCCGAGTAGTACGGGTACGGGATGACGTGCGAGACGGTGCCCTGGGAGCCGTTGTCCTCCAGGGCGATGTACTTGGTGTGGGCCTCGTCGGCCCAGCCACCGAAGAGGACGGTGTGATCGCCGGCGATCAGGGCGTCGCCCGGCTGCAGGTCGTCCTTGGTGATCACGTGGGCGGTGTTGCCGCCCATCAGGCCGTAGGTGTTGAGGCCCGGGGGTTCGAGGCCCCAGGCGGCGGAGACGAAGCCCGAGCAGTCGTCGCGGTAGCCGTTGGTGGTGGCCGACTGGCTGTAGCCGATGCGGTGGTTCACCCGCTCCAGGGCCCGGTCGATGATGTCCTTGCGCTCCTTGGGGAGCCCGGAGGTGTCGGGGGCGTCCTGCACGCCGGCGCCGGTGGTGGTGTGGTGCTTGCCCGGCGACCAGGCGTCCCAGTCGCCCTTGGTCTCCCACTTGCCGTCGCCGTGACCCTGGGAGGGGGCCGGACCGCCGGCGCCACCACCACCGCCGTGGCCGCCGCCGCTGGCACCGCCGCCACCACCGCCACCGCCACCGCCTCCGGAGCCGGACCCGGCGCCGTGCGAGCCGGTCTGCGGTGACTTGGGCGTGTCGTGGTGCTTGCCGTCCTTGATCTTCTTGAGGTCTTCTTCGATCTTCTTCTCGTTGGCCTCGTACTCGGCCTTGACCTGCTTGATCTTGTCGGCGTCCGCCGCGAGCCCGTCGAGCAGCTGGGACTTGGCCGCGGCGAGGCGCCGGCTCACCTCGGCGATCTCCTCGACGTCGGCCTGCACCTGGTAGGCGATGCCGAAGCCGGGAAGGGACGCGAGCGGCGCGGTCGCGAGGTCGATGCTGGCCGCGGTGGCCATGGTGTCCTTGACCTCGCACAGCCGCCGGTGGAGCTCCAGCATCTTCTCGGCGGCCGAGCGCCAGTCCTTCTCGATGGTGTTGAGCTCCGCCATCTCGACACCGAACGTGTCGCCTGCCATCCGTACAACCCCCGTGTCGTCGTGGCTCGTCAGTAGACCTGGGACAGCCGGGTGACGGCCTGGCCCAGCGTGGTGAGATCGTCGGAGATCTTGTTCATCTCCTTGACGCGGCCGTGCGCGACGGCGACGAAGGCGTCCGACGCCGGGCCGTGCCAGGTCAGCTTTCCGAGCGCGGTATTGACCTCCTTGGTCAATCCGTCCAGCTCCTTGCTGAGCTTGGCCAGTTCGGCCGCGATCTTCTGCAGGTCCGCGTCGCCGCCGCCGAACATCTGGGTCAGCACCCAGTGCGCGATCTCGGCGGGCGCCATCATGACGTCCTTGCCGACCTCGACCACGTCGCCGACGAGCTGCTTGCCGTCTTCCCAGAGATCCCCGAGACCCATTACTACCCCCCGTGTGGGCGCGAGCACCGCGCCGATAGCCCACCGAGGCTACCACCAGCGTGTACCTGTCATCCGTGCGCTCTGCCGCCGGGCATACGAAGGGCCGCCCCGATCAACTCGGCGGCGGCCCCGGCGCAGTTGCTGCTCCTGTCGGCTACTTCTCCTCGGCGGTCCGCTCCGCGCACTCGCCGCAGGTACCGAAGATCTCGATCGTGTGCGCCACGTCCCGGAAGCCGTGCTCGGCGGCGATCTGGTCGGCCCACTTCTCCACCGCGGGACCCTCGACCTCGACGGCCTTGCCGCAGCTCCGGCAGACCAGGTGGTGGTGATGGTCGTCGGTGCTGCAGCGGCGGTAGACCGCCTCGCCCTCGCTGGTGCGCAGCACGTCGACCTCGCCGGCGTCGGCGAGCGACTGCAGCGTGCGGTAGACGGTGGTCAGTCCGACCGAGTCGCCCCGGTGCTTGAGCATGTCGTGCAGCTCCTGGGCACTGCGGAACTCGTCCACCTCGTCGAGTGCGGCGGACACCGCGGTCCGCTGCCGCGTCGACCGGCCGCGTACCGGAGATCCCGCGCTCGTCGCCACCGTTGCCTCCCTTAGGACGTCAGGTCTTCCCCCTGCGCATGCGTCCCGCCATTGTGCCAGGTGATGACCGGCGCCCTGGTGGGACGCTTACCGGCGTGCGGCTATCCGGCCACGCTCACATCGTCCGGGGCGGTGCGACCGGCGGGTACCTCCAGGGTGCACCCCGCACCGGGCTGTGCGGCAGCCCTGGCGCGCTTTTTCGCGAGCGGCGTGGCGAGCGCGGTCAGCACGACGAACAGGCCGATGGCGAAGAGCACGATCGTGGCACCGGACGGGACGTCCACGTAGTACGAGGTGGTGGTGCCCGTAAGGGTGACCGCGACACCGATCGCGACGGCCACCGAGAAGGTGACCGCGAAGCTGCGGCTGATCTGCTGGGCGGCCGCGACCGGGATCACCATCAGGGCGCTGACCAGCAGCAGGCCGACCACCCGCATCGCGACGGTGACGGTGACCGCGGCGGTCACCGCGATCAGCAGGTTCAGCAGCCGGACCGGCAGGCCGGTCACCCGCGCGAACTCCTCGTCCTGGCACACCGCGAACAGCTGGCGGCGCAGCCCGACGGTGATCGCCAGGACCAGCGCGGCGAGCACGTAGATCGTCGTCATGTCCTGCGGCGAGACGGTCGTGATCGAGCCGAAGAGGTAGGTGCCGAGGTTGGCGTTGGAGCCGGCGTCGGAGAGGTTCATCAGCATCACACCGCCCGCCATACCGCCGTAGAACAGCATGGCCAGCGCGAGGTCGCCGCGGGTCTTGCCGTACCAGCGGATCAGCTCCATGACGACCGAGCCGGCGACGGCGACGGCGGTGGCGACCCAGACCGGGCTCTGGTTGAGCAGGAAGCCCAGTCCGACGCCGGTGAGCGCGACATGGCCGATTCCGTCGCCCATCAGGGCCTGGCGGCGCTGGACGAGGTAGATGCCGATGGCGGGTGCGGTGACGCCGACGATCAGGGCGGCGATCAGGGCCCGCTGCATGAAGGCGTAGGTCAGGATGTCCATCAGGTGAGCAACCCCGTCCGGATCGGTTCCGCGGCCGCGTCGGCGTGCGGGTGGACATGGTCGTGGCCGGGGAGGGCGTGCTGGCCCACGGCCTCGGGCGGCGGGCCGTCGTGGACGACGCAGCCGTCGCGCAGCACCACCGCGCGGTCGATCAGCGGCTCCAACGGGCCGAGCTCGTGCAGCACGAGCAGGACGGTGGTGCCGCGGGCGACCTGCTCGCGCAGGGCGGCGGCGAGCACTTCCTGGCTGGCGAGGTCGACGCCGGCCATCGGCTCGTCCATGATCAGCAGTTCCGGTTCGCCGGCCAGCGCCCGGGCTATCAGCACCCGCTGGTGCTGGCCGCCGGAGAGCGCGTTGACCGAGTCCTTGGCGCGGTCGGCCATGCCGACCAGCTCCAGTGCGTGGTGGACCGCGGCCCGGTCGGCCTTGCGCAGCACACCCAGCTTCGTACGGGCCAGCCGGCCGGCCGTGACGACCTCGCGGACGGTGGCGGGCACCCCGCCGGCCGCGGTGGTGCGCTGCGGGACGTATCCGATGCGGGCCCAGTTCCTGAAGCGGCGGAACTCCGTGCCGAACAGCGACAGCGAGCCGCCGCTCAGCGGGACCTGGCCGATCACCGACCGGACGGCGGTGGACTTGCCGGAGCCGTTCGCGCCGAGCAGCGCGACGACCTCGCCGGAGCGCACCGTCAGGTCGACGCCGCGCAGCACGGGGCGGGCGCCCAGCGATGCGGTGGCGCCGCGCAGGTCGATGACCGGCTCGGGGAGCGGTTCTTTCACGGTGACCTCCGTGGGGTGCGGGGCGGACTGGTCGGTGCGGTTCGCTTGCTGCTCACTTGCTGCCGAGCGCCTTCTGCAGCGCCGTGAGGTTGGCGCGCTGCACGCCGAAGTAGTCCGTGCCGCGGGACTTGGCGGTGATCCCTTCGAGCGGGTCCAGGACGTCGGTCCGCAGGTGGAGATCGCCGGCCAGGGTCTTGGCGGTGGCCGGATTGGCGATCGTCTCGAAGAAGACCGTGGAGAGGTGGTGGTCGGCGGCGAGGGTGTGCAGGGCCTTCATGCGGTGCGCGCTGGGCTCGGACTCGGGGTCCAGGCCGCTGATGGCCTCCTCGGTCAGGCCGTAGCGCTCGGCGAGGTAGCCGAAGGCCGCGTGGGTGGTGAGGAAGGTGTCCGACGCCCGGTTCTTCAGGCCGTCCTTGAACTCCGCGTCGAGCCCGGTCAGCTTCTTCACCAGGGCGTCGGTGTTCTTCTGGTAGTCGGCCCGGTGCTTCGGGTCGGCCTTGGCGAGGGTCTTGTTGACGCCCTTGGCGACCTCGGCGTACTTCACCGGGTCGAGCCAGATGTGCGGGTCGTTGCCGCCCTCGGAGTCGGAGTGCGAGGCATTGTCGCCGGTGGTGTGGTGGTGGCCGTCGACCTCGGTGCCGTGCTTCTCCAGGGAGGTCAGCGCGGCGGCGTCGGCGATGTGCTTGACGCCGGACTGGGCGACCGCCGCGTCCACCGCGGGCTGCAGGCCCTTGAGGTAGACGACCGCGCCGGACTCGCCGAGCTGGGCGGTCTGCTTGGCGGTGAGCTCCAGGTCGTGCGGCTCGACGCCGGGCTTGGTGAGGTCGGTCACCTCGACGTGCTTCCCGCCGATCTGCGCGGCGAGGAATTCCATGGGATAGAAGGATGCTGTCACCCTCAGCTTGCCGTCGGCCGTCCTGCCACTGGCGGTGGGGGAGCAGGCGGAGAGGGCCAGCAGGCCGAGCCCCGCGGCTCCGGCGACCGCGGCGGTGGTGAGGTGACGGCGTATGTTCATGACACTCATTTTCAACAAACCTGGAAACGATTGTCAATAAACCTCGGGCCGGTGTGAGCGGGCCGACAGTGGCCGGGAACCGATTTGGTCCCGGGGCGGCGCCCGCCGGTACCCTGAACTATTCGCCCGGCCGTCTTGCGACCTGCACCCCCGACGAGACGCGAGGGCGCCGCCCAATTCATCGTTCGTCGTCGTAATGAAGAGAGCACCGTGGCCGCCGACAAGATCGATACCATCGTCAGCCTGAGCAAGCGCCGTGGCTTCGTTTACCCCTGCAGTGAGATCTACGGCGGCTCCCGGGCTGCCTGGGATTACGGTCCGCTGGGCGTCGAGCTCAAGGAGAACATCAAGCGGCAGTGGTGGCGCGCCATGGTCACCTCGCGCGAGGACGTCGTCGGCCTCGACTCGTCGGTGATCCTGGCGCCCGAGGTGTGGCAGGCGTCCGGCCACGTCGCCACCTTCACGGACCCGCTCACCGAGTGCACCTCCTGCCACAAGCGCTTCCGCGCCGACCACCTGGAGGAGGCGTACGAGGCCAAGCACGGCAAGCTGCCCGAGAACGGCCTCGCCGACATCAACTGCCCGCACTGCGGCAACAAGGGCGGCTTCACCGAGCCCAAGCAGTTCTCCGGCCTGCTCTCCACCCACCTCGGCCCGTCCCAGGACACCGCCTCGGTCGCCTACCTGCGCCCCGAGACCGCCCAGGGCATCTTCACCAACTTCGCCCAGGTCCAGCAGACCTCGCGCAAGAAGCCCCCGTTCGGCATCGCGCAGATGGGCAAGTCCTTCCGGAACGAGATCACTCCGGGCAACTTCATCTTCCGCACCCGCGAGTTCGAGCAGATGGAGATGGAGTTCTTCGTCAAGCCGGGCGAGGACGAGCAGTGGCACGAGTACTGGATGGAGCAGCGCTGGAACTGGTACCGCGACCTCGGTATCCAGGAGGAGAACATCCGGTGGTACGAGCACCCCAAGGAGAAGCTCTCCCACTACTCCAAGCGCACCGCTGACATCGAGTACCGCTTCAACTTCGGCGGCACCGAGTTCTCCGAGCTGGAGGGCGTGGCCAACCGCACCGACTACGACCTCGGCGCGCACTCCAAGGCGTCCGGCCAGGACCTGTCGTACTTCGACCAGGAGGCCGGCGAGCGCTGGACCCCGTACGTCATCGAGCCGGCGGCCGGTGTGAACCGCGCGATGCTCGCCTTCATGCTCGACGCCTACGTCGAGGACGAGGCGCCCAACGCCAAGGGCAAGATGGAGAAGCGCACGGTCATGCGCCTCGACCCGCGCCTGGCGCCGGTCAAGGTCGCGGTGCTGCCGCTGTCCCGCAACCCGCAGCTCTCCCCGAAGGCCAAGGGTCTCGCCGCGGACCTGCGGAAGAACTGGAACATCGAGTTCGACGACGCGGGCGCCATCGGCCGCCGCTACCGCCGCCAGGACGAGATCGGCACCCCGTTCTGCGTCACCGTCGACTTCGACACCCTCGACGACAACGCGGTCACCGTCCGCGAGCGCGACACCATGAAGCAGGAGCGCGTCAGCCTGGACCAGATCCAGCCCTACCTGGCGGCGCGCCTGCTGGGCTGCTGAGTCCGGCACCTCGGGTAGCTGCTGAGTCAGCCGCCAGACAGCTGCTGGCTGCTGAGTCGGTCATTGGCTAGATGAACGGGACCGGTCCCCTTGCGGGGGCCGGTCCCGTCATCGTTTTTGCCGTGAGGCGGCCGGGGACGCTCGCCCGCGCGTGCTCGTCCTGGGAATACCCACTCCCGCCCGTACGTTGTGGCCCCGCAGGGGGGCCTCGCGTCCCCTACGGGATCTGTTCGACGGTCCCCTAGTGGGTTCGGTGAACGCCCCGCCGGGTGTTCCGTGGGGCGTGGCGTACGTGCCCGTTGGGCGTCCCGTCTCTCAAGTGCCCGGGCGCTCGACTGCCCGCATCGGCCGGGTCGCGAGCCAGGCGCAGACGGCGGCGAGGGGGAGTTCGGCGGCCAGGGCCATGGCTATTGCGGTGGCCAGCTCCGGGCCGGGGGCGGCGGTGGCGACGTCGATGCAGGCGTCGGCGAGCAGGAGGACGGCCGCGGCGCCGGCGGGGGCGCGGTGGCGCGGATCGGCACGCAGGATGCGGAGGCCGGCGGTGAGCAGTGCGACGGCCTCCAGGGCGTCGAGGGTGACCCAGGCGGTGGCCTCGGCGGGCGGCAGGGTGCCGGCGAGGTAGCCGAGCCAGGGCAGCAGCGCGAGCCCGGCACCCGCGAGGATACGGACCTGCCAGCGACGGGCGCGGCTCAGCAGCAGGCCCCCGCGCACGGCGCCGTTCGCCGTGCAACGTCCTTTGTCGACAGGGGGGTTGAAGGCGATCAGGGCCATGGCGGAGGTCTCTTTCAAGGTCACGAACCCGGCCTTCGGGCTCGTGATCAAGACTCCGGGTTTTGCCGGTCACGGTCAGTAATGCGGCTGTCCGACTTGGGGTGGCACCAGCTGTACCCCTGGTCCGGCAACGGGCTTCATGGCAGGCCGCAGCGGTCGGCGCATAACGTTGGATCATGAAGATTCCGCCCCGGACGCGGCGCGCGCTCACCCGGCTGACCCGCGATACGTACTTCCTCGCCCTCGGGGCGCCGTTGCACCTCCTCATCGGGTTCCTGCTGTTCATGGCCTTCGGTCTCGTATGGGAGATCGTCGAGGGGAACGACAGCAGCGTGCCGGTGGTGCTGGGGCTCACGCTGGTGCTCACCGTGTCGTCCGTGCCCGCGCTGACCGCCGCCCAGCGCTGGCGTTTCCGGCGGTTCCTCGGGATCGACATCCCCGCACCGGGGTGGTGGCGGCGGTGGCAGCGCCGGTTCGGCTACCACTGCCTGGTGGGAGCGCTGCTCGGCGGGCTCGAAGTGCTGGTGCTCAGCCTGCTGTTGGCGGGCCTGGCCGCCGTCACGGTGTACGCGTGGATATGGGCGGCCCCCCTGGGGTGGCGGGTCAGCCACCCCGGCTATTACACGCAGGCCTTCTACGTCACCCTCGCCGGCCTCGCCGCGCTCGCCGCCGTCCCCTCTCTCGCCGCGGTCGTGGTGCGCCTGGAGACGCAGCTCGCACCCGGTCTGCTGGGGCCCGACCGGAACGAGGACCTGGCGCGCCGGGTGATCGACCTGACCGAGAGCCGGGCCGGTGCGGTCGACGCCGCGGATGCCGAACGGCGCCGCATCGAACGGGATTTGCACGACGGCGCCCAGCAGCGCCTGGTGTCGCTGGCCCTGAACCTGGGTCTGGCCAAGGCGACGCTGACCGACCTGCCGCCCGAGGCGCGCGAGGTGATCGACACCGCGCACCGGGAGGCGAAGGAGGCCATCGAGGAGCTCAGCAGTCTGGTGCGCGGTCTGCACCCGGCCGTCCTGGACGAGTTGGGGCTGGACGCCGCGCTGTCCGGGCTCGCCGCCCGGGCGCCGCTGCCCGTACGGCTGCGGGTGGATCTGGCGCAGCGCACCGTGCCGGCCATCGAGGCGGTGGCGTACTTCGTGGTCTCCGAGGCGCTGACGAACGTGGCCAAGCACGCCGCGGAGGCGACCCGGGTGGATGTGACGGTCACCCGGCTGGGCGAGATACTGCGGGTGGTGATCGCCGACGACGGTGCGGGCGGGGCCGATCCGTCCAAGGGGAGTGGTCTCACCGGGCTCGCCCAGCGCGTGCGGTCCGTGGACGGAACATTCCGGATGAGCAGCCCCGTGGGGGGCCCGACCATGATGAGCGTGGAGCTGCCGTGCCCGAAGTGAGGCGTGACATGGGGGATGAGATGGGGCGTGCGGCGGAAGCGATGGTGGCCGGTGCGCAGGGTGCCGGGCCGGGTGCCGTACGGCGTGCCGTGATCGCGGAGGACTCCGTTCTGCTGCGGATCGGGCTGGTCAAGCTCGTGGAGATGGCCGGGTTCGAGGTGGCCGCCGAGGCGGGGGACGCCGAGGGGCTGCTGGCCGCGGTCGCCGAACACCGGCCGGACCTCGCGGTGGTGGATGTGCGGATGCCGCCCGGCTTCACGGACGAGGGGGTGCGCGCCGCCCTGTCGATCCGCGAACGGTGGCCCGGAACCGCGGTGTTGATGCTGTCGCAGTACGTCGAGGAGCGCTACGCGGCCGATCTGCTGGCCTCGAACACCAGCGGTGTGGGCTATCTCCTCAAACAGCGGGTGGCTGATGTCGAGGAGTTCATTGAGGCGCTGCGGCGGGTGGCGGACGGCGGCACCGCGCTGGACCCGCAGGTCGTCGCGCAGTTGCTGGTACGGCGGTCGAGCGATCCGCTGGAGCGGCTGACGGCCCGTGAGCGGGAGGTCCTCACGCTGATGGCCGAGGGCCGGTCCAACGCAGGGATCGCCGCCGGACTGGTGGTGAGCGAGAGCGCGGTCGCCAAACACATCAACAACATCCTCGCCAAGCTGGACCTTCCGAGGGCGGACGCCGACCACCGCCGGGTCTTGGCGGTGCTGCGCTTCCTGGGGGTCGGCGGCTAGGGGGCCCGGCGCCACCCAGGGTACGTTGGCGGTCCTCCAGGGGGCCTTGGCGATTGTTCGGGGCGTATCGATGGTCGTGGCGGCTCGAACCGCGGTTCGCCGGCCGCCGGGGTATTCGATCCGGGCTGCGCTTTCGCGTGCAGATCCGGCTGGGAACGCATTTCCTGTCCCTTCACGTGCATCCATTGCCTCTTTTCCCGCGTCTCACAGGCGAGCGGCTTTCTCCTATGGGCCGCACCGCAGGGGTATTTGGAGTATTCAATTTGAAAACCGGCATTAAGGGCATTCGTCGCGTCTCCGCGGCAGTCGTCACCGCGGGTGCCGTTCTGACGGCCGGGGCGTTCGCCGCTCCGGCGCAGGCCGCCACACTCCCGACGCCCACGATCACCGCCGCGGGCGGGTTCGTGATGAACAACAGCACGGGCAAGTCCCTGTTCACCAAGGCTGCGGACACCCGTCGTTCCACCGGCTCCACCACCAAGATCATGACCGCCCGGGTGGTGCTCGGGCAGTCGAACCTCAACCTGGATTCCAAGGTCACGATCCAGAAGGCGTACAGCGACTACATCGTCGACAACAACTGGGCCTCCTCGGCCCACCTGATCGTCGGCGACAAGGTCTCGGTCCGTCAGCTGCTCTACGGGCTGATGCTGCCGTCCGGCTGCGACGCCGCCTACGCGCTCGCCGACAAGTTCGGCAGCGGCTCGACCCGGGACGCGCGGGTCAAGTCGTTCATCGGCAAGATGAACAGCACGGCCAAGAGCCTCGGCCTGACGAACACGCACTTCGACTCGTTCGACGGCATCGGCCACGGCGCGAACTACTCGACGCCGCGCGATCTGACCAAGCTCGCCAGCAACGCGATGAAGTACTCCACGTTCCGTACGGTCGTGAAGACGAAGTCGACGAAGCAGAAGGTCACGACCAAGAGCGGTGGCTACCGCTACATGGAGTGGACCAACACCAACCCGCTGCTGGGCACTTACGCCGGCACCATCGGCGTCAAGACCGGCTCGGGTCCGGAGGCCAAGTTCTGCCTGGCCTTCGCCGCCACCCGTAACGGCAAGACCGTCATCGGTACCATCCTCGCCTCCTCCTCGGTTCCCAACCGCACGGCGGACGCGAAGAAGCTGCTGGACTACGCCTTCAAGAAGTAGTCCCTACGGCCCGGGTCGATACGGCCCGGGCCGTACCGCTCGGGTCAAGGGGGCCTGTCGGCGGCCGGTCGGCCGTGGGCAGGCCCTCTGCCGTTTCCGCCGGGTCCTCCCTGCCGTCCTGCCGACCTGCCGTCCTGCCGTTTCCGCCGGGGCCTACGTCCGGTCCGCCCGGCCCGTCGGGGCGGGGCGCAGGCCGCGGAGGACCAGATCGCGGACCGCCTCGAAGTCGGCAGTGATCTCCGGGCGGGACCACTCGGCGGCGTAACACGGGTCGTGGAAGCGGCCGGTGGCGTCGAAGACGGCGCGCGCGGTGACGGCGGGGGAGGGGGTCTGGAAGGTGCCCTCGCCGACGCCGTCCTCGATGATCCGGGTCAGCTGGGACTCCAGGTCCGTGACGTGCCGGTCGACCACACCACCGCTCTCGCCGATCAGCGCCATGTACGTCGCGAACAGCTCGGGATCGTCGCCCGCCTTGTGCCGCTTGGCCTCGAAGAGCGCGGTCAGCCAGCGGTCCAGCCGCTCGGCCGCCGGCCCCTCCTCCGTCACGATGCCGGACAGCTGCTGGCTCGTACGGTCCAGCCAGCGTGCCGTGACCGCTTCCCGCAGCGCCGTCTTCGTGCGGAAGTGGCGGTAGACGCTGCCGTGGCTGACGCCCAGGGCGCGCGCCACGTCCACGACCGTGGCCTTCGCCGGGCCGTAGCGGCGCAGCACCTCCTCGGTGGCTTCGAGGATGCGCTCGGGGGTCAACGACTCGGGGGGCATGGCGCGGACGGCCTTTCGGGAGGAGCGGACGGGCGGGTACGGACGACGGTGGGCGGGCGCCGAGGCGGCGCCCGTACCGGATCCGCGGGCGGGGCCGCTGGTGCACCCAGGCGCACCGGGGACCCTGTGCGGTACCTACGGACGGTACCTGGCCGCTCCCGCAAGCCGCCGCCCCGCCGGTGGTCAGTGCTCGCTGTCGAGGTGGGCCATCTGCTCGGCGGGGTACCGGTCGCCGGCCGCGGCACCGGCCGGGACCGCCCGTTCGATCGCGGCGAGGTCCTCCGCGCCCAGCGTCACGTCCAGGGCTCCGAGCGCCTCGGAGAGCCGGTCCCGGCGGCGGGCGCCGACCAGCGGGACGATGTCCTCGCCGCGGGAGAGCACCCAGGCGATGGCTATCTGGGCCACCGAGACGCCCTTCTGCTCGGCGATCTTGCGCAGCGCGTCGACCAGGTCGAGGTTGCGGTCGAGGTTCTCGCCCTGGAAGCGCGGGCTCATCCCGCGGAAGTCGTTGGCGGCGAGCTTGCGGTCCCGGTCGAAGTGGCCGCTGATCAGGCCGCGGGAGAGCACGCCGTAGGCCGTGATGCCGATGCCCAGCTCGCGGGCGGTGGGCAGGATCGCGTCCTCGATGCCGCGGGAGATGAGGGAGTACTCGATCTGGAGGTCGGAGATCGGGGCCACGGCGGCCGCGCGGCGCAGTGTCTCCGCGCCGACCTCGGAGAGGCCGATGTGCCGGACGTGTCCCGCCTCGACGAGCTCGGCGATGGCGCCGACCGTCTCCTCGACCGGGACGTCCGGGTCGAGCCGGGCGATCCGGTAGATGTCGATGTGGTCGGTGCCCAGGCGCGTCAGGGAGTAGGCGGCGAAGTTCTTCACCGCGTTGGGCCGGCCGTCGTAGCCGGTGAAGCCGCCCTCGATGGTGCGCAGGGCGCCGAACTTGACGCTGATCTGCGCGTGTTCACGGGCCGCGGCGGGGGCGGTGCGCAGCGCTTCGTTGATCAGTAGTTCGTTGTGGCCCATGCCGTAGAAGTCGCCGGTGTCGAGCAGGGTGATGCCGGCGTCGAGGGCGGCGTGGACGGTGGCCAGGGATTCCGTGCGGTCGCTGTCGCCGTAGAGGGCGGACATGCCCATGCAGCCGAGGCCGAGGGCGGAGGTCTGCGGGCCGGTGGTGCCCAGGGTGCGGGTCTGCACTGCGTGCTCCTGAATGGATGACGAGGGGAGGGATGGGCGAGGGAGGCGGGCCCGGTCCGCCGTCCGGCGGGGGCCGGTCCGGATCCCTCACGCAAGCAACTATGACATGACGGCTGACAGATTTCAATATTTGTCAGTCGTCGCGATGTGGAACCTGCTCCTCCCTGTGCCCCTCCCGTGCTCTTCCCCGTGCCCCTTCGCCGTTTCCGCAGGTCAGCGCAGTGCGCGCGGCAGTCGGAGGGCGAGCGCCGTGGTGCCCGCCACGATCGCCAGCTGCGTCAGCAGGGCCGCCAGCAGCGCATCGCGGATGCCGACGGACGGCAGCAGCGCGAGGAAGAGCGTGCCGAGGGTGGCCACGCCCAGCGCCAGGCCGGACTGCTGAGTGGTGACCATGACGCCGCCGCCCACGCCCGCCTGCGCCACCGGCAGTTCGCTCAGCACGATGCGCATCAGGACCGGCAGCACCAGCCCCTGGCCGAGGCCGAGCAGCGCCATGCTCGGCGCGAGCCCGGCCACCGAGATGCCCGGCCAGCCCGCGTGCACGGTCAGCGCCAGCGCGATCAGCCCGGCCCCCTGGATCAGCGAGCCGGTGAAGACCACCCGCCGCCCGAACCGCCCCACCAGCCGCGGCCCCGCCAGCGAGGCGATGAAGAAGGTGACGCAGAGCGGCAGCAGGGACAGCCCGGCCGCCAGCGGGCCGTAGTGCAGGCCGGTCTGGAGCGCGACGGCCACCACGAACATGAAGCCGCCGAACCCCACCGAGAACGGGACGATCATGGTGAGGCCGCTGTTCACCGACGGGATGCGCAGGAGGGACGGCGGGACGAGCGGGGTCCGGCCGATGCGTTCGGCCCGACGCTCCACCAGGAAGAACGCGGCGCCGGCGCACGGGAAGACGGCCAGCAGGAGCCACGACCACAGGGGCCAGCCGGCCGCCCGGCCCTCGGTCAGCGGCAGCAGCAGCGTGATCAGCGAGACGGCCAGCAGGGCGGTGCCGGGGACGTCGACCCGGGTCGGGTGCGGCGAGCGGGTCTCGGGGACCGTACGGGCGGCCAGCAGCCAGGCCGCCGCGGCGATCGGGACGTTCACCAGGAAGACCGCGCGCCAGCCGGAGCCCGCCAGGTCCACCGAGACCAGCAGCCCGCCGAGCACCTGGCCGACGGCGCTGGAAACCCCGGCCGTGCCGCCGTACAGGCTGACCGCCTTGGCGCGCCGCTTCCCGGTCGTCGTGGCCTGGATGGTGGCCAGCACCTGGGGCAGCAGCAGTGCCGCGGACGCCCCCTGGGCGACCCGGGCGGCGACCAGCGTCGCGGCGTCCGGGGCGAGCCCGCACGCCAGCGAGGTCAGACCGAAGGTGGCCAGGCCCCACAGGAACAGCCGGCGCCGGCCGATCATGTCCCCGAGCCGCCCGCCCAGTACCAGCAGCGTGGCGTAGGCGACGCCGTAACCGGCCACCACCATCTCCAGCATCGCGGGTCCCGCGTGCAGGTCGTGGTCGATGGTCGGCAGGGCGACATTGACGATGAAGAAGTCGATCATCGGGAGGGCCGCGCCCAGCAGCACGGTCAGCAGACCGAGCGGAGTCAGGGCGGCGGTGGCCGATGCCTGTCGCGGAGTGCCGGAAGGGGTGTCGGCCGGGGTGCCGGCCGGGATGTCGACCGGTGTTTCCACCGGGGGTTCAACAGGGATGGTCTGTGCTCGGGTTTCGCTCACGGATACGACGATCGTGGAGCGCTCAGCCGGGTACCAGAGTGTCCTTATCCTGGTATCACTGCTACCTGGCAACCGCCTGGGCACTGCGGCACGCTGGAGGCATGACCGTCGACGCGACCCTGACGCAGGCTGCCACACCACCCGGTGCCGCCACGACCTCGCCGTCCGGGACGGCCCGCCAAACGGGCGCCGCACCCCCGCGCGACGACGCCGCCCGCCGGGCCGAGCTGGCCGCCTTCCTGCGCAGCCGGCGCGAGCGGATCACCCCGGAGCAGGTCGGTCTGCCGCGCGGTGCCCGCCGCCGCACCCCGGGACTGCGCCGCGAAGAGGTCGCGCACCTCGGGGCGGTCGGCGTCACCTGGTACACCTGGCTCGAACAGGGCCGGGACATCCACGTATCGCCGCAGGTCCTCGACGCGGTGGCCCGTGCGCTGCTGCTCGACCGCGCCGAGCGCAGCCACCTCTTCGCGCTCGCCGGTGCCGTCGACCCCGTGCCGGGCAAGGAGTGCACCGGCGTTCCGCGGGCCCTGCGCCAGGTCCTCGACCAGCTCGCGCCGTTCCCCGCCGTCATCCAGAATTCCCGGTTCGACATCCTCGCCTACAACAGCACCTACGGGCAGCTGTTGTGCGACCTCGACGCGCTGCCGGAGGAGGACCGCAACTGCATGTGGCTGGCGTTCACCCACCCCCAGTGGCGGGCGAGCGTGGTCGACCTGGACGCCACGATGCGGGTGATGGCCGCCAAGTTCCGCGCCTCGATGGCCGAGCATGTGGCCGAGCCGGCCTGGAAGGCGCTGGTCGCCCGGCTGACGGAGGCGTCGCCGGAGTTCCGTGAGATCTGGGCCCAGCACGAGGTCGTCCGCCCGGTCAGTTCCGTCAAGCTCTTCCGCCACCCACGGGTGGGCGTGCTCGAACTGACCGCCACCAGCCTGTGGACGGGCCCCAACCCCGGCCCCAAGCTGGTCTCCTACACGCCCGTGGACGAGACCTCCCGTGAGCGGCTGGAGCAGCTGGAGAAGCTGGCGCTCGTCCCGGCGTGAGGTCGTAGGAGGCAGTGCCACAGCCTCGAAGGACGCACTGCCCAAGGCTCGTACGACGCAGTGCCGCGGCCTCAGGCGCTGCGGCCCGGTGCCCGGGTGGCCGCGGCGCTCCGCTCGTCGTCCTCGAAGAGTTCCGCCGTGTGCCGCGCGGTGGCCTGCGCCCAGCGGCCCGTGGTCAGCGCGCCGAGCAGCAGGACCGCCGCGCCGCAGCCGGCGATGATCCACCAGGCCGGGCGGCCGGCCGCGATGAACTCGTCCGCGGTGGCCGCCGCATGCGCCCCGCTCGCCAATACGGCGCCGATCACCGCGACGCCGAGCGACTGCCCCACCTGGCGGCTGGTGGAGGCCACGGCCGCGGCCACGCCCGCCTGGGCGCGCGGCATCCCGGACACCGCCGTATTGGTGATCGGCGCGTTGACCAGGCCGAACCCGATGCCGAAGAGGACGTAGCCGGGGAACAGCAGCCAGTTCGTCGACTGGGCGTCGAACCCGGCGAAGAGCAGCCCGCTCGCGCCCATCGTCGTCCCGGCCAGCAGCAGCGGCAGCCGGGGGCCGCGGCCCGCGACCAGCCGCCCCGACAGCGGCGCGAAGATCAGCGTCATCCCGGCCATCGGCAGCATGTAGAGCCCGGCGTCCAGTGCGGACAGCTCGCGGATGTTCTGCAGGTAGAGCGTGTTGATGAAGAGGAAGCCGCCGAGCGCGGCGAACGCGCTGACCGCCACGATGGTGGCGCCGCTGAACGGCGCGCTGTGGAAGAACCGCAGATCGATCAGCGGCTCCCGCCGGCGCCGCTCGTAGCCGATCAGTGCCCCCAGCGAGACCAGCGCCACCAGCACGAACGTCAGGATCTCCGCCGACGCCCAGCCGGCGTCCGGCGCCTCGATGATCGCGTACGTCAGCGAGCCGAGCAGCGCGATCACCAGCAGCTGGCCGACCGGGTCGACCCGGCGCGGCTTCGGGGCGCGGGACTCCGGCACGTACCGCAGGGTGAGGAAGAGCGCCAGCGCGCCGATCGGGACGTTGATCCAGAAGATCGAGCGCCAGCCGACGCTCTGCACCAGCAGCCCGCCGATCACCGGCCCGGCCGCCATGCTGATGCCGACGACACCGCCCCACACCCCGATGGCGCGGGCCCGCTCCCGGGGGTCGGTGAAGGTGTTGGTGATGATCGACATCGCGACGGGGTTGAGCATCGAGCCGCCGACCGCCTGCACCATCCGGAAGACGACCAGCCATTCCAGGTCGGGCGCCAGGCTGCACAGCAGCGAGCCGAGCGCGAAGACCACCAGCCCGACCAGGAAGATCCGCCGCCGCCCGAGCCGGTCGGCGGTCGAACCGGCCAGCATCAGCAGCGACGCCAGCACCAGCGTGTAGGCGTCGATCGTCCACTGCATCCCCGAGACCGAGGCGTGCAGTTCGCGCTGCATGGACGGCAGCGCGACGTTGAGGACGGTGTTGTCCAGGCTGACGATCAGCAGGCTCAGACAGCAGATCGCCAGCACGAGCAGACGCCGTCGGCGGCTGAGATCGGGCATCCTTGAACGCTACAACGATCCCGGTGGGTCCGGCCCTGGCGGGGGCGCGGGCACGGTGCGGGACAATGGGAGGCCGCAGCCCGTCGTCCGTGGCGCGTCAGGCCGCGAGGCGCCGGCCCGCCCGCCCGTACCGCCGCCCCGGACACCGGGCACACCCGAAGAGAACCGCCGGAGAAAGTCGAAGGTATCGCTCCATGTCGCTGCTGCAGATCGGTCCGCACACGGTGCAGCCGCCCGTGGTCCTCGCGCCCATGGCCGGGATCACCAATGCCCCGTTCCGGACGCTCTGCCGGGAGTTCTCCGCGGGCAAGGGCCTGTTCGTCAGCGAGATGATCACGACCCGGGCGCTGGTCGAGCGCAACGAGAAGACCATGCAGCTGATCCACTTCGACGCGACGGAGAAGCCGCGCTCGATCCAGCTGTACGGCGTCGACCCGGACACCGTCGGCAAGGCGGCCCGCATGATCGCGGAGGAGGACCTCGCCGACCACATCGACCTGAACTTCGGCTGCCCGGTCCCCAAGGTGACCCGCAAGGGCGGCGGCTCGGCCCTGCCGTACAAGCGCCCGCTGCTCCGCTCCATCCTGCGTGAGGCGGTGGCGAACGCCGGCGGGCTGCCGGTGACCATGAAGATGCGCAAGGGCATCGACGACGACCACATCACCTACCTGGACGCCGGCCGGATCGCCGTCGAGGAGGGGGTGACCGCGATTGCCCTGCACGGCCGCACGGCCGCCCAGCACTACGGCGGCACCGCCGACTGGGACGCCATCGCGCGCCTGAAGGACCACGTCGGCGAGATCCCCGTGCTGGGCAACGGCGACATCTGGTCCGCGGACGACGCGGTCCGGATGATGCGCGAGACCGGCTGCGACGGTGTCGTCGTCGGACGGGGCTGCCTGGGCCGGCCGTGGCTCTTCGGCGATCTCGTGGCCGCCTTCGAGGGGCGCCCCGAGGACTACGCCCGGCCGACGATGAAGCAGGTCGCCGACGTCATGCTGCGGCACGCCACCCTGCTCGGCGAGTGGCTGAACGACGAGGCGCGCGGTGTCATCGACTTCCGCAAGCACGTCGCCTGGTACACCAAGGGCTTCGCGATCGGATCGGAGATGCGCAAGAACCTCGCGGTCTCCTCCTCCCTCAACGAACTCTCGGATCTGCTGGGCGAGTTGGACCTCGACCAGCCCTGGCCGACGGGTGCCGACGGCCCCCGCGGCCGCACCTCCGGCCGCAACCGCGTGGTCCTCCCTGACGGATGGCTGGACGACCCGAACGACTGCGCGGGCGTGAGCGTGGACGCCGAGCTGGACACGTCCGGGGGCTGACGCCCGCTTCCCGGCCCGCCGCCCCTACGGCCGGTACACGCACGCCGCCAGCGGTGCCTGCCGCTTCCAGTCCAGGGACTCGTAGAGCGCCCGGCCCTCGTCGGTGGCGCCCAGGATGCCGACGCGGGCGCCCTCGGCCACGGCGCGGTCGGCGAGGGCGCGCATGACCACGCTGCCGAGCCCGCGGCGACGGTGGGCGGCATGGGTTTCCACCCGGTCGACGATGGCGGCGTCCCCCAGGACGGCCATCTGGCCCTTCGCGGCGAGCGTGCCGGCCGCCTCGTGCACCCGTACGTGGGTGACGCCGGCGCGCTGCTCCACGGAGGTGGCGTAGCCGTCGGGCGTCACCGGATGCGTGGTGCGCAGATCGGTGGCCATCAGGTGGCCGGCGTCCTCCCGGTCGGCGTACCAGCCCGCCGGGAGCCAGCGCTCGACCTCCGCGTCCTCCAGGCACACCTTGAGCCAGGTGTCGGGCACGGTCACCGACGCGGTGGCCGCGCGCACCGCGGCCTCGGTGGCCTCGGGCAGGACGTGCCGCCCGACCTGGCCGGGCGCGCCGACCTCCAGGTACAGGCCCCAGGGCGTGGTGACCGGCTCCGGCGTACCGCGCGATATCGCCCAGCCGGCTCCCCAGTTGCTGACGAGTTCCGAAAGCATCAAGTCCTCCCCGAGCGGCGGTCGTTGGCGGTGACGGTAAGTGGTGCCGCCCGGGTGCGCACATTACGCGATGGGGGGCGTCGAGGCACCTCTTTATGCGGACGGGCCGGCGTCGGGCGCGGCGTGCGGGGATATCGGCGGCGGCCGCGTACCGTTTGAGGCCGAATGCCGGATTTACGGCATGCTGGATGTGAGGGAGCCGCCGTGGCGAGGACACAGTCGTGCTGAGCGGGGACCGGTCGCTCGGAGAGGTGGAGCGGGCGGTCCGGGCCCGGGTCGGGGACCTGCCCGTGCGCTCCGAGCAGATGGCCGCGGTGGCCGGCATCTACCGGGCCGCGGCCGCGGTGCGCCAGCACTTCGAGAACTCCGTACTGCGCGGCGCCGATCTGACCTGGACCGGTTTCGTCGTGCTCTGGGTGGTGTGGATCGGCGGCGAACGCGAGACCCGCAAGGTCGCCGAGGAGGCCGGCATCTCCAAGGGCACGCTCACCGGCGTCGCCCGCACCCTGCAGAACCGCGGCCTGCTGGAGCGCCGGGCGCACCCCACCGACCGGCGGCTCGCACTGCTCTCCCTGACGCCCGAGGGGGAGCGGCTGATGGCCCGGCTCTTCCCGGAGTTCCACGACGAAGAGGTCTTCGTGACCGGGGGGCTGAACGACGACGAGGCGCTGGACCTGGCGGAGCTGCTGCGCCGGATCGTGGCGCAGGTGGAGCACCGCGGCGCGGAACGGCGGCTGGAACTGCTCGACGGCCGCGACCCGCCGCCCCGCCGCAGCGGCCGCCGGCCGAAGGGCACCGGTGCGCTGTGAGGCTCCGTCCACCGGGTCGTATACGACCCCTGACGTCCGGACGGCGTTCCGGCCCGGCCAGGAACTATGGCCTGATAGCGATGTCCGCTCCCGGTAGGCCCTCCCGCAACCCGGCTGCCTGGTGCCGGGTGGCCGAATTGCGTAGCGACCGGACTACCGCGTGCGCGCGGACGACTGTCCGAGGGGACGGTTTTCTTGATCGACCGGTCCCCGGGAGGGTCCAAATGATGGGACCCCAGCACACATGAGCGCGTGATTCTCGCCACCCCTGATAGGGGTTGCGCTCAGATGAGCGAATGGGGCCGGGCTCCACCTCTCGGAGAGGTGGCACCGGGTGCCACCCTTCATGTGTTCGAGTGATGTATTCATTCGTCGCGCTGCGTATCACATATGCCTCACCATGATCACGCTTCGCAGTGATGCATTCAGGTAATGAATCACCTGCCGGGCGGGTGATCACTTTCGATCTGCTGGCTGACGGCCGGTTACGCACGTATGTCGACCAAGTGGACGTACCCATACGCCTTCGATCTGGGTATGTTCCTCGCCGTCAGGGCAGCCCGTCGGCGAGGAGTCAGTGCCGTGCCGGAAACACAAGATCCCCACGTAACCCAGCCTTCGTCCGTGAAGTTCGTCTACGACTTCACCGAGGGCAACAAAGACCTCAAGGACCTCCTCGGTGGCAAGGGTGCGAACCTCGCCGAGATGACCAACCTGGGACTTCCCGTCCCTCCGGGGTTCACGATCACCACCGAGGCCTGCAAGGTCTACCTGGAGAGCGGCACCGAGCCGGCGGCACTCCGTGCCGAGGTCTCCCAGCACCTCGACGCCCTTGAGCAGAAGATGGGGAAGAAGCTCGGCCAGGCCGACGACCCGCTGCTCGTATCGGTGCGTTCCGGGGCGAAGTTCTCCATGCCCGGCATGATGGACACCGTCCTCAACATCGGCCTCTCCGATGCGTCGGTTTCCGGCCTCGCCGCACAGGCCGGTGACGAGCGCTTCGCGTGGGACTCCTACCGCCGCCTGATCCAGATGTTCGGCAAGACCGTGCTGGGCGTCGACGGCGAGCTCTTCGAGGAGGCGCTGGAGGAGGCCAAGCGGGCCAAGGGCGTCCGCGTCGACGTCGAACTGGACGCCGCGGACCTCAAGAGCCTGGTCGCGCACTTCAAGGACGTCGTCGCCAAGGAGACCGGCCGGGACTTCCCGCAGGACCCGCGCGAGCAGATGGACCTCGCCATAAGGGCCGTCTTCGACTCGTGGAACACCGACCGCGCCAAGCTCTACCGCCGCCAGGAGCGCATCCCCGGCGACCTCGGCACGGCCGTCAACGTCTGCTCCATGGTCTTCGGCAACCTCGGCCCGGACTCCGGCACCGGTGTCGCCTTCACCCGCGACCCCGCCTCCGGCCAGCAGGGCGTCTACGGCGACTACCTGCAGAACGCGCAGGGCGAGGACGTCGTCGCCGGTATCCGCAACACGGTCCCGCTCGCGGACCTGGAGCAGATCGACAAGGCGTCGTACGACGAGCTGATGCAGATCATGGAGACGCTCGAAACGCACTACAAGGACCTGTGCGACATCGAGTTCACCATCGAGCGCGGCAAGCTGTGGATGCTGCAGACCCGGGTCGGCAAGCGCACCGCCGGTGCCGCCTTCCGGATCGCCACCCAGCTCGTCGACCAGGGCCTGATCGACGAGGCCGAGGCGCTGCAGCGGGTCAACGGCGCGCAGCTGGCGCAGCTGATGTTCCCCCGCTTCGACCTGGGCGCGAAGTCCGAGACGATCGGCCGCGGTATCGCCGCCTCCCCGGGCGCGGCGGTCGGCAAGGCCGTCTTCGACTCGTACACCGCCGTCAAGTGGTCGCGTTCCGGCGAGAAGGTCATCCTGATCCGCCGCGAGACCAACCCCGACGACCTCAACGGCATGATCGCCGCCGAGGGCATCCTCACCTCCCGCGGCGGCAAGACCTCGCACGCCGCCGTCGTCGCCCGCGGCATGGGCAAGACCTGTGTCTGCGGCGCCGAGGAACTGGAGGTCGACACCAAGGCCCGCAGGATGACGACCCAGGACGGGACCGTCATCGAGGAGGGCGACGTCGTCTCCATCGACGGCTCCACCGGCAAGGTCTACGCCGGTGAGGTGCCGGTCGTGCCGTCCCCGGTCGTGGAGTACTTCGAGGGCCGGATGCACGCCGGCGCCGAGGACGCCGACGAGTTGGTCAAGGCCGTCCACCGGATCATGGCGTACGCGGACCGGGTCCGCCGGCTGCGGGTCCGTGCCAACGCCGACAACGCCGAGGACGCCGCCCGCGCCCGCCGGTTCGGCGCCCAGGGCATCGGCCTGTGCCGCACCGAGCACATGTTCCTCGGTGAGCGCCGCGAGATGGTCGAGCGCCTGATCCTGGCCGACACCGACGCCGACAAGGACGCCGCGCTCGAAGAGCTGCTGCCGCTCCAGAAGGCCGACTTCATCGAGCTGTTCGAGTCGATGGACGGACTGCCGGTGACGGTCCGGCTGCTGGACCCGCCGCTGCACGAGTTCCTGCCCGACATCACCGACCTGTCGGTGCGGGTCGCGCTGGCCGAGGCCCGCCACGAGAAGCACGAGAACGACCTGCGGCTCCTCCAGGCCGTGCACAAGCTGCACGAGCAGAACCCGATGCTGGGTCTGCGCGGTGTGCGCCTCGGCCTGGTCATCCCCGGTCTGTTCGCGATGCAGGTGCGGGCGATCGCCGAGGCGGCCGCCGAGCGCAAGAACGCCAAGGGCGACCCGCGAGCGGAGATCATGATCCCGCTCGTCGGCACCGTCCAGGAGCTGGAGATCGTCCGCGAGGAGGCCGAGCAGGTCATCGCCGAGGTCGAGAAGACCCACGGCGTCGAGCTCAAGCTCACCCTCGGCACGATGATCGAGCTGCCCCGCGCCGCCCTCACGGCCGGTCAGATCGCGGAGTCGGCGGACTTCTTCTCCTTCGGCACCAACGACCTGACGCAGACCGTCTGGGGCTTCTCCCGGGACGACGTCGAGGCCAGCTTCTTCACCGCGTACCTGGAGAAGGGCATCTTCGGCGTCAGCCCGTTCGAGACCATCGACAAGGACGGTGTGGGCTCGCTGGTCCGCAACGCCGCCGCGGCCGGCCGGGCCACCCGCCCGGACCTCAAGCTCGGCGTCTGCGGTGAGCACGGCGGCGACCCGGAGTCCGTCCACTTCTTCCACGAGGTGGGTCTGGACTACGTCTCCTGCTCGCCGTTCCGCATCCCGGTCGCACGACTGGAGGCGGGCCGGGCGGCGGCCGAGTCGAAGGGCAGCGACAGCCGCTGACCCAACAAGGCACCACGGGCGCGGGCGCGTCCGCGGTGCCGTACGAGAACCACCGGAACCGGCGGCGGGGCCACCTCAAAAACCCTCACCAGCCCGGCCGTCGGCTCCGGCACCCCAACGAGGGCGGCACCTGTGCGGAGGTGCCGCCCTCGGTCGTGCGGCGGTGCGGGCCCGCAGCCGCCCTCAGGCGATCTGCCGGGCGGGGGTGGCGTCGCCGCGCCGCTGGTTGAGGCGGGCGGCGAGGAGCGGCAGGAGTTCCTCCCCCTGGGCGACGGAGCCGAACACCGGGAAAACCTTGGTGAGACCGCTCACCCGCAGGGCCTTCAGGAAACTGGGGTCAGGGGCGACGATGCCCACCATGCCGCCGTGGGCCCGGGTCCGCTTCAGGGCGCCGACCAGCACGCCGGTTCCGGTGCTGTCGAGGAAATCCACCCCGCTCACCTCGATGAGCAGCTGGTAGTGCCCGTCGTTGACGAGCTCCACGAGGGCCTCCCGCAACCGCGGGGCCGTATAGACGTCGAACTCGCCGACGACCGTGAGCACGGTCATCACCTCGGAGAGGTGCTCGTGGGTGATCTCCACCAAGCTGCACCGGTTCACGTTCGGCTCCATGCGTCCCCGCGTCCTTCCGCTCGGCGCGATCCCGTGCTCAGCGTACGCCGCCTATGCCCTGCCCCGCGCGGCCAACGACCGTGTCCAGACGATCAGTTGGCGGACGATGCGGTCGGCGCGGCGGCTGCCGTCCGGCAGGAACGGCAGCACCACGAGAGCCGGCACGCTGGCCAGCGTGACCAGCAGGAGGGGAAGGACGAGGAGGGCCGCGGTCAGCGCCCGGAACAGGGCGTTGGCCGTACCTCGCGGGATGAGGGTGGCGAAGGGATTCAACTCTGCCTCCGAAGTGAGGGTGATGCGTCGTCCGCTGGACGCGTTGTCGTCGTGGGGATCAGGATGGCGGCGGGCGGGAGGCCGCCGACGGGTGGCGACGGGATGCGGCGGGGAGCGGGGGAACAGCGATGGGAAGCGATGAGAACCGCGCTCCGGGGCGCCGGCCACGGCCGCTGGCCCCGCCGCGGCTGCCGCCGGGCGCGCTACGGGAGTTCAAGCGCTTCCTGTACCGCCTCTACCTCGCGGCCGGCACCCCTTCCCTGGAGGCGATCGTGGAGGCGATCGGCCAGGACGACGGCCTGCCCGGCTCGCCCTTGAAGGACACCGTCAACCGGATCCTGGGCGGCGCGAAACTGCCCGGTCTGCACGACGCGGAGTCGGTCGCCGCGGTGCTGGCCCGGTCGGGCGGGGCCGAGGACCCGGAGCACGTGGTCGTACGGACCAAACAGCTGTGGATCGCGGCCCAGGAAAACCCTGGCCCGCCCCCGCGCACCGCCGAGGACTGGGGCGCCTTCGCGCTCGGGGTGCACCGTGCGGTCGCCGTCGACGGCAGCGGCGTCGACGATCTCACCCCGTACATCGCGCGCAAACACGACGAGCTGCTCCGCGACCGGCTGCGGCACGCGGCCGAGGGCCGGCAGTCCGTCCTGGCCCTCTTGGTCGGACAGTCCTCGACCGGAAAGTCGCGGGCCGCCTTCGAGGCCGTTCGGAGCGAACTGTCCACCTGGCCGGTGCTGGTGCCGCGGGGCGCGCACGAGCTCGTCGAGTGGGTGGCGACGGACTCCGTCGACGCGCGCACCGTCGTCTGGCTGGGCGAGGCACAGCGGCATCTGACCGAGCCCGCCGGGGAGGAGGCGGCCCGTGCCCTCGCGGAACTCCTCGCCCGGGTCACACCGGTGGCGGTGATCGGCACGATGTGGCCCGAGTACGCCCGGAAGGTGGCCTCGCGCGCGCTGGAGACGGCCGACCGGTACGCCCATGCGCGCGCCCTCCTGGAGACGTACCGGGCCGAGATCCACGTCCCGGACGGTCTGGGGGACGGCCTCGGGCAGGCCCGGAAGATCGCCGTCCGGGACCCCCGGATGCGGGCGGCGGTCGCGGCGGCGCAGTGGTCCGGCGACGGCGCTCGGGCCCGGGTCATCCAGCAACTGACCGGCGGGCCCGAGCTGGTGCGGCGGTACGGGACCGGGCCCGGCAACGCCTTCTCGGAGATCGAGCACGCGGTCGTCACGGCCGCCGTCGACGCCCGCCGCCTCGGTCACGGCAGCGCACTGCCGGGCGAACTGCTCGCCGAGGCCGTGGCCGGCTACCTGCCGACCACCGCCCGCGTCACGCACGACAACGGCTGGTTCGCCACCGCCCTGCGCAGTCTGTGCGCCCAGGAGACCGGCTCGCTGTCCGCCCTGGTGCCGGACCGGGTCGCGCCGGGCCTCGGCGCGGCGGACGGCTACCACCCCGCCGACTACCTGGACCAGAGCATCCGGCTGCGGCGCGCGCACCTGGCCCCGCCCGAGCAGCTGTGGGAGGCCGCGGCGGCCCATGCCCGCACCGTCGACGACCTGTACGCGATGGGGCAGGCGGCGCAGGACCGCCGCCGCCACGACCATGCCGTACGGCTGTACCGGTGCGCCGTGGAGCGGGGCGGCGATGTGGCGCGTCCGGCGCTCGCGCAGCTCCTGGAGGAGGCCGGCGACCGGGCGGGTGCGGAGACGGCCGCGGCGGACAGCGCGCGTGCCTGGGCCGTGCTGGGTGCCGTACGCGAGAACGGCGGGGACAAGGACGGTGCCTGTCACGCCTACGCGCGGGCGGCCGGCGCGGGGGAGCGGCAGGCATGGTCGGCCCTGGTCCGGCTCCGGGAAGCGGCCGGCGGCCGGGAGGACGCCGACGAGACCGCTGCCCGGGCGGCGGAGGCGGGCTGCACCCGGGCGTGGCTGACGCTCGCCCGGCTGCGGGACCACGCCGGGGACACCGCGGGCGCCGGTGCGGCGTACGCCCGGGCGGCCCGCGCGGGCGACCCCTGGGGGCTGCTCGGGCAGGCCCGGCTGGCCGAACGCGCGGGCGACGGCGCCGCGGCGGAGACGGCCTACGGCGAGGCCGGCGCCGCCGGTGTCACCACGGCCCACGTCCATCTGGTGCGGCTGCGCTGGGCCGGCGGGGACGAGGCGGGGGCGGAGCGGGCGGCCGCGCAGGCCGGCGAGCGCCGGGACGCCGAGGGCTGGTGCGTACTGGCCCGGCTCCGCCGGGAGCGGGGCGACACCGAGGGGGCGACGCGGGCCTGGGGGCGGGCGGTCGCCGCCGGGTCGGTCACCGCGCAGGCCCAACTGGCCCGGCTCTGCGAGGAGAACGGCGACCGCGCGGGTGCCGAGCGCGCCGCCCGCAAGGCCGCCTGGCAGGGCGACGCGGAGGCCTGGGTGGCGCTCGCCCGGCTGCGGGCGGAGGCGGGCGATCCGGCGGCGGACCTGGCGGCCGAAGCGGCCGCCGCCGCGGGAGACACCGACGCCTGCACGATGCTCGCGCGGCTCAGGGAGGCGGCGGGCGACCGGCCGGGCGCCGAACGCGCCGCGGACGCCGCCGCCGAGACCGGGGATCCGGAAGCCTGGGCCGCGCTCTCCCGCATCCGTGAGCGGGCCGGCGACCGGGTGGCTTCGGAGGCGGCGGTGGCCAAGGCCAGGGAGGCCGGCGCGACCGGGGCGTGGACCGCCCTGGGCCGGGTACGCGAGCAGGGCGGCGACCTCGAAGGCGCCGAACGGGCCTATCTCACGGCGACCGCCCTGGGAGATGTGGATGCCTGGGGTGCGCTCGCCCAACTCACGGAGGAAAAGGGTGACGTGCGACGCGCGGCGGAGCTCTACGGCACGGCGGTGGACGCCGGGGACACGGAGGCGTGGGAGGGGCTGCTGCGGACCCGGGGATGAGCCGGTGATCCACCCGGACCGCCCTGGTGCGGCCCCGACGGGCAACCGGACGAGGGCGGCACCTGTGCGGAGGTGCCGCCCTCGCTTTCTCCGGACTCCCCCCTCGGGAGCTGCCGCCACCCCGGTCGGCGCGGGAAGGCGGCCTTCGACGGGGCTGCCGAGCGGACGGTTCCTTGCCCATCACCCCCCACGGGATCGAGCAATCCGGGCCGTTCGTGCCGCCGTCGAATTGAGTACAAGCATTCCTCGCGCCCCCCGGGTGGGGCGAGGACTTTCAAGTCTGGCCAAAAGGGCATGGTGACCGCGCGTGTTGGCGTGCATACTCAGGCGTGCCGGGGGCCGACGGAAGAAACCAAGGGTGGGGGTTCGGTGTTACGCGTCCATTTCAGTGGACTCGATCTGGCCCGTGTGCGCATTGCGGCACGCCCGGACGCGCTGTGGGAGACCGTCTTGAGCTTTCACCGGCTGCGTGACCGACGGGACGATTCGGCGTTCGGCAAATGGCGATCGGAAACACGGGGAAAGTTGAATGGCGAAGCGCGTCTGCTGGCGCCGCTGGTGCCCACGCGCGGCTATTTCCCGGATTTCCTGACGCCCGCCGAAGGGCTCCTCGGGCTGTCCGACGCGCTCGCCGCGCTGCGCGAGACACCGGCCGAGCGGCTGCACACCGAGCTGTCCCGGCTCTCCGCCGCCGCCCGTCCGCTCCCGTCGTGGATCCGGGCGATGGCCGACGGCGAGACCCGCGCGCTCGGCCGCCTCGCCACCATCCTGCAGGGCTACTACGAGGCGGCCGTCGCTCCGCACTGGCCGCGCATCCAGGGCCGCATCGAGGCCGACCGGGCCGCCCGGGGCCGGGCACTGCTCGACGGCGGCGCGGACCGGCTGCTCGCCTCGCTGCCGCCGATGATGCGCTGGCGCCCACCCGTCCTGGAGGCCGACTATCCCGTCGACCGCGATCTCCATCTCAACGGCCGCGGTCTGCTCCTGCTGCCCTCGTACTTCTGCCGCCGCACCCCGGTGACCTTCCACAACCCGGACCTGACGCCCGTCCTGGTCTACCCGGTGGAGCACCAGACGCCGAGGCTCACCCCGCACGTACCGCCCGAGCGGTGTCTCGGCCGGCTCGTCGGCAAGACCCGCTCGGCGATACTGCACGGCGTCGGCGTCGGCTGCACCACCAGCGAACTCGCCCGCCGGGCCGACGTTTCGCTGGCCTCCGCCAGCCAGCACGCCACCGTCCTGCGCGACGCCGGCCTGCTGACCACGCTCCGGCAGGGCAACGCGGTGCTGCACACCCTCACCCCGCTGGGCGCGGCCCTGCTGCGCGGCGCCCGGCCGGCGGAGGACGCGGCGTACGAGCGGCTGGCGTGAGTCCGGGACCGTGTACGGGCGGTCGCGGTGCGGCCGGGGCTCCGGACGTGCGGTGGACGTGCCGAGCGGACCGCGTACGCCCGACAAGGACCGGCACCCTCCGGCGACCTGCGGACGCGGGCTACGCCGTCAGTACGGGCGATCCCCCGCGATGGCGACCCGTTCGGCGACCCGGCGCCCGGTCCCGTAGTCGTTCACGGCATAGTGCTGGGTGGCACGGTTGTCCCAGAAGGCGACGTCGCCCGCCTGCCAGCGCCACCGCACCTGGAACTCCGGCACATGCGCCTGCTGGAACAAAAGCCGCAGCATCCGATCGCTCTCCGCCTCCGCCCAGCCCGCGATCCGGGTGGTGAAGGAGGCGTTGACGAACAGCGTCCGCCGCCCGGTCTCCGGGTGGCGGCGCACCACCGGATGCTCGACGGGCGGGAACTCCTCCTGGAATGGCGCCAGTTGGGCCGGGGAGTAGAAGCGGGCGAAGCCCGGGAGATAGTCGTGCACCGCCCGCGCCCCGTCGATGCGGGCCCTGATTTCCGACGGCAAATTGTCGTACGCCGCGGCCATATCGGCCCACAGGGTGTCTCCTCCGGAGGCCGGTACCTCACGAAGCTGCAACACCGCACCGAGCGCCGGACGTTCCCGGAACGTGACGTCCGCGTGCCATACGTTCTCGAACGTAGGAACCGCGCCGGCCGCCTTGTCGAACCGCACCACCTCCTTCGTATCCCCCTGCGCCAGGAGCGGATTGGTCTCCAACTCCCCCCAATTCACGGCGAATTCACGTTGTGACTCGGAAGTCAGGTGTTGCCCGCGGAAGAACAGCACCTTCCACTCCAGCAGCGCCCGGTTCAGCTCCCCCCACAGCGGTGCGGTCAGCGGCCGGGACAGGTCCAGCCCACGGATCTCGGCCCCGAGGACGGCCCCCTGCGGTACGACCTCGAAGCGCTCGTAGGGCCGGTCGGTCCATCCGTCAGGCGTACGACGCAGCATCCGCGAGCCTTCGTAGAGACCGTCGGCGGGGATGCGGTGGGGGCGGAGGGGAGAGGGGGAGGAGAGGGGGGAGGGGCGGGAGAGGGAAGAGTGGCCGGGGGGTGTCATGGGGGCCTCCTTGGAGCGTGGGTGAGGAAAGCAGGGGCGGGGCGCAGGGAAGGGGGGCAGGGGCGGGGCGCAACCGCACGGCGTGGGGGAGAGCGGGAGCCGGAAGGCCGAGCCACGGCGCGGACCGGGACCGTACGGCTCGGGTCGCGGATACCGCGGGTGGCGGACGCCGCGGGTCGTGGACGCCGAAGGCGGCGGTACGGCTGCCTCAGGTGGCGTACGACCGCCTCAGCGGCGGGACGACTCAGGCCGTACGGGGACAACAGGCCGGGGGAGATCCCACCCGGCCGCGGCGGCGCACGAAGCTCAGGCCGCGGGGCGCGCACTCACCGTGGGGGCCGCAGTCGCGCGGCGCCACCGGACGGGGCTTCGGGTGCGTGCTCATGCCACGCACCGTACCCCGTACGCCGGCGACCCATGCCGTCCTCAGTCATCGATGCCGCTGCGCTCCACCCCCGCGACGATGTACCGCTGGAGCAGCAGGAAGACGACCACCAGCGGCACGATCGACACCGCCGCCGCCACGAACAGCTCGTGCAGATTGAGGTTCTGGGCAGTGGTGAACGTGGACAGCGCCACCTGCACCGTCCACGCCTCTTGGTCCTGCCCGATCACCAGCGGCCACAGGAACGCGTTCCAGGCGCCGATGAAGACGATCGTGCCGACCGCGGCGAACACCGGACGGGAGTTGGGGACGACGATGCGCCAGTACGTCCGCCAGTGGCCGAGCCCGTCGACGCGCGCCGCATCCTCCAGTTCCCGGGGGAAGCCCAGGAAGTACTGGCGGAAGATGAAGCAGGCGAAGGCGCTGAACAGCGTCGGGATGATCAGTCCGCGCAGGGTCGAGATCCATCCCAGTGTCGACACCAGCACGAAGCTCGGCACGAAGGTCACGGCCGCCGGCACCATCAGCGTCCCGAGGATCGCGTAGAAGACGGCATTGGCGTGCCGGTACGGAATCCGCGCCAGCCCGTAGCCCGCGAGCGAGGCCAGGACGACCGTACCGACCGTCGTCGACACCGCGATCAGCGTGGAGTTGAGCAGGGCCCGCCCCAGCGGAAGGTTCGGGTCGCGGAAGACCTCGGTCAGGTTCGTCCACCGCAGGTCGTGCGGGAAGAACGTCCACTCGGGCGAGGTGATGTCCTGCTCGCTCGCCAGCCCGTTCCGCACCAGCAGGTAGAACGGGACCAGGAACAGCAGCGCCAGCGCCACCAGCAGCACCACCCGCAGCGCCCGCCCGGCCTTCGTCAGCGCGTCCCGCGTCAGTGGATCTTTCGTGGAGTTCTTCATGAGGTGCTTCGCGGGGTCCCTCGTGGGGTTCCTCGTGAGGTTCTTCGTGGGGTTACGCATCCCCCTCAGTCCTCCCCCTTGCGCCCCAGGCCGAACCAGCGGGCCTGCAGCACCGTCGCCACCGCGATGATCAGCGCCAGGATCACCGCGCCGGCGCTGCCCAGCCCGAGATTCTGGTCCTGCCCCAGCGCCGTGTAATAGAGATAGACCAGCGGCGGCCGGGCGTACGGCGGGTAACCACGGGCATCGCTCAGCAGGTTGTAGAACTCGTCAAAGGCCTGGAACGCATTGATCACCAACAGCAGCACCACGGCCACGGACGTGGCGCGCAATTGCGGAAAGGTGATGTGCCGGAACGTCTGCCAGCCGGGCCGCGCCCCGTCCACCGCCGCCGCCTCGTACAACTGCGGGGAAATCCGCTGCAGCCCGGCCAGGAACAGGATCATGTAGAACCCGGCCTGCAGCCACAGCCGTACGGTCACGATGACCAGCCAATACCAGGGCGGATCCGTGGTCGACAACCAGGCGATCTCCTCGCCGCCTCCTAGCCACCCGAGCACGGTATTCGCCAGCCCGAACCGCACCCCGTTGAAAATCGACAGCTTCCAGATCACCGCCGCGACGACGTACGAGCACGCCGTCGGCAGGAAGAACACCGACCGGAAGAATGCCTGGGCTATCCGCAGCCGGTTGACCATCAGCGCCAGCCCCAGCGACAGCGCATACGTCGCCGGCACGATGAACGCGGTGAACACCACGAACGTCCCCAGGCTGCCCAGGAACGCATCGTCCCCCAGCATCGCGCCGTAATTGCCCAGCCCGACGAAATCCGAACCGCTCGGACTCACCGTGTTGTGCGCATCGAAGAAGCTGAGATAAACGCTCCACGCCAACGGCACGTACGTGAACAACCCGAGCCCGACGACGAACGGCCCGACGAACACCCAGAACCACAGATTGCGCCGCTGCGGGCCGAGGATGCGCCCTGCGCCCACCGTCCGGCCCCTCACTTCCTCTTGGCCCGCTGCAGCTCGGCGTTGACCTTCCGCACCACGCCCTTCAGCTCACTCTCCGGGTTGGCGCCGTCCTTGATGATCCGGCTCAACGCGTCCTGGTAGGCCGTACGGTCCGCCGACGTCCACAACAGCGGCTCCGCACAGCCGTGCTCGGTCGCGAACCGCACCGCGTCCGCGGCCGCTCCCTCCTGCAGCTGCTTGGCCTTCTTCGCCAGCGAGATCCGCGCCGGGATGTGGAATCCGTACGACAACGCGAAATCCTGCTGGAAATCCGTCCGCTCCACCCACAGCCACTTGGCGAACGCCTTCGCCTCCGCCTTCTTCTTGCTGCGCGCACTGACCGCGGACCCATAAGCACCCACCGGAACGGACGGCTTACCCCCGGAGCCGTCCTTCGGAAAGGGCAACACCCCGAAATCGTCCCCCAACGCCTTCTTGATCTGCGGCAGCGCCCACAAACCGGACCACTGCATCGCGGTCAGCCCCTGAATGAAGGCGGACGGATCCGACCAGTCCGTGGGCGCCCCGAGCAGAAGCGACTTATCTGCGTACAACTGCCGGATCTTCCCCAGCACCCGCGCCGCAGCCGGATCGTCGAAGCCGACCTTCCCGTCCTCACCGATCAGACTCAATCCGGCAGCGAAGAGCGGCGTGCCGCTCAGCACCCCCACCCCGCCGTCATTCCCCAGGAAAAGCCCCTTGGACTTCTTCGTCGTGAGCTTCCCGGCCGCGTCCACCAACTCATCGACCGACGCCGGAGGTTCCACCCCCGCCGCCTTCAGCGCACTCTTCCGGTAATAGAGCATCTGCATGTCGATGACCTGCGGAATGCCCCAGACCTTTTCCTGCCAGATCTTCGGCGCCAGCACCGCCTGGTTGAAATCGTCCTTCACCGGCTCGACCTCGGCCGTCAGATCGACGACCTGTCCGCCCTGGATCTGGTCCAGCAGGGGCCCGTTGGCCTCGAACACATCCGGCCCCGAGTCCGTGAGCAACGCGGCCGCCGTCTGCCGGTCGTAATCCCCCGGCCGCCACTGCACACTGACGTGAGCCTTCCGGTACGCCGCCGCATACCGCTTCACGGCCTGCTCGGTGCCCGGCTCCCCGTACTGGTGGTACCACTGACTGAGCCCCGCCCCGGAACTCCCGTCCCCACGCCCGGTGTTGGACCCGCACGCCGTCGCCAACGCCGCCGTCAGCGCGACCCCGCCCCCGGCCGCCAGCACTCTCCGCCGCTCGATCCCCGCCATGACCTGCTGCCCCCTGTCGTCGTCACCGCCGTCGCCCTACCACCGGTGATCGTGGATCACCGCACCGTGCGACCGTCCACTCTGCCGCACGACCGTGACACCCGCATTGCTTCTCCACGAACCGGCCGGATGGCCGAGCAGGAGGCCGAAAGGCCCCGCCCGTGCCTACCTACCTGGCTTGATGTCGGTCAGCGCCCCCACAGCCGCCTCCACCGCCGCTTCCCACACATACGGATACCCCTCCACATACATCTCCTGAGCAAGCCCCGGCCCCACCGCAACATCCGGTATCGACACCCTGACCCCCCTCCCCTCCAGCGCGAGGTGGTACGTCACCCACGAGTCACCGCTCGCATCCGCATCGCTGTTAACGTCCTCTTCCCCCAACCGCAGCCCTCTCCCCACAAGTTCGGCCACCAGCCGGTCCCGATTCGCCCAGATCGTGCGCCGCGCCGCATCGAACGCCGAGAGCTCATCCACCAGATCACCCCAGGCATACGCGACCCCGTTGTGCACAACCTCCCAACTGCCGCCCTTCTCCCCACCCTTCACGACCTCAAGTGGCACCCCAGGCATCACGATGTCCCCCTCATACCCCGGCGGACACTCGAAGGAGAACTGAAGACAGTCAGGCCACTCGTCATCCGCCTCCCCGTCCTCCAGCCCCGCCCACGGCTCGTCACACCCACGCTCCACGAGCTCGGCCACCAGCGCCGCCATATTCGCCCGCGCACATGCCGCGACCTGGTCCTCATCGGCGAGGATGGCCCCTACGTCACACCCCTCGCGGCAAACGTCGTCACTCTCAGTCATCGTCATGCACCCATTCTGACCCGGACCACTGACAACGGGAGTGGACTCCGTGATGACGTCACACGGCCCGGCGACGACATCACATGGCCCTGTGCCGATGTCGCACGGCCCTCACTCGTTGTGGAAGAAGTAGGACCAGGCGGGCGCCTCGGCTCCCGTGCTGTCGACGGCTGATTGTGCGATCGCCACGTACTGGGGCAGCAGGACGGTTTCGAGGTCATTGTGGACTATCTGCTTGGTACGCAGGCCGGTGACCCAGAGGCCGACCATGGTGAGGAAGTCCTCGACACCGCACGCGGCGGGGAGGGCCGCGAGGTGATCCTCGTCAGGTTCGGTCGGGATGCGGAGGACGTGCCCGGTGGGGCCGTCCACGACGAGCTCACCGCCCATCCAAAAGCCGATCTGGAAGAACGGCCCGGTCTCGTCCACGGGCGGGACGTCGTCGGGCCAAAAGACCTCGTCCATGACCTCGAAGCGATAGTCCCCGTACGGATAGAGGCCCATACCGCCCTCCCGCATATCGGGCAGGCCGAATTCGAGCAGGGTGCGGCGGGCCGCTTCGTCCGTGAGGCCCTCGGGAAGTTCCTCTTTCTCCAGTTCGAAGACTTCCTCATCTCCATACAGCTCGATGAGGTCCTTCGGGCTGGGCGGAGGGGCGTCCAGCGGCACAGTGGGGCCAACCGTGGCATAGGGGCCGGACAGGGGCTGGTCATTGCCGGACCCGAAACCGGAGAACTCCTCTCCCGGCCCCGGCTCGATCGCGAAGAGTCCACCCGAGCCGCCGAGTACCACCAGATCACCGACCGGCAGCGGCGGGCTTTCCAACAAGCTGGGGTGCGGTCCGCGACCTGCGGGGACGCCGGTGTGCAGATCGTGGAACGTCAGGGGCCCGGGCCGTCCGTCGGCATCGTTCGACGACTCGGGGTGGGCTCGGAGCGACGGCCATGAGAGGTCGCCCAGATGCCCTTCGGGAATGTCGTCTCCCTGCCAGGGGCCGGCGAGCAACGCGCCGGTCTCGGCATCCCAGATCGCGACGTCCGGCTGCTTGCGTTCACAGAGACCGGCAATGGCCCGACGGCCGTTCCACCGAACCTCGGCAATCCCGGTCACCGACATCGTCCGCGTGTAACTCACGTGATAGCCACCGGGCGGCCGCCACCGTGTCCACGTGGTCTTCCACGGAAGCCGGACCCCCGACTCGGCGACTGCGGAGGCAAATGCGGTGTCCTCCCGGGCAGTGGCCATGAGGTGCATAAGGGCCGCCCATTCCGACTGCCGGGTCGGCACCACTCCGTACGCCCAGAGGTGAATGCCGTCAGCGGCGGCGGAATTGCCCGGCACGCTCCCGCCGGACGCGCAGCACGCCGTATCCATCAAGCTGGTTTGAGGAATGTTGGCGACCAACTCGCCGCGGCGGAGCAGCTCTTCCCACGCATCTGCCTGTACCGCGTGAGCAGCGAGGCCCATTGCCGCGTACCGGCCTTCGGCGCCGGCTCGGGCCCACCCTTCTGCATGCCGGAATTCGTGAGAGACGCGCCGCAGCCAATCGAAGAGGTGCCGATTGACCCGCGCGACCTCTGCGGGGGCTGCCTCCTTCCGCAGTCTCTCCGCCACGCCCTCATCGAGAAAGAACACGCCGTTCCGGCCTTCCTGGATGACATCGGGGCGCTCAATCACCAGCTGGGCGAGCGCCGCTCCGGAAACCGGTTCACCGGTCAGCGCACGCGCCAACTCGGCCCAGACACGGATCGGCACTTCGCGCGGCTCGGCCAGGGCCAGCGCCCGCAAGAGAGGGGATTCCAACCGCTCCGTTGCCGCGTGTGCCGCGTTCTCCGGGAGTCGAAGGACAACAGGGGCCCGGTGGGGAAGCCCATGCGGAGTGGTATGAGCCAGCACAGTCACATTGCCACTGGCCATCGCCAACCCCGCCAGCGCTCTGGAAAACAAGCGTTCGGGCTCGTACGAGCGCCGGGTCCGCCCCGCTCTGTGCGCGTTGGCGATGAGTACCAGGCGCGCCTCGGTGATCTGCCGCAAGGAACTTCGCCAACGGCTCCTGCTCCCCGGCGACAGATCCACTCCGAGAGCGAGCAGGACCTTTTCCTGTATCTCCTCCGCGGTGAGCCCCTGCGCGTCGACGAGCAGACTTCCCTCAACGCGCTGATGGACCTCCCACACAACCGAGGTACCGCCCGCATCAAATGGATCGATCAGAAATGCCGACCGACTACCAGGGCGATGCTCCCGCCACCAGTTTTCGATGAGGGCGACGGACTCGGGGCCGGGATGTGCGGTCAAGGGTTGGGGTGGTGGCGCTTGCGGTAGAGGGCGATTGCTGACTTCGGGGGGAAGTTGGGGACGAAGGTCAGTGCACCATCGGTCTTGGAGATCACGAGGTGACTGCCGCCGAAGGAGCGTGGTTCGGTGGGTGGGAATGTGGCGTAGATGAGGAAGCCGATGTCGAATTCCTCGACGTGCAGGGTTGCCAGGGTGCCATCGTGGCAACGGGGCTTGAAGCTTGTGCTGGCGATTTCCAGTGCTTCTGCGGGAGTTGCGGGAATCTGGCGTGCCGATTCCGACGACGGATCGGTCTCCGGCATGGGTTCTTACTCCTCGTGGGGTTGGGTCGGGCTAAGGGGTGCTGGTACGCGACAAGGGGTGTGGGACGCGAGGACGCGTCGGCGCGTTTCAGGGATTGTGGAAGGCGTAGGCCCAGGCGGGGGCTTCGGCTCCGGTCGGGTCGATGCGCCGGTGGGCGGTGAGGACGTGGTGGGGCAGGAGGTACGCCTCGTCGTCCCCGTCGATCAGTCCCTTGGTGAGGTGGCCGGTGACCCACAGCGCAACCATGGTCAGGAAGTTCTCCAGGGTCTGTGCTGCCGGCAGGGCCGCGAGGTGTTCCTCGTCCGGTTTGGTGGGGATGCGCAGCACGTGGCCGGTGGGTCCGTCGATGACGAGTGGGCCGCCCATCCAGAATCCGATCTGGAAGAACGGTCCGGATTCCGCTGCGGGGGCGATGTCCGAAGGCCAGGGGATCTCGTCGAAGATGGCCATGCGGTGATCGCCGAGCGGGTAGATGCCCATGCCGTTTTCATCGCTCATCGCGGGCAGGCCGAATTCGATGAGGGTGCGGCGCGTTGCTTCGTCCGTCAGCCCGTCGGGCAGCGTGTGTTCCGGGAAGGGGTGGATGTGGTGCGCGCCGTAGATCTCGGCCAGGTCCGCGGGACTGGGCGGAGGAGCGTCGACGGGAGTGACCGCGGAGGTGAGGTCGTAGCTTCCCGTGAAGGGCTCTTGGTTGGCGTAATTGGGGAGGGAGAAGGGTTCTTCCTCCGGGGTCTCTGTTTCTGCGGGCTCGATGGCGAAGAGACCGCCTGAACCACCGAGAATCACCTGATTCCCGATGGTGACGGCTGGGCTGCCCAGAAGGAGGTCATGAATGCAGTCCTCTTCGGACAGCGCCTCCTCAAGATCTTCGACGGATTCCGGGCCGGGAAGGTCATTCTCTGCGGCGGAGGGCCAGGACAGGTTGCCGCGGTGCTCTTCGGGGATGTCTTCGTTCCAGGGGCCGGAGAGGTGTTCACCGGTGGCCGCGTCCCAGATGTCCGCACGTGCCGACTCGGTGTACAGGCCGGCGACGGCGGGACGGCCCTGCCACCGCACTTCGGCCAGACCATCGATACGACCTGGTTCGAGATAGCTCCAGTGGCAGCCGCCCGGTGGACGCCACTGCGTCCACTTCGTTTTCCAGGGCAGGCGCACACCGGATGCGGCTACCGCGGCGGCGAAGGCGTGATCGCCACGGGCAGTGGCCATCAGATGCAGCCACGCCGCCCATTCCTGCTGGCGGGAGGGGACCACACCGTACGACCAGAGGTAGAGCGCGGCACCGGCGGCGGAATTCCCGGGAATATCGCCGGGGAATGCGCAGCGAGCGGCGTCCATCAGTGTTGTCTGCGGAATATTGGCCAGCGCGCCCCCGTCCCGAAGGAGCTCCGCGAAAAGGCCCTGCGGATCCTCCTCGCCGGAGGCTTCACCGGCGGCGACGTCGGCCTGCGCGGCGTGCATGGCGAGGCCCATGGCGGCATAGCGCCCCTCCGGACCGGACTTCGCCCACCCTTCGGTGTGATGGAAATCCGCGGAGTTCCGCAGCAGCCATGCGGTCATGTGCCGGTCGACGCGGCTTTCTTCTTCGTCCGTGGCAACCCGGCGCAACGCCTCCGCCAGTTCTTCGTCGGCGAACGCCACACCATGCTCTCCGGACACCAGGTGGTCGGAGAATTCCTCCAACAGGTCACGGAGAACCGGCTCGGCGGCCGGCTCCGGGCCCAGCGCCGCGGTGAGTTCGGCCCATACGCGCATCGGCACGACGCGCGGACGGGCCAGCGCCAGCGCGCGGAGCGGCACCGGCCAGTCAGCCTCGTCGACACCCTGTCCCTGCTCGGGTCCCTGCAGGTGGAAGACCGTCTTGGGTCGGCGCGGCAGCCTGTCCGAGGGGTGGTGGAGGACCACCGCCAACTGGAATCTGCTCAGCGTCCTGGCGGCCCGGGACAGCAGCTCATCCGGTTCGGAGGAACCCCGGGTACTGCCCGCCTGATGGGCGTTCGCGACAAGGACGAGCCGACCCGCGTTCTGCCGCCTGAGTGCCGTACGCCACCGGGACCGCTTGCCCGGTGAAAGGTCGACACCGAGCAGCCGCAGCACCTCGGAGAAGACTTCCTCGGTGGTGCGACCGGCGGCGTCCACAAGGACGCTGCCTTCGGTCTGCCGGTGGATGTCCTCCAGGACGGCAACACCGGCAGTTCGGGAGGCGGCGACGAGATGGGCCCATTTATCCCCGGGGCGCCAGTCGCGCCACCAGGCAGTGAGGGAGGCAGCTGTCATTTGTGGCGAGGTGTGGTCAGGTGCCCGGTCGTGCTCCGTCACACTGTCCCTTCTGCTGGTGGTTTCGGGCACATCTCATCACGGGCCTTCGGTGCGGAGGCGCGCGATCGGCTGATCCGACGACGAAGTCCTCGCTCCGCTTTCGACTTGCGTTGATTCTTGTAGAGGAGGCTGATTTCGGCGACGTTGGGGAGGACGTCAATACGATCCGAGATCGTCCAGATCGCCTTCGAATACCTCGTCCCAGTGATCACCGGTCTCTGTGGCCGGGTCGATCTCTTCGGCCCATTCCCGGAGGCTCCACCGAGCGTCCAGCGCTTCAGCGACGGTGGGAAGCCAACTGGTTCGGTACTCGCAGTACAGCCGCAGGAGTGTGAAGAACTGCTGCAGGCTGCTGGCCAAGAGGACCGAGGAGTATCCGCTCTCCGTATCCTGGAGGACCGACCCACTCGGCCCGTCCAGGACCACGGCTCCCCCCATCCAGGATCCGATCCGGTAGAAGGGGCCTTCCCTCTCCGGTTCCGGCCCGTCTTCGGGCCACTCGAATTCCTGGAGCCCCTCCTCATCCAAGGCAAGCGTGGAGAAAAACGGGATCTGTCCCGTGAGGTGCGGAATGCCGACGACGGTCAGGAACTCTCGGGCCGAGGTGTGGAGGCCGTGAGGCAGTTGATGCTCGGGAAGGGTTCGACAACTTTCGCTGCCGAACGTCTTCTCCAGCCACGGCCGCGAAGGGGCACCATCGGAGAGCGCCTCCTCGGGGCACCGCCATGTGGCGGACTTCGTCAATGACCCCAATAGTGGACCACCACTCCACCGGCCAGTCGCAGGATCAGTCACGGCCGCTACGTCCAAGGTGTACAGGCCGCCCTGGCCACCGACCACCCAGCGCCCTGGCCCGGCAGGCTTGATGGCCCGGTAATTGCCAGGGGTTCGTGGCGGTGGCAGCGCGGCATCGTCCTGGAACTCCGGCAACTCGGGCGGTTCCTGGTTGTAAGGAATCCGCACGACGGACTCGGCGTCCACTTCAACGCCGTCGTCAAGGGTGAAAGAGCGCTCCACGTATTGCTCGTTCAGCGGCCCGCCCATGTCGTCGTACTGAACGACCCTGCGCATCACGGCCACCGGTGCTCCGCTCCGGCGTTGAACGCGCACCTGGTCGACGCGTCCTACCTCCCCCTCGACCGGGCCGAATACGCCATACGGCCGTTGACGCGACCAGAGAGTGCGCCAGGGCATTCCGGCATTCGCACGTACGAGCCCCTCCGCGACATCCTGTTGTCCGCGGTTGACTGCGGCCCAATGCAGCCATGAGACCCACTCGCCATGTGAGACCGGATCGACTCGCTGTGTCTCCAGGTAATGAATGTCCGTGGCCAGGGTCCCTTGCGGCACTCCATTAGGCCAGGCTGCTGCGATACCTTGCAGCAGCCCATAGCGTTCGACGCCGGCAAGTATTACGCCATTACTCAACAGCTCCTCAATGATGCCACCAAGGGCCGCATGTAGCGGCACGGTCTGAGCGGCGTATCGAGCGAGCGCGGAGGGGCGATCATGCGAGGTGAGAAGGTGGAAGAGGCGCTGATGATCCGAGGCGGAGAGGCCGGCCGCGGCGCGGGCGGCCCAGCGTGTGGCCTGCGAAGTGAAGGCGACGCATTCGGCGTTTGCTTCGTCGCCTTCAGTATCCGGGTACGCAGAGAGGTGCTCACGGTATTGAGCGATGAGCGAGTGCAAGTCTCCTTCGGAGGTGGGGAAGTCCAGCGCATTGCACAGCGCGGCCCAGGCAGAGGGGGAAACCTTGGAAGTTTCGGCCGCAGCAAGAATTTGAACGGCACGCTCACATACGACCGGAGGGGCATCCTGTCGGGTAATGCTGCCATCCGTTCCAGCGCCGCCCCCGACCAGCACCTCGGGAAGGTGCCGGCGATGAGGAATGCGCAAACGCTCGCTATCGCCCTCCATCACGATCCGTAGGCACCGACGGTCGTCCTCCCCCAAGCGTTCGGCAACCCTGCGCAGAACGCGCTCGGGCTCCGTCGATGTGGTCGTGGGCCCTGCCCACTGGGCGTTCGCCAGCACTACGACGGCGTCGCGGCTGATGAGCCCCTGCGCATCCCAGAGGCTCGGTCGCCGCTTGTGCGCATCCTCCGGCGTCACGCCCAGGCCGACGAGCACGCGCGCTGCCACTTCCTCAGCGGTCAGATGAAGGCAGTCGACGAACACTCCGCCGGACAGCCGTCGGCAGAGCGCTTCCAGCAACTGTCCCGCACCCGATCCGGTGGCGTCGCGCAAGACCACCACACCACCTTGCCGCCGCGGCTCGTCGAGCCAGATGTCCAGCTCTGCGAGGGTTACGGGAGGTGATTCCACGTTCTGCTCTCCGATCGATCTCAGGGTGCCATTTGGGGCGCCGCTCCCGCCACCACTCGCCGATCAGGTCGACGGCTTCGGGAAGCGAGGAGCTTCGGGGGGCGTCTTCGTGATACGTCATGGCGTGCCCACTGTCCCGTCGATCTGCCGTTGCACCATCTGAGTTCTGGTCAGTGGCCAGAGGTCACCTACCACCTTTCGCCAGGTGACTCCTTCAGACGGCGAGGCATGAAATGTCCCCAATGCCCCAGGAGTATGGGCATCCAGCGGCCCTGCTGCCCGCCAACCTGGCTTCGGTTTCTCGGCGGATGGCCTTGGGCAGCAGACTTCCTGGGTCCGTTGCGTGAAGACCAGTGACGAATTTCTGCCGGCGCCGGGGATGGTCTGCCTTTGAGTATCTGCGGGGCGCGCTGTTAGGCGGCGAAATCGGCTGGTAGTCGACGTCCCGAGGCGTTGGTTAGGGTTCCCGCTATGAACGATGACATCCAGAGGCTTACCCACCAGCTCTGCGCGGATGATCCTGACGAAAGGGACGCGGCCGAACAGGCATTGTGCGCGCTTGGCGCTCGTGCGGTGCATGGCCTGTTGCCCCTGTTGAGCGATCCGGCGGGGCCTGGTCGCCTTCGGGCACAGAACTGCCTTGAAACGATCGGGGCCGAGGCTGTCTCTGTCCTTCAGGGGATTCGGCGGGAGGGTCCAGGCGGGCTGCGGCGCCCCGCGCTGGAGGCCCTGGCCGACCTGACTGGTGGGGAGGGTCTGTCGGAACGCGACCTCAAGGCCGTGGACAGACTGGTGCGCATCAAGCTCATCGACGAGCAACCTGACGACCTGCCAACGGGGCGCTGGCTCGCTGTGCACAACGCGCAAATCCAAGACATCGTGGCGGCCTTGGGTCTTCGCGATGCCCGTCCCGCGACCGTCGCCATGGGAATTTGTGCTGCTGTGGAATGTGAGAACTCCATTGAGTTCCAGGACGCTGATGGGCATGCGGAGCAAGCCTACCGGGTGTTCATCACCCCTAGTTTTGACGGTTGGCGTCTCATTTATGGTGATGACTTCATCAACGACCATTGGGGAAACGCCGTAGAGAATCTGAGCGCACGATGTGGAGAGGCTCACTTCTACCTGGTAGATGACTTTGACGGCGCCAACGTGTGGTGGGTTTCCCAGAACGGCTCGGATCGCCGAGGGTATCGAACGTATGGCGATCCTGAATGGGTGGGCGAACCCATGGATTTCGAGCGCTCGCTGATGGTGGACGAGGATGACCCTCTCTATGATCCTGACGAGCACGCTGACTATGCCGAGGGCGTCACTGACCCGGAAAACGTGGCGTCTTGGATCTCGATTCCCCCCACCACGGTCGGTATCGCCGAGAAGGTGGACCACGGTTGGCTTGCCGTGACGAACGGTGAAGTACCGCACGAACGGTTCAAGGGCGCGCTGCACATCTGACTCGACGTCAGGGGGTCGAGCCGGCCTCTTGAGTCCGGGACCAGGAGGTAAACGTTGAACCCGGACTCAAGAGGCGCCGCGCAGGTTAGCTGACCAGCTGTGGGTAGACCTTGTGCCAGGTCTCTTCCAGCGCGTCGACATGCCGTTCCATTTCCCGCACGATCGCGTGTTCCTTTTCGGTTCGCTCGTCTTCCTTCAGTTTCTTGTAGTCGCTGTCAATGACCTTCTTGAGCTTTTCTCGGGCGCCGGCGGCGTCTGCAGCGGAAAGCTCCGCCAAGTGCTTCGCCGTTCGACCCGAGTTCTCGCCGTATCGTTCGGTGACCCGTCGGGTGACTTCCGCTCTCACTTCGGAGTCCGAGAGGGAGGGGATCGCCTTGACTACGGCACGCTTCTGGACATCGAGCGCCTTGCGGGCAGCAACGCCTTCGGGGTCGGTCCGGTAAGTCGTGCTGTAGTAGATCGGAATTCCCTTGAGGTGCTTCTTGAGCTCCTGGGAGCACTTGGCGTGCCCCTGCCCCTGACCGCAAGGCTCGCGTTCGGTGTACAGGCTCTGCGCTGTGTACGACTTCCCGGTGGGTAGGCCCTCGTTGCTCCGCTTCAACCATTCGATCAGGTGCTTCTCTGAATGGCGACCCGAGACGTACTTCTCGCCTGTCGGGACCGACGAGTCGACCACGAATGTGGTCTCCCCGTCAGGCCCCTTGACTTCCAGTACGGCGTAGTTTCGATCTGTGAAGTCAGGGCCGTGCTTCCAGATGTCGTTCGTCTGGGCTTCGTCGGCCTCCGGAATGTCTGACAGGTATTTGTCTCCGGAAGCCTTGTGCCCCTTCACGCCCAGTGATCCGTCGGCATTTTTGGCGGCGCTGTCCCGGGTTCCTGGAGCCGGCGCCGGCTTGCCTTCTCCGAGGTACGGCTTTTCGATAGGTCGGGGGTTGTTGCCGACGCCGTGCTGTTCATGGAAGGCGAGGCTCAGACGCGCCATCGAAGAAATCACGGCCATTTGTTCGCCGTGTTCCATCGTGCCGAAGCCCGGCAGATACTTGATCAGGTCATCTTTGTTGAACCTAAGGGGGTCATTTCCGGCGTCCTGCTCAGACGGATTGGCATCGCCTGCGGCAGTGCGCAGTGCACGCGCCAGACTTCCGTCGTCCGCCCACTGATTGAGGTGGTCATGGACGTTGTCCAGGCGGACCCTGTGTACGGCCTGCTGCGCCCGGAGTGCCTGCTGCAGTGCGTCCGGCTCCAGCCCGTATTCCTTCGACTTCTCACCCTCGCGTGCGAAGACGGACTTCTCACCCGTCTCCTGCGCCGAGGTGTCACTGTCGCCACGATCATGAGGATGGCTGTACTGCTGCGAGGTCGAAGACGTCTCGTCGACGTCCATCGAATCGGAATCGAGCTTCGGTTTCTTGGCGTCGTGACCGTCGTCCCCGTCGATGTCCATGTCGTCGGGGTGCTTGTGTTTGCTTCCGCCGCCGGCGGGTTCGGCGGCGGGGCGGCGCGGAGGCTTGGGGCGCGTGTCGCCGGAGCGGTGATCGTTCGGGGTGGGTGTGGGGGTGGTGGGGCGGCGGTTGGCGTTGAGGGGGATGGCGTGGACGCCGTTGGTGCCGTCGTGGAGGGGTTTGTTGCTGGTTTTGCCGGTCTGGGCGTCGACGTAGGTGATTTTGCCGTTGTGGTTGACGACGTTCCAGGCGTGGGCGCGGCCGTTGTTGTCCTGGGTGACGATGACGGCTTGGGAGCCGTGGCCGTTGTTGCGCAGGTCGTTTTCGAGGCGGTGGAAGGCGTCGGGGCCGTTTCCGTAGTCGTGGAAGGGGGCGCCGAGGGTGTTTTCGATGCGGTCGCGGCCGTTGGTTTCGCCGCGGTCGGAGGGGGTGCCGTCGGGGTGGGTGTCGGGGGTGCGGTGGGCGGCGGCGGTGGGGTTGCCGGCGTAGGTGTCGGCGGTGGCGAGGGCGGCGTCGACGCAGTTGTTGTTGCGGCCGGGTGCGTCGGGGCCGGGGTGGTTGATGGTGCCGACCCAGTTGGTGTCGTGGGGGTCGGGGTGGCGTTGGGGGTCGCCGTTGTCGTCCTTGGGGATGGCGTTCTCGACGTGCTGTTGGTGCTCGTCGGTGGGGCCGTCCAGTCCGCCGGGGCGCTCGCGGTTACGGGTGTCGGAGGCGGGAGGGGGATCGTCGTGTGAGCGGTCGTGGTCGCCCTGGTCGCTGGGGTCGCCCTGCTCGGTGTGGTGACGCGTCTCCGAGTGGTCGGCCTGGTCAGTCTTGTGGGAATCGTGGGACTGATCGGCAGGCGCGTGGTCCCGGTCCTGGGAGTTCTCCTCCGAGGTGGGGGAGTGGTCGGCGGCCTCGGGACGTTCTGCGTCCTGGGGACGCTGGGCGTCGTTGGGGCGGTCGGAATCCGGCGTGGGCGAAGCGCCGGCGGCGGTGTTGGGGGCGCCTGCCGGGTGTTGCGGGTTCTGGAAGTTCTGCGGCTGGGGGTAGTGCGGTGCCTGCTGCTGGTACGGGTTGGGCTGCTGCTGGGCGTACGGCTGCTGGTGGGGTTGCTGCGCGTACGGGTTCGGCTGCTGCTGGTGTTGGGGCTGGGCGTACGGGTTCTGCTGCGGGTGCTGCTGGTACGGCCCAGGCTGGTGCTGCGGGGCCGGCTGCTGAGCGTAGGGGCTCTGCTGCTGGTACGGGCCAGGCTGCTGTTGGTGCGGCTGCGGCTGGGCGTACGGATTCGGCTGCGCGTGGTGGGGCTGCGGCTGGGCGTACGGGTTCGGTTGCTGCTGGGGCTGCTGGGTGTACGGGTTGGACTGCTGCTGTGGCTGTTGCTGGGCGTACGGGTGCTGCTGGTACGGGCCGGGCTGCTGCTGGTGCGGCTGCTGCTGCGCATACGGGCCGGGCTGCTGAGCCTGAGGGGTCGGCTGCTGCTGGTTGGGCTGGTTGTACGGGCCAGGCTGCTGCTGTTGCTGCTGGTGGGGCTGCTGGGCGTACGGGTTGGGCTGCTGAGGCTGCGGCTGGGGGTGCTGCGGCTGCTGTTGCTGCAGGTTTGGGTGTTGCTGCGGCTGCGGCTGCGGCTGCGGCTGTGCCTGCTGTTGGGGGTGGGGTTGCTGCTGAGGCTGAGGCTGAGGCTGTTGGGGCTGAGGATGCTGGGTGTGAGGGTTGGGTTGCTGCGGCTGCTGCTGGGGCTGGGGCTGGGGTTGTTGGTTCTGCGGCTGCGGCTGCTGGGTTTGTGGCTGTTGGTGGTGTGGTTGCTGGTTCTGGGGGTTTTGGGTTTGGTGGGTGGTGGGGTCGAAGGGCTGGCGGTTGGCGTCGAGGACGAGGTGCCAGACGCCTTCGGCGCCGGTGTTGATGGGCTGGTGGCTGACCTCGCCGGTCTGGCTGTCGACCCAGACGACCTTGCCGTCGTGGTTGACGGCGTTGAAGACGTGGGCGCCGCCGCCGGAACCATCGGGGTTCTTCGGCCAGGTCACGAGGACCGCGGCGGCCGCGCCGGGGCCGGCCTGGCGGAGCTCGTCGGCTATTCGGTCGTAGCCGTCCTTGGAGTTCGGGCCCGAGTTGCGGAACTTCGCGCCCGTGTACTCCTCGATGTTGCGGGTGCCCTCACGCTCACCTGAAGCCCGGTCGATGCCGCCCTTACCGTCCGGGTCGTACGTACGGACCGCGGACACCTGCGGGTTGCCGTACCAGGACTCCATGAAGGAGCGGGTGCAGTCGGCGCAGTTGTTGGACCGGCCGAGAACGCTGGGGCCACCGTCGTTCTGGAGCTGGGCCCACGGCTGGAACGGGTCGTTGAACGCGCGCGGGGTCCCGTCCGGGTTCCGCGGGAAGTTCGCCTCCAGGGCCTGCTGGTCGTGGGGGAACGGCGAGTACAGGCCGCTGGGCTGGTGGTTGAGGCCGACCCGCACGTCGGTGTGGCTGCGGAGGTTCGTGGGCTGGGGGATCGGCGGCTGGTGCTGTTGCTGTGTGGGCTGTTGTGGCGGAGCGGTGGGCTGGGCCTGGTTCTGGTGGGGGGACTGCTGCTGGTGGGGAGCCGGGGTCGGCTGTTGGTGGACGAACGGCTGTTGCTGTTGCTGTTGCTGCTGCTGGGGGTGGGGTTGCTGCGGCTGCGGCTGCGGCTGCTGCTGGTTCTGGGGATGAGGCTGGTTTTGCGGGGTTTGTTGCTGGGGCTGCTGCTGTTGCTGGTTTGGCTGCTGGGCCTGGGACTGGGGCTGCTGCTGTTGCGGGTTCGGCTGCTGCTGGGGCTGCTGGTGGGGGGTGTTGGGGGCGGGGGCAGCGGGGGACTGGGCGCCGGGGGTGGTCGGGGCCTGCGCGGGGGCGTCGGTCCGGGGGCGGTCCGAGCGGTTGGGGGCAGGCTGCTGCTGGCCGTCCTGCGGGCGTGACGAGTCCGGCCGGGCGGTGTCCGGGCGTGTGGCCTCCGGACGCGAGGCGTCGGGACGTGACGTCTCTGGGCGCGCCGAGTCGGGACGGGTGGTGTCCGGGCGTGAGGCGTCGGGGCGCGACGCGTCGGGTCGTGATGCGTCGGGACGTGACGTCTCCGGGCGTGACGAGTCCGGGCGGGTGGCGTCAGGCCGGGGGGCGTCGGGGCGAGTACCTTCCGGGCGGGTGTTGTCCGGGCGGGGGGTGTCGTTGCGGGGGGTGGTGGGGGCGCCCGGGGTTTCGGGGCGGGTGGGGTCGTCGCGGCGGGGGCCGTCCAGGCGGGGGTTGTGCGGGGGGCGCTCGGGGCTGGGCTGCTGGGTGTGGTCCTGGACGATCTGGGAGCCGTCGGGGCGGCGGTTGGTGCCGGGCGGCGTGGCGGGGGCGTCCTGGCGGGGGCCGTCCAGACGGCTGTCGTGCGGGGGTGGCGTCTGGTCGCGGCGGGGGCCGTCGAGGCGGGGGTTGTAGGCGGGGCGGTCCGGGGTGGGCCGCTGGGTGTGGTCCTGGATCGCCTGGGAACCGTCGGGGCGACGGTTGGTGGGGCGTGCGGAAGCGTTTCCGTTGCTGGGGGAGTTGGCCTGCGCCTGGTTGGCGGAGGGGGCGCCCGTGCGGGGCGGGGTGGCGCTGGACGGGGTGCCGGTGGCGGTGGCGCGGGGCGGGGTGCCGGCCGTCGGAGCACCGCCCTGATGCGGGACTGCGCCCATCATCATCGGGCCGCTGGCCTGGGGGGAGTTGGGCTGGGCCTGGGGTGTGGTGGGGCTGCTGGGGGCCGAGTTGGTGGGGTCGGCGGTGTGCTGGGTGGGCGGGGGGAGGGTGGCGGTGCCTGCGGACTGGGTGGTGACGGTGGTGTCGTCGCTGCCGTCCACGGTCGGCATGGGGTCGCCGGGGGCCGGGTCGCGCTGCTGGATGGGCTGGCCGGACGGCGCGTGCTGGACCGGGGCGCCCTGCGGGGTGCTGAGGTGCGGCACGGAGGGGCGGCCGCCGGCGCCGGTGCTGGAGTTGTCGCCGTTGGTGGGGTTGGTGCCGGTGGCGTCGTGGGAGGCAGCGCCGGTGTGGGAGTCGGGGGTGTTGTCGCCGTACGAGGGCGGGTTGCCGGCCACCGCGTCGGTGGCCGGGGACGCCGGGGTGGGCTGGGTGCTGACGCCGTCGCTGTCCGGGCGGATTGCCTCGGGTGTGGTGTCCCGGGCGGGCTGGGTGCTGATGCCGTCGGTGTCGGGGCGGGCCGCGTCCGGGGTGTTGTCGTGCGTGGGTTGGGTGGTGATGCCGTCGGTGTCCGGGCGCGCGAAGTCGGGTGTGGTGTCCCGGGTGGGGTGAGTGCTGACGCCGTCCGTGTCGGGGCGGGCGGACTCTGGGGTGTTGTCGTGCGTGGGCTGGGTGCTGACGCCGTCGGTGTCCGGGCGGGACGAATCCGGGCGGGCCGCGTCCGGGGTGTTGTCGTGCGTCGGCTGGGTGCTGACGCCGTCCGTGTCCGGGCGGGAGGTGTCCGGGCCGCCGTCGGGGGTGTGGGAGGGGGACGAGCCGTGGGAGCTGCTGTCGTTGCCGCCTGTGTAGCCCTCGTCGAAGGGGGAGCGCTGGTCCGGGGGCGGCAGCGGCTGGGACGGGGGGACGTCGTGCCTGGGCTGCGAGCCGTTCGGGGAGGAGTCGGAGCCGTCGGAGGGCTGGGAGTTACCGGAGTTACCGGAGTTACCGGAGTGAGTGGAGTGAGTGGAGTTGCCCGTGCCACCGGAATTGTCGCCGTCGCCGGAGTTGGCGGAGTTGCCGGAGCTGTTGTCGGAGGTCGGGGTGGTGTCCGACGGGCGGGGGGTGTGGCTGCCGCCGCCATCGCCGGGGCGGTTGCCGTCCGAGCCGTTGGAGGAGGAGTTGCTGCCGGAACCCGCGCCGGAGCTGGTGCCGGCACCGCCATCGCTGGAGCCGCCGTCGTGCGACCCGCCGGAACCCGACCCCGACCCAGAACCCGACCCAGAACCCGACCCCGACCCGGAGCCGGAACCCGACCCGGAGCCACTGCCCGACGACGAGCCGCTGCCAGAGCCGGATCCCGAGCCCGAGCCCGACCCGGAGCCGGACCCGGAACCTGACCCCGAGCCGCTCCCGGAATCGTTGGAGTGGCTGCCGCTGCCGCTATCACTGCCGCTGTCGCTGCTGCCGTGGTCCCCGTCGCCGCCGTGGCTGTTGCCGTGGCCGGCGGCGGAGTCCAGACCGCCGCGGGCGCGGTGGCCGGCGCGGTGGCCGGCACCGTCGCGCAGGCTCTCGCCGAGGCTCTCGCCGGTGTTCTTGATCGCGTCGGTGGCGGCGCTCTGGCCCTCCTTGAGGGTCCGGCCGAGGTTGTAGCCGTTCTGCGCGCCGAAGTTCTGGTTGACGGTCTGGGCGATGATGTCCGAGACCATGGCCTCCAGGGCGGAGATCACCGGCTCCTTGGCGGCCTCCAGGATCGCGTCGAGCAGCTGCTTCGCGACCTCCTTGAGGATCTTGCGGACCATCTCGCGGGTGGCCAGGGTCGCCGCCGCGCCGCCGATTTCCGATAGGCCTAGCGTGAAGGGTGCCGCGGCTTGCGCGGCGATGATTTCGGCCGCCAATATCGCCAATTGGACGATGACGGCGATCTTCATGCCGATGACGAGCGCGGCGGCGGCCTCGAAGGTGAAGGCGATGACCTCGGCCGCCTCACGGGCGTCGCTGAAGTAGCCCGAACCGCCGCCGAACTTGTCCCATGCCTTGCTGAAGCCCTCGATGGAGTCGCCGGCGTTCTGGCTGAGCACGTTCGACGCGGCGGTCGTGCCGGTGGCCTGGTGGCCCTCGACCTCCGAGGCGAACGTACGCCAGACGTTGGCGCACTCGATCAGCTTGTCCTCGTCGGCGGTGGGCCAGTTGAAGCCGAGCATCTCGAGGACCCACTCAAGAGCGTTCGGCAGCATCATGGACAAGGTGGAGCTCCCCCGTGAAATGTGCGCATATCGGCGTGGTGCGGATGAGGGCCTCGCGGGGAGGCTCTCGCTCGTCAGAAGGACGTCAGAAGGGCGTCAGGAAGGCGTCAGAAGGGCGGGCCCGGCTGGGTGCGGTCCGGCCAGGCGGGTGCTGTGGCTGGTGGGCTCAGTCCTTGGCCGGGTACCAGGCGGTTCTGACGACCTCGTCGGGCTGCTGCTGCTTCGTCGGGTCCTGCCAGGCCTGTTTGTTGTCGACGTGCTGCTTCATCAGCGCGTCGTTGAAGTCCTCGTTCTCCGCGTGGTTCTTGGACATATCGGTCAGCGCCTTGCCGATTTCCTGGAGCTTCGCGGAGAGGTGGCCCATCGACTCGTACATGCCGTCACGTACGCCCTCATAGGCCACGCCGAACTTCTCGCCGAGGTCGTCGTCGCCCCACGGCGGAGCGCCGTCCTTGCTGTCGAACGTCGTCAGTCCGCTGATGAACTGCTGGCCGAACGACTTGTCCTCCGGCTTGGGTGCGTTCGAGGGGTCGGCCGGCGGGCCCGCGCCCAGCGCACTCAGGCCGTTCATCAGCCGCGCCACGGACTGGTAGAAGTCCTCGCCGAGCTTGGTGAAGGTCGTGCCCTCGGACTTGAGGGACTCCACATCGGTCTGAAAACCGCCTGCTCCGGCCACAACGCCCCCCGCGTTCGTAACGGTTACCCAATGAGATGTTCAAGGTAAAGCTTAACTGTCGCCACTGACACGCCGACAGGTGTTGACGGTCCAGCCCTGTCCCGGCCGTGGCATCACCGCCGCCGAGCCTGGCCCGGTCCTGGCCCGGTCCCGGCCCGGTCGCGACTCAGGCCTCGGAAGACGGGCGGTAGATGCGGTGGTAGAGCTTCTCGGCCGCGGCCGGGGGGAAGTTGGGCAGGGAGGTGACGTCGCCGTTCTCCTTGTTGATGACGATGTTGCTGCCACCGGGAGAGGCGGGCGGGGCGGTGGGGTCCTCGGGGAGGGGCCAGCCGGCGTAGATGAGGTAACCGAGATCGAATTCGTGCACGTGCAGGCTGGCAGGACCGTTGGGCGAGCCGACATCGGGGAAGTGCTGACGGCCGATTTCGAGTGCCTCGTCCGCATTCGCCGGGACGGGCCGGGGCCCCTCGTCCGCCACCTGCGGGGGCAGCGGCGGAGGCGTGGGCGGCAGCGACCCGTTGTTCCCCGTCAGTCCGTTGCCTGCCGGGTTGCCACCCGCCACGTTGCCGCCTGCCGGGTTGCCGCCCGTCGGGCCGCTTGCCGTCGGGTCGCTTGCCGTCGGGTCGCTTCCCGTCTGATCGGAATCGGTCATGTGGCTGTCTCCTCGGCGCTGATCCTGTCGGTGATGGTCAACTTAACTCACGCGCTGATGGCCTGATCGGTTCGCCCGAGGGCGCGACGAGTCTGCATCTCCTACCGATGCTCTCGGTTCCCACGGGTGGCGTCAGGCGGGTGCTGTCGGTGTGCTGACTCGAAGCCGTGTGTTCACTCGAAGTTGACCAGCGACAGCCAGAACTCCAGCAGGTCCGCATCGCCGGTGACGGTGAAGGCCTCCTGGTCGGAGGAGCGGCGGCCGTAGATGAGGAGCAGGAGGTCGGTCAGTGGGGCGCTGACGGAGACGGCGGCCGGCTCCTTGGCGCGTCGCCAGGCCAGGGCGTCGCCGGTGAGGTCGACGAGCCAGTCGGCGGCGGCCTCCGGCGGGGTGTCCGTGGCGTGGAAGTGGAGCGTGCGGCCGGGGGCCAGGAGGGCGCGCCGGTCGGGGTGGTAGTCGAACATCTCGGGCAGCGAGCCGAGTTCCATCCACTCGTCGAGGGCGTCGAGGGCAACCGGCTGGGTGACGGAGAAGTCGGTGTTCAGGGCGAGGGTGGCGTCGGCCCGGTGGATGACCGTCTCGTGGCACATACGGCGCGCGAAGAAACGAGGACTCCCGGAGGGCAGCGGGGTCCAGATCCTGGCCTCCGGGCCGGCGGTGCGGAGCGTCGCGGCGAGCAGCTCGGCACCGTCGATGAGCCAGCCGGCGAGGGTGGCGGGCGGCTCCGTGGTGTCCCGGGAGAGGACACGCAGGGCCGTGTCGGGCGGGGGTGCGGTGGCCCGGGTCCGTACGACCTCCGCGACCCAGCGGTGGGCCTCGCCCAGGTGGCGCACCAGCTGGGCGAGGTTCCAGTCCGGGCAGGACGGTACGACGTGGCTGAGGTCCGTGTCCTCCGTGAGGGCGGAGCCCAGCAGGAGGGACTGGGTGACGATTTCGGTGCAGTGGCTGTCGTAATCCATGGCTGGGGGCATGACGTCACCGTAGGCGCCATTACGGACAACGCCCGGCTACGACGTCACTGAGGCGGCTGGTACTGCCGTCGGTAGTCAGCCCCGTCGGTAATCAGACCCGCCGACACCCGGAACCGCCGACACCCGGCCCCCCGACACCCGGAACCCCCGACACCCGGAACCGCAGCCGGCAGATCACCGCGTCCGTGTCGCGGCGGATCGCGTGGGCGACGACCGCGCCGCGCTGGTTCTGCAGGAGCCGCTGCCACAGGCGGGCCGGTCCGGCCTCCGGGATGAGGACGGTGATGCGGGTGCCGGGGCGGCGGGCGGTGAGGTCGGTGACGCAGTCGGCGATGGGGCGGCCGAGGGAGCGGGTCGCGGAGGGGAGTTCGAGGAGTTCCACGCCGGGGTTCCACAGTTCCCGGTCGCGGCGCAGCGCCTCGGTGGCCGGGCGGTCCTCGGGGGTGTCGTGGGTGACGGTGACCGCTATGACTTCGTTCCCCAGGGACACCGCCGCGTTCAGCGCTTCGCAGGTCAGCCGGGACAGGTGCGACACCGGGACGATGACGAGGGAGGGGGCACGGCGCGGGCGTCGGGGGCGGCGTAGGGGTGGGGCCGGGTTCCGGTTCCGGGCGGGGGAGGGGCCGTAGTGGCCAGGCCGGGGGCGGCGGCGAGTCCGTCGGCGTTCCGACCGGTGCACGGCCGGTATCCGGGGGTTCCTCAGGGCGGCCGTCGGGCCGGGAAACCGTCGTCATCGTTCGTCGTGCCTCCGTGCGGTGCGGTGCACCGCGCTGTGAGATGCACCGTGCTGCGAGGTGCACCATGCGGTGCGGTGCACCGTGTTTGTGCTGGGCCGGCCCTGTGCCGGGCTGTTCGGCTGGACCCGCCCAGCGTGCGGGCCCCGGCGGACGCCGACGAGCGGTCTTTGCGGTCCCTTGGCGGACGGCGGGGCGTTCTTCACGTGTTCTTGACGCGTGCGCCTCGGCCCTGCAGCGGGCACATGCCGCACGGCCGGATCCGGCGCCTCGTATGGCTGCTTTCCGGCGCCCGTGTCAACGCCACGTCATCGGCGCGTCAAGGTTGGGAGCGGCCGCATCAGCGCCCTGTAAACGTCTGGGGAGGGCCCGGTGCGCCGCCCTAGCGTCGAGGCATGGGACGGCGACGGGGCCTGGGGCCCGGCTTCACGAAGGACGGGGACGGCGGGGGCGGCGACGGAGGACGACGGGTCGTGTGGCGGCTGCCGGTCGCCCGGTCGGCGATCCCCCCGCCCCTGCCCGCGAACGGCACCGTCCACGACCGGACCTGGCTGCCCGAGCTGCGCGCCACGCTCTGCTGCACGGCCGGGCTGCTCGTCGTCATGCTGCTGGTCGACCTCGCCAACGGGACGCTCACGCCATGGCGCGCCGGATGCTGGGTGGCCGTCGCGCTGGTGCTGTTCGCGGTCCTCTTCCCGCCACGGGTGACGGCCGGGGACGGCTGGCTGAGGTCCCGTGGGCTGGTGCGCGGGCACCGGGTCGAGACCGACCGGCTCGTCGTCGTACGGCGCACCGACGGGATGGCGCCGCGGCTGGTGCTCCGCGACGCCCGGGGTGGCCGGGTCGAGCTGGATCCCAAGGTCCTCAGCGCCAACCCCGTGCTGTGGCACCGTCTCGACCAGGGCGTCCACCGGTCCCGTGAGCGCGGACTGCTGCGCTGCGGCGCGGCGACGCTCCAGGCCCTGGCGGACCGGATCGATCAGGACGGCGCGCGGGCGGTCTTCGAGGCGTCCGGGCTGGAGTGAGGCCCAGTCGGTCGGCACGGGGCGGCTGGGGGCCCGAGTGAGCGCTCAGCTCGGACGACAAGGGGCGGCTGGGAGGCCGGAGTGAGTGCTCAGTCGGACGTGGAAGATACGGAGAAGTCCCCGCCGACCTCCCCGTCGAAGTCCCCGCCGAAGTCGTAGTGCACGCCCGTCAGTTGTTCAGAGGCGGCCCAGAGCCGTTCGCCGTTCGTGTCCTTCTTCGTCCAGGGGGCGCGGAAGGACTGCGCCGGAGCGCCGCGCAGCCCGTTGCGCGGGCCGACGAAGGAATCCGGCCGCATGTGCGGGGCGGTGGCCGCGCAGAGGGTGCCCAGCGCGCCGCCCTCCGCGGGCTGGGCGATCAGGCGGTTGCCCAGCTCGATGACCCGTTCCGCCGCGTTGCGGCCTTCCATCCGGGCGCCCGCGGTCTGCAGGTTGGTGGCCGCGTAACCGGGGTGCGAGGCGGCCGCGACCAGCGGCGAACCGGCCGCCGCGAGCCGCCGGGCCAGCTCGTGGACGAAGAGCAGATTGGCGCTCTTGGAGCGGCCGTAGGCGATCCAACGCCCGTACGACCGCTCGCTGTTGAGGTCGTCGTAGTCCAGGTCGGCCAGCGCGTGCAGCATGCTGGAGACGGACACGACGCGGGCTCCCGGGGTGGCCAGCAGCCGGGGCAGCAGCAGTCCGGTGAGCGCGAAGTGGCCGAGGTGGTTGGTGCCGAACTGCATCTCGAAGCCGTCGGCGGTGGTGCGGTACGGCAGTGCCATCACGCCCGCGTTGTTGACGAGCAGGTCGAGGCGGTCGCCGGTGAGGTCGTCGAGGGTGGCCGCGAAGTCCCGTACGGAGGTGAGGTCGGCGAGGTCGAGCGGCCGGAACTCCACCTCGGCGGTGGGGACTTCGGTGCGCAGCCGGTCCAGGGCCGCCTTGCCGCGCGAGGCGCTGCGGCAGGCCAGCACCACGCGGGCGCCGCGGCGCGCCAGTTCGCGCGCGGTGATGTAGCCGATGCCGCTGTTCGCGCCCGTGACCACCGCCGAGCGGCCGGTCTGGTCGGGGATGTGGCTGGTGTTCCACCGGGTCACGCCTGCACTCCTCCCTAGGGGGCCGGCGGCCGGGGGGCGTTGGGCCCGCGGCCGACGAGCCGACGGATCACCCACCCTACGCCCGAGTAGCCCGGCCCGCGGCGGCGGGCCCGGGCTCGGCCGGGGGCGCCCCGGGCCAGCGCGATCACCGGGCCGGCACGATCACCGAGCCGGCCGGCACCCCCGTCGGCGTACCCCGCCACCGGCCGTCGTCACTCGCTGGCCCGCACTGCCACGGCCGTCGTCACCCGTTGTCCCGCACCCGCACCCCGTACACCGGCACCGACACCGACGGATCGTCGAGGCAGTCGCCCGACTCCAGGTCGAAGCGCTGCTTGAGCAGGGGCGAGGCCACGAACGGGCGGCCGTCGACGCTGCCGGTCAGGCCGCGGGAGAGGACCTGGGCGCCGGTGAACGGGTCGCGGTTGCCGATCGCGTACGGCCGGCCGGCCCGGTCCGCGAAGAGTGCGGCCTGGCTGCCGTCGGGGAGGAGCGCGGCCACTCCGCGCCCCGGAGTGAGGTCCTCCGGTGTGCAGACCGGGAGCCAGCCGCCCTCCGGGCAGTGGATCTCGACGAGGGCGGCCGCCGTGCCGTCGGACGTACCGGTGGCAGTACCGGCGGCCGTGCGCACGGTGGCTTCCGGCTCCGGCAGGACGGGCGTCGCTTCGGGCGAAACGGTCGTGGTCATCAGGCTCATCGAGCTCATCGGGCAGAGGTCCCTTCCAGAGTGCGAACGGGCAGGGTCGGTCCGGCCAGCAGCGTCAGATCCGGCTTGACCTGGTCACGCTCCGGGACGAAGCGGACCGAGGGGTCCGGCGCGCCGGGCGCGTTGACGAACGAGACGAAGCGGCCGAGCCGTTCGGGGTCGGCGAGGGTCTCGGCCCATTCGTCGCGGTAGTGGGAGACATGGGCGGCCATCAGCGCCTCCAGTTCGTCGCACAGCCCGAGGGAGTCGTGCACGACGACATCGCGTACGTGGTCGAGGCCGCCCTCGATCCGCTCCAGCCAGGCGGAGGTGCGCTCCAGACGGTCGGCGGTGCGGATGTAGAACATCAGGAAGCGGTCGATCAGCCGGATCAGTTCCGCGTCGCTCAGGTCCTGGGCGAGCAGATCGGCGTGGCGCGGGGTGGCACCGCCGTTCCCGCCGACGTAGAGGTTCCAGCCGCCGGCGGTGGCGATCACGCCGAAGTCCTTGCCGCGGGCCTCCGCGCACTCCCGTGCGCACCCGGAGACCGCGGACTTCAGCTTGTGCGGGGCGCGCAGCCCCCGGTAGCGCAGCTCCAGATCGATGGCCATCCGGACGGAGTCCTGTACGCCGTAGCGGCACCAGGTCTCGCCGACGCACGACTTCACGGTGCGCAGCGCCTTCCCGTACGCGTGGCCCGACTCGAAGCCGGCGTCCACCAGGCGCGCCCAGATGGCCGGCAGCTGGTCGACGCGGGCGCCGAAGAGGTCGATCCGCTGGCCTCCAGTGATCTTCGTGTAGAGGCCGAAGTCGCGCGCCACCTCACCGATGACGATGAGCTTCTCCGGGGTGATCTCACCGCCCGGGATCCGCGGCACGATCGAATAGGAGCCGTTCCGCTGGAGGTTGGCGAGGAAGTGGTCGTTGGTGTCCTGGAGCGCCGCCTGCTCACCGCCCAGTACGTAGCCGTCGGCGCCGACCGCCGGGGCGAGGGAGGCCAGCACCGAACCGACCGCGGGCTTGCAGATCTCGCAGCCCTCGCCGCCGCGCGCCTCCTCCCGGCCGTACGCGTCCAGCAGCTCGCCGTACGAGGTGATCCGACGGACCCGGACGATCTCGTAGAGCTCGGCGCGGGTGTGCGGGAAGCAGCCGCACAGGCCCTGGTCCTCGGACTGGGGCAGCAGCTGGCCGATCAGCTTCACACAACTGCCGCACCCGGTACCGGCCTTGGTGCACTGCTTGACCTCGGGGAGCGTGGCGCACGCCTGGATGGCGTCCTTGGTGACGTTGTGGCAACTACAGATCACCGCGTCGCCGGGCAGCGCGTCCGGGCCCAGTGCGGCGCCGCCGCCCTCCGCGAGACCGGCCGGCAGCACCAGCTGCTCGGGCGCCACCGGGGGCACCGTGCCGGTCAGCGGGCGCAGCGTGCCGTACGCGTCGGCGTCGCCGACCAGCACCCCGCCCAGCAGCGCGCCGTCGGCGCCGATCACCAGCTTCTTGTAGACGCCGCTGCGGGCGTCGGAGTAGACCACGTCGAGACAGCCGTCGGCGGCGCCGTGCGCGTCACCGAAGGAGGCCACGTCCACGCCGAGCAGCTTCAGCTTGGTGGACAGGTCCGCGCCGGTGAAGCCGGGGCGCTCCCCGGCGGGCTCCGCCGGCTCCTCAGCGAGGGCGGCGGCCTCGGCCAGGCGCTCGGCGAGGTCGGCGGCCGCCACCCGGGCCATGTCGTAGCCAGGCGCGACCAGCCCGTAGACCCGGCCGTCGACGGCCAGCGCGCACTCGCCGATGGCGTAGACGGCGGGGTCCTCGGTGCGGCACTGCGCGTCGATGACGATGCCGCCGCGCTCCCCGACGGGCAGCCCGCAGTCCCGGGCGAGCTGGTCGCGGGGGCGGACGCCGGCCGAGAAGACGACCAGGTCGGTGTCGATGCGGGAGTCGTCCGACAGGCCCATGGCGCTCACCGCCCCGGCCCCGTCCGCGACGATCTCCTTGCCGCCGACGCCGGTGTGGACCGTGAGGCCCATCTCCTCGACGGTACGGCGCAGCGCGCGGCCACCGCCCTCGTCGACCTGGAGCGCCATCAGCCGCGGCGCGAACTCCACGATGTGGGTGCGCAGTCCGAGCCCCTTGAGCGCACCGGCCGCCTCCAGGCCGAGCAGCCCGCCGCCGACCACCACACCGGTGCGCGCGTTCTTGGCGTACTCCTCGATGGCCAGCAGGTCGTCGAGGGTCCGGTAGACGAAGCAGCCCGCGCTGTCCTTGCCGGGCACCGGCGGGACGAACGGATACGACCCGGTGGCCAGCACCAGGGCGTCGTAGCGCACGGTCCGCCCCGAGCGGGCGGTGACCGTACGGGCGGCCCGGTCGACGGCGGTGGCCGGGTCGCCGAGGAGCAGTTCGATGCCGTGCCGGGCGAGGAAGTCGGGATCGGTCAGGCTCAGGTCGTCGGCGCTGCGGCCGGCGAAGTACGAGGTCAGCTGGACCCGGTCATAAGCCGGGCGGGTCTCCTCGCACAGGACGACCACCCGCGCCCGTGCGGTGACGCCGCGGTCGGCGAGCTCTTCCAGGAAGCGCTGGCCGACCATGCCGTGGCCTATCAGGGCGATGGTGGGGGCGGTGTCCGGTGAGGTGGCCGGTGCGGTGTCCGGGAGCGATGGAGTGGAGGTCATGGTCGTCAGCCTGCGGGGCCGCTGTTACCCGCCGGCATCTGGTATGTTTCCCGGGCGGAACGCCTGCCTCAGTGCGGGGGAGGCGGGCGTGTGAGGCACGGTCCCGGTTCTCGTACCAGGGGCGGTGATCCGGTGAGTACCCCTACTCATGCCGCGCTGGGGTCCGCCCGCCATCATGGGCGCATGAAGATACCGGGGACACTTACGGCGGCCGCCGCCGTGCTGCCCGTGGCCTTACCGGTCGCCGTGTGGGGGCTGCTGGGCCAGGACGACTACCAGGGCGTGCCGCCGTCCCGGCTGGACTATTTCGTCCGGCCCCCGGAGCTGCCGCCGGGCCTGGACACCGCGCTGGGCGTGCTGGCCCTGACGGCCGTGGTGGTGAGCGCGGTGACGCTGGCCCGCGCCACCTGCCACCACGCCTTCGACCGGCGCTGGTGGCAGGTGCTGGCCCCGCTGCTGGCGGCCGGGCTGCTGGCCGGCTGGGGATGGCGGGTGCTGACCGCCGGGACCATCGGCGCGAACATCGGGGCGGGCGTGGTCCTGATGGCCTTCGGCCCGGTGGTGGCCGCACTGGTGCTGGCCGCCGCCGGCCGCGGGATCTGGCTCGCCCGGCACTCCGGTTGAGTACGACCGTGCCGGGGGCTGCGGGCTCCACGGGCCCGGTGCCCCGGACCCGCCCCCTGCGCACCGTCCTGACCGCCCCCTTCACCCCTCGCAGCCTCGCGGCCGTGGCCCACGCCCTGCTCGCCGCGCCCCTCGCGCTCTGCGGACTGGTCCTGGTGCCGGGCGGGCTGGCGCTGGGCGCCGTGCTGTCGTGGACCGCCCTCGGGCCCTGGCTGCTGGCACTGACCGTACGCGGCGCCCTCGGCCTGGGAGGAATCCAACTCGCCCTCGCGCGGCGCCTGTTGGGCATGGACACCGAACCGGCGGGGCGGCGCGTCGCGCCCGGGGCGTTCGGCTGGCGGCGGGCGCTGCTCGGCGACCCGGCCGGCTGGCGGGCCGTCGCCGCCGCGCTGCTCACCCCGTTCACCGCCCTGCTGCCGCTGCTCGCCGTCCTGGTCGGCTACGTCTACGGCCTGCTGGCGCTCGCCCACCCCGGGCTGCGCCGCTGGAACTACGTCACCCTGCGCGGCGCGGACGGCTCGGTGCGCCGGGTGTCGCTGCAGATTTACGGCGTGGAGTTCGACAGCTGGCCGCGCTGGACCGTGGTGGTCGCCGCCGGTGCGCTGCTCGTGCTGCTCGCGCCCTGGCTGGTGCGCCGGGCGGGCGCCCCGCACCGGCTGCTGCTGCGCGCCCTGCTGGGCCCGAGCGCCGCGGAGGCCCGTATCCGCACCCTGGAGGAGACCCGCGCGCACGCCGTCGACGACGCCGTGGCCACCCTCCGCCGCATCGAACGCGATCTCCACGACGGCACCCAGGCCCGGCTCGTCGGCCTGGGCATGCACCTCACCCTCATCGGCGAACTGATCACCCAGGACGCCGACCGGGACCGGCTGCTCGCCGTGGTGGAGACGGCCCGGAGCAACGCCACCCGGGCCGTCACCGATCTGCGCCACCTCGTACGGGGCATCCATCCGCCCGCGCTCGACCAGGGCCTTGCGACCGCCCTGGCCACCCTCACCGCGGACGCCCCGCTGCCGGTCGCCCTGCACACCGCCCTCGGCCCGCGCCCCTCCCCGGCCCTGGAATCCCTCGCCTACTTCTGCGCGGCCGAACTCCTCGCCAACGCCGTCAAGCACAGCGGTGCGGCGCGGGTGACGGTCGAGGCGCGGCACGAGCCCGCGGACGCTGGGCCGGGAGACGCGGCCGGCCCCGCGGGCGGCTCCCCCGAGGGGGCTCTCCTGCTGACCGTGCGGGACGACGGGCGCGGCGGTGCGGTGGTCGGCGCGGGCACCGGCCTGACCGGGCTGCTGGGCCGGATCCGTACCGTCGACGGCACACTGACCTGCGACAGCCCGCCCGGTGGCCCTACGGTGATCACCGTCCGCCTTCCCTACCCGGCAACGGGCCGGGCGCCCACGTGAGGCGCGCTCGCGGGAGGCTGGACGGGGCAGACACGACGACCCGACGGGGGACCCCATGCGCATCGTCATAGCCGAGGACTCTGCGATCCTGCGCGAGGGCCTGGTCCAGCTGCTGGAGCTGCGCGGGGTGACCGTCGCGGCGGCCGTCGCGGACGCCGAGGCGCTGCTCGCGGCGGTCGCCGCGCACCGCCCGGACGCCGCCGTGGTGGACATCCGGCTGCCGCCCGGCCATACGGACGAGGGTCTGCGGGCCGCCGTCCGGCTCCGCCGCGACCACCCCGGTACCGGCGTGCTGATCTTCTCCCAGTACGTGGAGACCGCCTACGCCGACCGGCTGTTCGGCGCGGGCTTCGCCGGCGTCGGCTACCTCCTCAAGGAACGGGTGATGGACATCGGCGAGTTCGTGGCCGCGCTGGAACGGGTGGCGGCCGGTGGCACCGCGCTGGACCCGGACGTGGTGTCCCAGCTGTTCGGCGCGAGCCGCCGGTCCCGGGCGCTGGACGCGCTGACCCCGCGCGAGCACGAGGTGCTGGCCCTGATGGCCCAGGGCCGCACCAACCAGTCCATCGCCACCGCCCTGACCGTCTCCGAGCGGGCCGTCGAGAAGCACGTCGCCCATGTCTTCGCCAAGCTCGGCCTCCCGCCCTCGGAGACGGACCACCGCCGGGTGCTCGCGGTGCTGCGTTACCTGGAGGCCGCGGGCCCCGCCGGCGTGAGCTGAGCCGGGCACAGCCGGCGCGGCTGCGCGTCGGTGCGCAGTTCGGCGTCGACGCAGCCGCCCGGCAGCCCGTCGTGGGCCGTGCTGCCGAAGTTGGCGGTGACGGTCAGGGTGCCGTTGCCGAAGACCGTGCGCTGGACGGTGCGGTCACCGGTCAGCCACCGGAAGGACGTCATCCGCTCGGTCCCCGCGGCCCGGTGCAACGGCGCGAAGTACCGCTGCAGCGCGGCAAGTTCACTCCCGTGCTCGGTCAGCGAGCGACCGTCCAGAACGTAGTTGAGCGGCGTGTTGTAGAGCATCGCCAGCAGCGCCCGGGTGGTCTTCTGCGCCGGCAGCTTCTCGTAGGACAGCTCCCAGCGTTCGGCGTTGACCAGCGAGCCGTGCAGCGCGGTCTCGTACAGCGGCACCCGGTACTTCGGGTCGTACATCGCCTTCGCCACCTCGGCCGGCAGCCGCACCGGCTTGAAGAACGCCTTCGGTGCGTTCTCCGGGTAGTAGTTGCCCCAGTTCGGCTTGTCGCGCTCCAGTGCCCACAGGCCGTCCGCGACCGGGGTGCCCGAGCCGTGGTCGTATGCCAGCACCTCGTTGGCCCACGGCTGGGCCGATTCCGAGCCCAGCACGAAGTCCCGGGACAGCCGCCGCATCCGGGCCAGCCGGTTGGCCCGGTCGCCCGCCTTCGTCATCTCGTGCCCCGCGGTGTGGTCCCGGAAGACCTCCCCGGTCGCGTCGACGTCCAGGAAGTAGCTGTCCGCCCCGTTGGCGGTCATCGTGCGCGTACGGTCGGCCAGATAGCGCTTCGTCGGCTCGGCCTTCTCGAAGGCGCGCGAGCTGAGGTAGCAGCCACGGCCGCCGAAGCCGGTCTCCGGGGTGCCGTCCGCCTTTCGTATACAGAAGTCGGGATACACCCGGTCCGGCCACGCCGAGGTGGGACTGTCGGCGGTCTTCGGGTCCTGCCCGTTGGCGAACGTGTCGTACGGGCCGACGAGATAGCCCGCCTTCTTGGCGGCCCGCACCGCCGCGGCGTCCATCGGATGCGGGCCGGCGTCATAGCCGAGCCACATCCGCCCCACGCCGAGCCGCTTGAGCTTGTCGATACCGGCGGCGGTCCGCGCCTCGCCCCACACATACGCGTGGAACGCCCCGAGCAGCTTGGCGGTGGCCGGGTTCTGCCGGATCTTCCGCTGCAGACTGCCGAGCTTCCCGCGCTGGGCGAGGTACGCGCGGTAGTCGTCCGCCGGCGCGACCGGGTCGCCGTCGGTCAGCGCGAACGACACGTCGTACTCCCGGGTCCCCGCACCCCCGTCGAACGCATGGGTGGCGGTGCTCCGCAACCGCCCGCCCACGGAGGCGAACCGCAACGACGTCCCGATGTCCGTCGGCACGAGATAACTCACCCCGTGCCCCTGCCCGCTGCCCTTGCCGCCACCGGTGCGGCCGCGGGAGCCGTCCAGCGCATACCCCCACAGCGGCAACGCCAGATCCGCCCCCACATCGACCGTGCTCCCGGCCAGCCCGCCCTTCTCCGCCCCCGCGTTCCAGAAGGCGTCCCGCACCGGGATGTCCAGCCCTTCCCCACGCGGCAGTTGAACGGACGAGGCGGCCCGGTCCGTCCCGGTCACCGGCCAGCTCACCGACCCGTCCCGCTCCGCCCGCAGCCGGATCCGCAGCCGCCCGTGCTCCACGCCGGCCGACACCGACAGCCCCTTCGCGGGATAGCTCCAGCGCGCCCCGTCCGCCGTACGCGTCACCGCCCCCGGCTTCCCGAGCCCGCCCCCGGCCGCCGCCGCTGCCTCGGACAACACCATCCGCCGCCCGTCCCCGGCCCGCGCACTCACCGCGAGCGTCCCGGTGTCCACGACGGCCGTGCCACCCGCCACGGGCAACTCCAGCTTGCTCCCGTGCAGCGTCCCGGCGGCGGCCCTGTCACATCCGGTCACACCGAGGGCGGTCGAGGCGAGCGCGAGGGACGCGGCGAGGACGCGAGTGGTCCGGGCCCGGGAGAATCGGCGGCGACGCGGGCCGCCCGTGGGGGAGTTGACGCCCCGGGGGATCGTGAATGATGAGGTCATGCCCCCTGGATAGTGAGCACCCTTAAGAGCCTTCTAAGAAGCCTTCTAAGAGGTCGCGCAGATAGGCGTGTATTCATGTGCGCATGGGCGGCTGTGTGGGCGTGCGTCCCGGATGGTCAGGCTGCTGGTGCGAAGGCCGTGATGGCGTCGACGAGGTCGGCCGGAGCTTCCAGCGGGATCAGGTGACCCGTGTTCGGAATCACCGCGAAGTCAGCTCCGGATAGGTAGGGCACCAGGTTGTTGACGAGCACGTCGACGGGCTCGACATGGTCGTTCTCTCCGGCGACGACGAGGGCGGGGACGCTGATCATGCGGGTGTGCTCGCAGATGTCCTCCGCGATGCCGCGCAGCGGCCACTCCATGCGGGCGGCGTCGGTGCCGGCCCGCGAGTCGGTCGCGATCTGCGACTTGATCCATTCGGGCAACTCGGTCGCGGTGAGGATGTGATCCCGGGCGCCGGCGACGGACTCGTCGGAGTCGTAGGCGTGGGAAAGGCCTTCCCGGTACTCGGGAGTGATCCCTGCGGCGGGCTTCGCCGGAGCGGAACCAACGAGGATGATCCCGCGGAGGCCGGTGGGCCGGGTCGCCGCTATGAGCTGCGCGACCTTGCCACCCATGGAATGTCCGACGAGGACGTAGTCGGTGACGCCCACGTCGGCGATCACAGCGAGCGTGTCGTCGGCGAGTTGGCGGAGGGTGTAGGGGCCGGCCAGGTTGCTCGAGCGGCTCCACCCGCGGAAGTCGACAGTGAGCATGTCGCGTCCCGCGAGGCGGTCGACGACGAGGTCCCAGGTGCGGGCGGATCCACCCCAGTAGTGCAGAAACACCAGGGTCGGTCCGGTCCCCGGCCGGTGGTCATGGGCGGGCAGCAGCGGCTGCTGCGTCGTGTGCATCGTGACTCTCTCGATCAGTGTTCCGGGCGGTTGTTCCATGTGTTCATGGAATCTCTTCCGCTGGGCCGGGGCATCGGCATGACTGGTCGCCTGATGGTGAAAACTGGACAGATGACCGTGATCCGGCAGATGACCTACCAGCCCGTCGGTCGCCGTGCCGCCACTGTCGAAACCATGACGTTCGACCGCCTTCGCGAGCTGAACGACGGCGGGACACAGCGTGCCGATTTCCACGTCCTCGCCGTCGTCGATGCCGGGCACGGCTCCGTCACCGTGGACTTCCTCCGACACCTGATCCAGGAGCGGTCCGCGGTGTGGGTCGCTCCTGGAGCTGTGCACCGGTGGGATGACATCGCCGGCGTGGCTGGGCACGTCGTGCTGTTCGTGCCGACCGCGCCGGTCACCCACGCCACCCGGGAGCTCGTCGCGTCCCCGAACCTGGTCGCACACTGGAGCATTCCCGACGCCGACTGGCCGTTCGTCGACACCGCGCGTAACCATCTCCTCCTCGAAGCATCCGCCCCACCCGGGGATATCTCGACGGAGCTGCCCGAGATCCTGCTCTCCGCACTCATCGCCCGGCTCCGGCCCCCCCACGCCGAAGCACGGTCGATCAATCCGGTGTTCCGCCTGTTCCGGTCCAGCGTCGAAGCGCACTTCCGGGAACATCACGACGCCGGCTACTACGCCCGGACACTGGGGTACGCGCCCCGCACTCTCTCAAGAGCGGTGCAGCAGGTCACCGGCCGCAGCGCGAAGGTGTACATCGTCGATCGGATCGTCCTGGAAGCCAAGCGGCTCCTCGCACACGACCGTCTCACCGCGGCCGCCTGCGCCCAGACGCTCGGCTTCCCCGACGCGTCCAACTTCTCGGTGTTCTTCCGGAAGGCGACAGGCATGCGCCCTGGCTCGTGGCAGGCGACGGTGGCCGTCGGCACCATGGCTCCGACCGGCCCCAGCCTCGCCCACCAGGGGCCGGAGTCGTAGACCTGGTCTTCGGGGCGGTGCGGGGAGTCGCGTGCGGTGGGGGTCATGCCGGAGGTCTCCGAAGGGGTGTCATCAGGCCGAGGCCAGTCGCCGCGCCGCCAGTTCGGCGTAGACGGCGGCGCCGTCCGCCAGTACGGCGTCGTCGAACTCGGCGAGCGGGGAATGGTTGTTGGGGCTGCGCTCCGGGTCGGCGCCGCGGGGCGGGGCGCCGAGGAAGAGCATCGCCCCCGGGACCTCGGCGAGCACCCGGGAGAAGTCCTCCGAACCCTGGAGCGGCTGCGCCTGCGGCACGTAGCGCTCCTCGCCCAGTGCCTCGCGGATCGCGCCCGCCGCGAAGTCCGCCTCCGCGTGGTCGTTGACGGTGACGGGGTAGACCTCCAGGAACTCCGCGTCCACGTCCACCCCGTAGGCCGCCGCGATGCCGCGGCACACCTCCACCGTGCCGTCCTTGACGCGGGCCTGCGCCGCGTCCGAGAAGCTGCGCACCGTCGCCTCGAAGACCGCGGTGTCCGGGATGACGTTCTGCTTCGTACCGGCGTGGAACGTGCCCACCGTCAGGATCACCGGGTCGAAGACGTCGAAGGTGCGGGTGATCCACGCCTGCAGTGCGGTCACCATCGCGCAGCCCGCCTGCACCGGGTCCTTGGCACGGTGCGGCATCGACCCGTGGCCGCCCTCGCCGCGCACCGTCACCCGCAACGTGTTGGACGCGGCCATCGCCGTACCGCCACGGGTCCGGAAGACGCCGCTGGGCAGCCCCGCCGACAGTACATGGATCGCGTACGCCGCCACCGGCCGCTGCCCGGACGCGTCCAGTAGCCCCTCCGCGAGCATGTGCCGCGCCCCGTCGTAACCCTCCTCGCCCGGCTGGAACATGAACAGCACGTCCCCGGCGAGCCGGTCACGGTGCGCGCTGAGCAGTCGTGCGGCGCCGGTGAGCATGGTGGTGTGCAGGTCGTGACCGCAGGCGTGCATCCGCCCGTTGTCGGCGGCGAAGTCCAGCCCGGTCCGCTCGGCGACCGGCAGCGCGTCCATGTCCCCGCGCAACAGCACGGTGGGCCCCGGCCGTCCCCCACGCAACACGGCCGTCACCGAGCTGAGCCCGTCGCCCGTACTGACCTCCAACGGCACCCCGTCGAGCGCGCCCAGCACGGTCTCCTGGGTACGGGGCAGTTCGAGCCCCGTCTCCGGAATGCGGTGCAGGGTACGGCGCAGTTTGATGAGCTCGTCGGACAGCGCCCGGGCGTCGTCGCGGAGGTTCACGGAAGCTCCTTTTCAGGCGGCGAACTGCCCTTGTTTGACGGCCGAGATGAAGGTGGTCCAGTTGGTTGCGGCGAAGATGAGGGCGGGGCCGTCGGGGTGCTTGCTGTCGCGGACGGGGACGAGGCCGTGGGCGTCGGTGAGGGCGCGGGAGAACTCGATACAGGCCCCGCCGTTGCCTTCGCTGTGGGAGGACTTGGTCCACGCAAAGTCGCGGGTGAATTCGACGCAGTCGCCGCCACTGCCGTCGCTGCAGGAGGACTTGATCCATGTCGCAGTGCTGAGATCCATGCGCCCTCCTCAGGCGGCGAACTGCCCTTGTTTGACGGCTGAGATGAACGTGGTCCAGTCGTCGGCGGGGAAGAGAAGGGCGGGGCCGTCGGGGGCCTTGCTGTCGCGTACGGGGACCAGGCCGTGGGCGTCGGTGAGGGCGCGGGTGAATTGGAGGCACTGGCCGCCGTTGGCGTCGCTGTAGGAGGACTTGACCCATTGGGCGGCTGCAAGATCCAACTCGGGGCTCATGCGCGGTACTCCTTCAGCAGAGTCTTGATCAGAGCTAGTGATTGATCAGGGGACAACGCGTGCGCCCGGAGAAGATCATAATCGTCCAGGGCAGCATCGACCGTTTGTGCGGAGTCATTCATCCTGCCTCCTACCCGAGTCTCCGTGTACAGCACCGTGGGTGAGTCCGTGAAGCGCAGCACAGTGAATGGCTTCGTCGAGGCGGCGGGAGCGCCCGCGGTGAACGGCATGACCTGTAGCTTGACGTGTGGAGACGTGGCAGCGGCAAGAAGGTAGTCAAGCTGGCTGGCCATGACCTCGGAGCCGCCGACAACCGTTCGCAGACACGCCTCCTGCAGGATGGTCCAGAGGAACGGCCTATCGTCCCGCTCGAACACCTCGCGCCGCCGAAGTCGCGCGGCGACCGTGCCCTCGATCACCTCCGGCTCCTCGTTGGAGAAGTACGCGCGGAAGATGGCCCGCGCGTAGTCCTCGGTCTGGAGCAGCCCCATGACAAGGTTCGCCGAGTAATCCAGGATTCTTGACGCCTTGCGCTCCAGGTTGAGGTACGGAACGAACCACGACGGATGGTCCCCTTCGTCGATCCTGCGTAGCAGCCCGGCGAACAACTCGCCCGTTCCGAAGGCGATGTCGAGACCCTTGGCGAACTTCTCGCTGGGCCTGGCCAGAACGCCGGCCTCGACCCTGCTGACGTACGCCTCGGAGTAGCCCGCGGCTCTGCCCAGGCCCTTCTGGGTGAGCTTGCGTGCCAGGCGTACCTGTTTCACGTCGCGCCCGAAGCGCTGAAGCGGGTTCAAGTGGTCGGGTGAGGTTGCCTCGTCCATCGCTGTGACCTCTCGCCATGCGATCGCCGCCGGCATTTCAGCAGGCAGGTGACTTGCAGGCTCTTGTGCAAGTGATCCGATTCTATTGCCCGTCGCGTTGTCCGCGTGACCGAATGACTACATCCGGTTACTCGGCAAGCGCGCCCAGGAGGCCGACGACATGACGGACGAAACCCCCACATGCAACCCCGCACCCACCTCGACCCCCACCCCCCGACTCCTCCCCTGGACCGGCCCCGACGGGAAGCCATGCCTGCTCCTCGGGGACGGCGAGGGCTTCATCTCGCGGCTTGCGGACGACATCGAGGCCGAGCAGCTCTGCTACACCGCCGAGTTGCGCAAAGAGGCGCGGCGGATGCTCGACGGGCGGAGCTGGACGACCGGGGAGCTTCAGTTGCTGACCGTCGAGCTGACGGAGGCGCTCGACGCGGTGCAGCGGATCGCGGAGAGCCGGGGTGAGCGGCTGGTTCTTAACCAGCGGTCAAGCCGCTGATCGTGGAATGCCGTCGCTGGAGTACTTGGCGCTCGGTTACGGTCCCGCCATGTTCGTTGTCACAGTGACCTATACGGCGCCCCTGGCGGAAGTGGACCCGTGGAGACCGGCCCACGGCGACTGGCTGAAGGACCTCATTTCACGGCGGCTGCTGCTGGCAGTCGGGCGCCAAGTCCCTTTGGTGGGTGGCATCTACCTGACCGCCAAGATGCCCGTCGAGGAGCTCGGCCAGCTCCTCGCGACCGATCCGTACGTGCTCAACGGCGTCGCCTCGCACAGCGTGGTCGAGTTCGAACCCTTGCTGGTCGCGCCCGGCTTGGAGGACCTCAAGCGCCATGGGTGAGTGCTCCCTCGGCAGCAGTGGCGCGAGCACCGCCCCCACGCACACGCAGACACACCGATTCACACCGATTCACACCGAGACGCACCGAGGCACTTCGGGGGGCGCCGTGTACAGCTTCTACGTGTTCGAGGGCTCGCTCTGGCAGGGCGGCGGTGGTTGGGAGCACCTTGAGGTGTGCAGCGACCTCGAAGAGCTCGACGCCTCGGTCGCGTACTACGTGCGCACGGGTTCGTGGGCGGTCGGCGATGCGTTCGTGGTCAGGGTGTACCAGCGCGGGGAGCTCCTGACGGAAAGGGAGCTGGGCCCGTTCGTGACGGTGAAGGTCCCCGGGCTGACGGCGATGCGGTCCGCGGCGGACATGCGGACCAGTGGCGGTGTACCGGAGCCCGGTGGGCGGTACGACGGCATGGAGGAGTACGCGATCTGGGAGGAGCTGCCCCAGGACATGTACGAGATCGCGACGGAATCTCCCGAGCGCATCCAGGTGAGCGTCGACCGGGACGGCCTTGCTCTGCCGGCGCTGGTCCCGCCCGTGCTGCCGCCGGGGGTCGGTGTCGTGATCGACGGGCGCGAGTTGCCCTACGGCCGCACCTCGACCCTGGACGGCTGCCTCTGATCCGGCGGACGTACGCCCCTTCCGCTGACGTACGTCCCTCCCGCGGACGTGCGCCCCTCCCGCGGACGTACGTCCCTCCCGCGGACGCATGCCCCTCCCGCCCCGGCGGTGTTCGTCACAGCGGCCGTAATTCCGGGCCCGGGCCGCGGCCCGCTTCTTAAGATCAGCCGGTGCCCGCTGACATATCGCTGTTCGCCCTGACCCTGCTCTGCCTGGCCGCGCTCGCGGCGGGCTGGATCGACGCCGTGGTGGGCGGGGGCGGACTGTTGCTGCTCCCGGCGCTGCTGGTCGGCCTTCCGCACACGCCCGCCGCGTACGTCCTCGGCACCAACAAGTCCACCGCCATCGTGGGCACGACGGCGGCCGCGGTCACCTACGTGCACAAGGCGCCGATCGATCTGCGGACCGCGCTGCGGATCGGGCTGGCGGCGGTGGCCGGCTCGCTGGGCGGGGCGTTCTTCGCGGCCGGGATCAACAGCGAGGTGCTGCGCCCGCTGATCATGGCGGTCCTGCTGGGTGTGCTCGCCTTTGTGCTCTTCCGCCCGGCCTTCGGGACCGCACCGGCGCCGTCCGGACCGGTCTCCCGGCGGCGGGTGCTCGCCGCGGTCCTCGTCGCCGGTCTGGGCATCGGCTTCTACGACGGCCTGATCGGGCCGGGGACCGGCGCGTTCCTGGTCATCGCGCTCGCCGCGGTGCTGCACATGGACCTGGTGACCTCGTCCGCCACGGCCAAGGTCGTCAACGTCTGCACCAACGTCGGCGCGCTGACGATGTTCGCCGTCCAGGGCACCGTGCTGTGGCAACTCGGCGCGCTGCTGGCGCTGTTCAACCTCGTGGGCGGCCTGGTGGGTGCCCGGATGGCGCTCAAGCGCGGGGCCGGGTTCGTCCGCGGGGTGCTGGTGGTCGTGGTCGTCGCCCTGCTGTGCAAGCTGGCGTACGACCAGTGGATCGCGGTCTGAGGGGCGCGATGCGGGCCGCGATGCGGGGCGAAGGGCGGCTCGATCGGCTGTGGCCCGGCGGCTCAGAACCGGCAGTGGTACAGCCGCCAGGTGTCCCGCACCGCCGGCACCTTGGCCGCGGCCCGGGCGGCCAGCCGGGAAGCGGGCGGCAGTTGCCCGATCCCCGGGAGCTCCAGTGCGCTGACGTCCTCGACGATCCGCAGGCGCGGGCTGAGCGCGGCGATCCCCGCGCGGTCGGTGCCCCAGCGCACCCGGGCCCCGGCCTTCCTGAGCACACGGCTGAGCCGCTGGGTACGGACGGCGAAGCCGCTGAAGGCGTCGAAGGCCGCGGCGCCGTGCGGTGCGTGGACGATCAGCCGCCGCAGCAGCGCGGTGGCGTCCGCCTCGGTGAGGTACATCAGCAGCCCCTCGGCGACGATCATCAGCGGCCGGTCCGCGGGCACCTGGGCGACCCACGCCGGGTCGGTCACGGAGGAGGGGACGGCCGTGTAGTCGGCCGCCGGCTCCGGGAACAGCTGCCGGCGCAGAGCGATGACCTCGGGGTGGTCGACGTCGAACCAGCGCACTCCGGGGCCCGGGGCCAGCCGGTGGACGCGGGTGTCGAGGCCGCAGCCCAGATGCACCACCACCGCGTCGTCGTGCCGGTCCAGGAACTCCGCCGTCCAGCGGTCCAACTGGCGGGCGCGCAGGGCCACCGTGACGGCGTCGCCGGCGCTCAGCCGCATCGCGCGGAAGTCGTAGTCGATCCGGCGGACGGTGTCCAGGGCCATGGTGTCGCCGAGGACCGGGTGGGGGGAGAGGCAGTCGACCGCGCGGGCGTAGAGCGTGGGAAGCAGGGTCTCCTTCTCGCCGGTCAGCCGCACCGCGTTGCCCGGCCCGCCGGTGCCCGGACCGCTAATGCCCGGACCGCTAATGCCCGGCCCGCTGGTGCCCGCCCCACCGCTGCGGGGGCCGCTGCCGCGCGGGCGATTACCGGCGGGGCCGTCACCGGGCCTGGAACTCGTCATGCTCCTCAAGCTACATAAGATTCAGAAGAACGTGAAGAGTCGAGGGCCTCTACCCCCGCGCCGCCCCCGCCGTCTCCGCGCCGCGGACGTCCTCGCCCTTGAACTCCGTGACGGACGTCAGCAGCACCGCCGAGTCCTCCATGGCCTCCACTCCGTGCCGCTCCTGCGGGAGCACGACGATCTGACCCGCTTTCAGTTCCCTGCCGTTGCCCGGCCCGGTCAGCCGGACCCGGCCCTTGAGGACCTGCAGGCTCGCCGCCGGTGGCGCCTGGTGCTCGTCCAGCGAGGCGCCGGCGATCAGTGCGATCACGGTCTGCCGCAGCGGACCGTCGTGGAGGAAGAGATGGGCGCTGCGTCCGTGCGCGGAGGCCCTGGCGTCGTCGAGCTGCTGGCGGGTGAGTGCGTCGAGGTCGTCCATGGTGCTGGCCTTTCGATGCGGTGCCGGCGGCTGGCTCCCTTCCATCGTTGCCGCTGTACCAGCGGATGCAACCGGGGAATTCGGCCCCGTGCTTCCGGGTGCGTGCCCCTGCGGGGGGCGGCCCGTCAGCTGAGGAATGATCATCCCGGTCCGTACGATGCGGGCAGCGTCCGTTTGTCCCCCACCGGGTGCCCACCATGTGCCCGCGCCATGTCCCCCACCATGAAGGATGCCGCCGTGGCCGATCCCACCGACCCGACCTCCCGCCCGGGCGACCCGACCTCCCGCCGGGGTGAACCGCCCGTGTCCACCGAGTTCCTGACCGTCATGACCACCACGGACAGCGAGGAGGCGGCCGAGCGCCTGGCCCGCGGCGCGATCGAGGGCCGGCTCGCCGCCTGTGCCCAGGTCGGCGCCCCGGTGACCTCGGTCTACCGCTGGAAGGACGCGGTGGAGACCTCGCGGGAATGGCAGGTCTTGTTCAAGACCTCGCAGGTGCGCTACCCGGAGCTGGAGCAGTACCTCCTCCAGGCGCACGACTACGAAACCCCCGAGATCATCGCCACCCCGATCACCCGCGGCGGGGCCGGCTATCTGTCCTGGGTCGCAGAGGAGACGAGCTGACGTGGCGCGACACGCGAGGCGGCGGACCCCGGGCCCGCTGCGCACCCCCCTGCTGACCCGCGGAGGCAAGGCCGTGACGACGGCCCTCGGTATGGCGTTCTGCCTGGCCGCGGCGCCGGCCGTGCACGCGGCCGAGAGCGCCCGGGGCAGTGCCGCCGCCGGCGACCGGCCGACCCGGGCCCCCGACGCGCCCTGGACCAGCCGGGACGCGGCCGCCTACTGGACGCCCGAGCGGATGGCCGCCGCCGCACCGGCCGCGAAGGCCACCCCGGGCGCGGCGGGGTCCTCCGGGTCCGCCCCGGCCGCCCGGCCGTCCGGTGCCGCCGCCCGACTCCCCGCCACCGCCCGGCACTTCGACGGCATCCCGACCGTCGGCGTGCTGTTCTCGGTGGACGGCGACGCCCGGGCCCACCACTGCACCGCCAGCGTCGTGCACAGCCCCCACCGCAACCTGATCCTGACCGCGGGGCACTGCAATCCGGGCGACCGTGCCGCGTTCGTCCCGCAGTATCGTTCCGGTGCGCAGACCCAGCCGTACGGGGTGTGGGCGATCGACGAGTCCTTCGCCTACCCGGACCGCGGCACCACCGGCGACAAGTCCGACCTCGACTTCGCCTTCGCCACCGTCGAGCACGACGCGGACGGCCGCGCGCTGGAGGACGTCACCGGCGGCAACATCCTCGCCCCGACGCCCGGTTACACCAACGACGTCACCGTCATCGGCTACCCCACCGTCCGCAACGACCCGGAGGACCGTGCGGTGCGCTGCGTCACCCGGACCTCCCGGCTCGCCGGCACCGACCAACTCCGCATGGAATGTGGTGGTTTCTACGGTGGTACCTCGGGCAGCCCCTGGCTCGCCGGCTTCGACGAGCGGACCGGGACCGGCCGGGTCATCGGGCTGATCGGCGGCCTCAACGGCGGCGGCCCCAAGGGCCCGAACAGCGACCGGGTCTCCTACAGCCCCTACTTCGGGGCGAAGATCCTCAGCCTGTACGCCCGCGCGACCAAGGCCTGAGACCGGCCAGGGGCCAGGGGCCTGAGACCGGGCCAGGGGCCGGAGGCGGAGGCGCGCGCCCTCGGCGCAGCGCCTCCGTCACGCCTCGGCGCAGCGCCCCGGCCGGCCTCAGCGCAGCGCCTCCGTCACGCCCTTCTCGCGCGGGCCGAGGAACTGCGGGTCGGGCCGCAGCAGCGCGTCCGCCGCCGCCTTCCCGGCCGCGAAGATCTCCCGCACACCGCCGTACGCCCAGGTCACATCGCGCTTGGCAGCGACCCCGACCCCGTAGGAGTCGATCCCGGCCGCCGTGCACAGTGCGAGCGCACGCCGGATGTGGAAGCCCTGGCTGACCAGCACCGCCCGGTCCACGCCGAAGATCCGGCGGGCCCGGCTGCAGGAGTCCCAGGTGTCGAAGCCCGCGTAATCGCTGACGATCTTCCGGGCCGGGACGCCGTGGTGCAGCAGATAGCCGCGCATGGCGTCCGGTTCGTCGTAGTCGTGGCGGCTGTTGTCGCCGGTGACCAGGAGGGCCCGGACGGTGCCCCGCCGGTAGAGCGCGGCGGCCGCGTCCAGCCGGTGGGCGAGGTACGGGGACGGTTTGCCGTCCCACAGGCCCGCGCCGAAGACGATGGCGACCGGTGCGGCGGGGGCGTCGGCAACGGTCCGCACCCGGGGGCCCGCGGTGGCGTTCAGCCAGGTCGCCGGGGCCAGCGCGAGCACCGTGGCGGCCACCACGGCCTGAAAGGCGCGGCGTTGCCCGCGCCGGGTCCGCGGCAGCCGCAGCCGGGACACCCCGCCCTGTATGCGCCGCACCAGCCCTGCCACCGGCTCCCGCATGCCCCGCCCCGTCCCCGATCGCAAGTGATCGCAGCCGCTCGCACCCGGACCGGGCCCGACTGCATCTGATCGCGTCCGATCGCGATCGTGTCTGCAGGCACCGACGCCCACGGGCCGATGATGGTTGCACCGGCCGATGACGGGCAGTGCGGGGCGATGCAATGCGGCTGCAAGCCGGACGACCCCCATGGCCTACAACCCCCCGTGCCGTACGCCCCCACGCCGTACGACCCTGGAGAGGACCCCACCACCCGGGAGAGGACCGCGCCCCCATGACCACCGAGCCCGAGCGCCTGCCCTTCTTCGTCTACGGAACGCTGCTCCCCGGCCAGGCCAACCACGCCTGGGCGCTCCGCGGCCGGACCGCCCACGAGGAACCGGCCCGGATCGCCGGCGCCCTGCTCTACGACGGCCCCGGCTACCCGTACGCGATCCCCGGGCCGCCGGACGCGGTGGTGCACGGCGCGCTCGTCCACCCCCGGCCCGCCGATTACGACGAGGTACGGACGGTGCTGGACCGGCTGGAGGACTACGCCCCCGGCGACCCGCGCAACCTCTACGAGCGGGTGGTCACCGCCGCCGTCCGCCCGGACGGCCGCACCGTACGGGCCTGGGTCTATCTGGCCGCCGAGCCGCTCGCCGCCCGCCTGCGCACGACCGGCAGCCCCATAGCGGGCGGCGACTGGCTGGCCGCCCCCGCCGAGCGCGTCCCTCACCCGGTCGGTTCCGCGGCTCCCCACCACCCGGTGGGCTCCGGCACTCCGGCGACTAACCTGGAAGATCCCTCCCGTAGTACCGAGGGCCCTTCACCTACCGCAGAACAGGTCTGACCAGCGTGGCTTCCTCCCCGAACCCCTCCACCGACCGGCCGGCCGCCGGGCCGCTGCCCAAGGCGGAACTGCACCTGCACATCGAGGGCACGCTGGAGCCCGGACTGGCCTTCGCGCTCGCCCGGCGCAACGGCGTGCGGCTGCCCTACGCTACCGAGGACGAGCTGCGCCGCGCCTACTCCTTCGAGGACCTGCAGTCCTTCCTGGACCTGTACTACGCGCTGATGGCCGTGCTGCGCACCGAGGACGACTTCGCCGACCTCGCGCACGCCTATCTGGCCCGCGCCAAGGAGCAGGGCGTACGGCACGCCGAGATCTTCTTCGACCCGCAGGCGCACACCGCGCGCGGCGTCGCGATCGGCACGGTGATCGACGGCCTGGCCCGGGCGCTGGACGCCGCCGAGGAGACGTACGGCATCAGCACCCGGCTGATCATGTGCTTCCTCCGGGACGAGAGCGCCGAGTCGGCCCTGACCACCTTCGAGGCGGCCCGGCCGCACCTGCACCGGCTCACCGCCGTCGGGCTGGACTCGGCCGAGGTCGGACATCCGCCGGTGAAGTTCCGGGAGGTCTTCGCGCGGGCGAAGGAGGCCGGGCTCAAGTGCGTGGCGCACGCGGGCGAGGAGGGCCCGCCGGCGTACGTCTGGGAGGCCCTGGACGTCCTCGGCGTGGACCGGATCGACCACGGGGTGCGCTCCATGGAGGACGAGCGACTGGTCGCCCGCCTGGTGGCGGACCAGGTGCCGCTCACGGTCTGCCCGCTGTCCAACCTCCGCCTGCGGGTGGTCGACGACCTCGCGGACCACCCGCTGCCCGCGATGCTGGACGCCGGGCTGCTGGTGACCGTCAACTCCGACGACCCGGCGTACTTCGGCGGCTACGCGGACGACAACTTCACCGCCGTACGCGACGCCCTCGGCCTCGACGAGGCGACGCTGTGCACCCTCGCCCGCAACTCCTTCCGCGCGTCCTTCCTGGACGAGCCGACGCGCGAGCGCTACCTGAAGGAGATCGACGCCCACGAGGTCGCCACCAGGGAGAGCGACGCGGCGAGCGGCGGGGACAGTGCGGAGGACGGCGACGGCGCACACGGGGCGTGACGCCGACGCACCGGGGCCGTAACGCGTGACGCCGGCGCACACGGGGCGTCACGCCGGCGGCAGGCATACGGAACACGGAGTTCCCCACCACGAAACGGCAGCGCAACGCCCGGCTGCCACGCTCGGATCATGACGGTGCCGATACCGCAGCCCTCCGCCTCCGCCTCCTCCGCGCCGCTCGGTGCGGGCGAGCTCGCCGCCGAGATCACCGCCCAGCTCAGCAGAGGGCTCCGCACGGCCCGGCTGCGCGGCTTCCGCCCACCGCGCCCGGCCGCCCCCACCCTCGTCGCCGTCGCGCACGGCAGCCGGGACCCGCGCGCCCTGCCGGCCGTCCGCGCGCTCCTCGACCGGGTCCGTGCGCTCCGCCCCGGCCTCCCCGTACGGCTCGGGCACATCGAGCTCAACCGGCCGCTGCTCGCCGACACCCTCGCGGACCTCCGCGGCGACGCCGTCCTCGTCCCGCTGCTTTTCGGCCACGGCTACCACGTCACCCACGACCTGCCCGCCGCGCTCGCCGCCGCACCCCATCTGACCGGCCGGATCGCCGCGCCGCTCGGCCCGCACCCGCTCCTCGCCGAGGCGCTGCACGGCCGGCTGCTGGAGGCCGGCGCCGCCGCCGGGCCCGGGAGTACGGCCGTGGTCCTGGCCGCCGCGGGCTCCCGGGCCGCCCGCTCCGCCCGGGACACCGAGCACACCGCCCGCCTCCTCTCCGCCCGCCTCGGCGGCCTCCCGGTCGTCCCCGCCTATGCGTCCGCCGCCGCCCCGACCGTCGCCGAAGCCGTCCGGGCGCTGACCGCCGACGGCCACGAGCGGATCGCGCTGGCCGGCTGCTTCACCGCCCCCGGCCGCTTCGCCACCCAGTGCGCGGCCGCCGCCCCCGGTGTCGCCGCCGCGCCCCTGGGAGACCACCCCGCGCTGGCCCGCCTCGTACTGCACCGCTACGACCAGGCGCTCCTGACCCGCACCGGATCCGGTCCCGAAAGCATCCGGGCGGCTACCGTCGCTGTATGACGGGCACACGACCGACCATCACCGGCTACACCGCGGCCGATACCGAACGCTGGGTCCCCGAGCCCGACAAACGCCCGGGCCGCACCGCCTTCCAGCGCGACCGCGCCCGGGTGCTGCACTCCGCGGCGCTGCGCCGACTGGCCGGCAAGACCCAGGTCGTCACCCCCGGCACGCTCACCCACGCCTGGGACGCCAGCCCGCGCACCCGGCTGACCCACTCCCTGGAGTGCGCCCAGGTCGGCCGGGAACTGGGCGCCGCCCTCGGCTGCGACCCCGACCTGGTCGAGACCGCCTGTCTGGCGCACGACCTCGGCCACCCGCCCTTCGGGCACAACGGGGAACAGGCCCTCAACGAAGTCGCCGCGCCCTGCGGCGGCTTCGAGGGCAACGCCCAGTCGCTGCGGCTGCTGGCCCGTCTGGAGCCCAAGCGGTTCGTGCCCGCACCGGACGGCACGGCGCTCAGCGTCGGCCTCAACCTCACCCGCGCCGCCCTCGACGCCGCCACCAAGTACCCCTGGCCGCGCGGCGCGCACCCCACCGACCCGCACTCCCCGAAGTTCGGGGTCTACGAGGACGACCGGCCGGTCTTCGCCTGGTTCCGGCAGGACGCGCCCGACGCGGCCCGCAGCTTCGAGGCCCAGGTCATGGACTGGTCCGACGACGTGGCGTATTCGGTGCACGACGTCGAGGACGGGCTGCACGCCGGCCACCTCGACCCCAACCTCCTGCTCGCCGACGCCGAGCGCGCCGAGATCTTCGCGGTCGCCGCCGAGCGCTACGCCCCGGGCGCCGGCCCCGAGGAACTGGCCGCGGCGCTGGACCGCCTGCTGGAGCAGGAGTGGTGGCCGCACGGCTACGACGGCAGCGCACTCGCCCAGGCCCGCCTCAAGGACGCCACCAGCCAGCTGATCGGCCGTTTCTGCCTCGCCGCGGAGGGCGCGACGCGGGCCCGGTGGGGGAGCGGCCGGCTGACCCGGTACACCGCGGAGCTGGTGGTTCCGGCCGAAACCCGGCTCGAATGCGCCGTTTTGAAAGCGGTCGCCGACCGGTACGTGATGCAGCGCCCGGACCAGGAAGCCCTCCGCGCCGACCAGCGCATCGTCATCGCCGAACTGGCCGAGGCCCTCCTCGCCCGGGCCCCCGACGGCCTTGACCCGCAGTTCCGTTCGCTGTTCGAGGCGGCCCCCGACGACACCGCGCGGATGCGGGCCGTCATCGACCAGATCGCGGCCTTGACGGACACGACGGCCCGCTCCCTGCACGCCCGTCTCACCCGACGGCCCGGTAACGCGCCGGGCAACCCAGGGTGACCCTAGGGGGGAAGCCCCTCTTCCCCCCTCACGCTCCGTGCGGGACGCTCGAACCCGACCGTTGTCGAACGGCGAACAAAGAGAACCCCGCCAACACCGCACACATCTACGAGGGAAAGCACACCGGGACAGCGCATCGGGACGGCACACCCGGTCGGCACACGGGGGAAGGGACACCGGAAACACCACACCGGGGGCACATCGGGGGCGTTTACGGACGCGGACGCGGACGTACGGCACCGCAACGAGGAGGAAGCAAGTGGTCGACGCACACCAGACGTTCGTCATCGTCGGGGGTGGCCTGGCCGGGGCGAAGGCCGCGGAAACGCTCCGTTCCGAGGGCTTCACCGGCCGGGTGATCCTCATCTGTGACGAGCGCGACCACCCGTACGAGCGCCCGCCGCTCTCCAAGGGGTACCTGCTCGGCAAGGAGGAGCGCGACAGCGTCTTCATCCACGAACCCGCCTGGTACGCCCAGGCACACATCGAGCTCCACCTGGGCCAGCCCGCCGTCCACCTGGACCCGGCCGGCCGGACCGTCCGCCTCGGGGACGGCACCCTCATCGCCTACGACAAACTGCTGCTGGCCACCGGCGCCGAACCGCGCCGCCTGGACATCCCCGGCACCGGCCTGGCCGGCGTGCACCACCTGCGCCGCCTCGCCCACGCCGAGCGGCTCCGCGGCGTCCTGGCCTCCCTCGGCCGCGAAAGCGGCCGGCTGGTCATCGCGGGCGCCGGCTGGATCGGCCTGGAGGTCGCCGCCGCGGCCCGCTCCTACGGCGCCGAGGTCACCGTCGTCGAACCCGCCCCCACCGCCCTGCACGGCATCCTCGGCCCCGAACTCGGCGCCCTCTTCACCGACCTGCACCGCGAACACGGCGTCCGCTTCCACTTCGGCGCCCGCCTCACCGAAATCGTCGGCCAGGACGGCATGGTCGTCGCCGTCCGCACCGACGACGGCGAGGAACACCCCGCCCACGACGTGCTCGCCGCGATCGGCGCCGCCCCGCGCACCGCCCTCGCCGAACAGGCCGGCCTCGACCTCGCCGACCCCCAGGCCGGCGGCGGCATCGCCGTCGACGCGGCGCTGCGCACCTCCGACCCGTACGTCCACGCCGCCGGTGACGTCGCCGCCGCCGACCACCCCCTGCTCGACACCCGCATCCGGGTCGAGCACTGGGCCAACGCCCTCAACGGCGGCCCGGCCGCCGCCCGCGCCATGCTCGGCCAGGACATCAGCTACGACCGCGTCCCGTACTTCTTCTCCGACCAGTACGACGTCGGAATGGAGTACTCCGGCTACGCTCCGCCCGGCTCGTACGCCCAGGTCGTCTGCCGTGGCGACGTCGCCAAGCGGGAGTTCGTCGCCTTCTGGCTCGCCGCCGACGGCCGGCTGCTGGCGGGCATGAACGTCAATGTCTGGGACGTCGCCGAGACGATCCAGCAACTCATCCGCAGCGGTGCCCCGTTGGAGCCCGCCGCGCTGGCCGATCCGGATGTTCCGCTCGCCTCGCTGCTCCCGTAGCGTGCGCCCATGACGCAGAGCCCCAGCGGCCCCAGCGGCCCCAGCGGCCACCCCCGCCCCGCCGGCCCCGGCGCCCCGGACACCGTCACCCTCGACGACGTCCGGGACGCCGCCCGGCGGCTGGCGGGCGTGGCCCACCGCACGCCCGTCCTGCGCTCCCGCACCCTCGACGCGCTGACCGGCACCGAGGCCCACCTCAAGTGCGAGAACTTCCAGCGCATCGGCGCCTTCAAGTTCCGCGGCGCCTACAACGCCCTCTCCCGGCTCGCCCCCGACCAGCTCGCCCGGGGAGTGGTCGCCTACTCCTCCGGCAACCACGCCCAGGCCGTCGCCCTCGCCGCCCGCGAACTCGGCAGCCACGCCGTCATCGTGATGCCCGAGGATTCCCCGCGCTCCAAGACGGACGCCACCGCCGGCTACGGCGCCGAGATCGTCCGCTACGACCGCTACACCGGCGACCGGGCCGCCCTCGCCCAGCAGCTCGCCGAGGACCGCGGACTGGCCCTGATCCCGCCGTACGAGCACCCGCACATCATCGCCGGCCAGGGCACCGCCGCCCTGGAACTCCTGGAGGAGACCGGTCCGCTCGACGCGCTCCTGGTGCCCGTCGGAGGCGGCGGCCTGATGGCCGGCTCGGCCACCGCCGCCACCGCCCTCGCCCCCGGCATCCGCATGATCGGCGTCGAGCCGACGGCCGGCGACGACACCCGGCGCTCACTGGCCGCCGGCCACCCCGTCACCATCCCCGTCCCGCGCACCATCGCCGACGGCCAGGCCGTCGACACCCCCGGCGCCCTGACCTTCGCGATCAACCAGCGCCTCCTCGACTCGGTGGTCCTGGTCACCGACGACGAGATCCGCGCCGCCATGACGTTCGCCTTCGAACGACTGAAGATCGTCACCGAGCCCAGCGGCGCCAGCGCCCTGGCCGCCCTCCTCGCCGGCAAGGCCGGTCCGCTCCCGCCCCGCACCGGCGTGATCATCTCCGGCGGTAACATCGGCCTGGACCGGTTCCTGGCGGTCATGGCGGGCGCGGACGGCTGACGGCCCGACTGCGATCCAGGGGGAATCCGGCCCCGCCGCGGTGACCTGGCCCGATGCCCGCCGCCCCGTGCCCGGCCGGCCCGGCCGCGAGGCCCACGCGGCCGGGACTGTCCGACCCCGGCCGTAGAATTCACGCGTGGCAGGCAGGATCAACGATGACGATGTGAAGGCGGTACGGGACGCGGTCCCGATCGACGCCGTCGTGTCCGAGTACCTCCAGCTCCGCAACGCCGGCGGCGGCAACCTCAAGGGCCTCTGCCCCTTCCACGACGAGAAGTCCCCGTCCTTCCACGTCAGCCCCGCCAAGGGCCTCTACCACTGCTTCGGCTGCCAGGAGGGCGGCGACACCGTCGACTTCATCATGAAGATCGACCACCTCTCCTTCGCCGAGACCATCGAGCGCCTCGCCTCCCAGGCCGGCATCACCCTGCGCTACGAAGAGGGCGGCTACACCCCCGGCCGCCAGCAGGGCGAGCGCACCCGCCTGGTGGAGGCCCACAAGGCCGCCGCCCAGTTCTACGTCGACCAGCTCGACAGCCCCGAGGCCGAGATCGGCCGCCGCTTCCTCGCCGAGCGCGGCTTCGACCAGGCCGCCGCCCAGCACTTCGGCGTCGGCTACAGCCCGGCCGGCTGGGACCACCTCACCCGCTTCCTGCGCGGCCGCGGCTTCAGCGACAAGGAGCTGATCGTCTCCGGCCTCTCCCAGGACAGCCGCAGCGGAAAGCCCATCGACCGCTTCCGCGGCCGCCTGATGTGGCCGATCCGCGACATCGCTGGCGAGGTCGTCGGCTTCGGCGCCCGCAAGCTCCGCGACGACGACAACGGCCCCAAGTACCTCAACACCCCCGAGACCCCCCTGTACCGCAAGTCCCAGGTCCTCTACGGCATCGACCTCGCCAAGAAGGAGATCGCCAAGGGCAACCGCGCCGTGGTCGTCGAGGGCTACACCGACGTCATGGCCTGCCACCTGGCCGGCGTCACCACCGCCATTGCCACCTGCGGCACGTCCTTCGGCGAGGGCCACATCAAGATCCTCCGCCGGCTGCTGATGGACAACTCCGGCTCCGAGGTCGTCTTCACCTTCGACGGCGACGCCGCGGGCCAGAAGGCCGCCCTGCGCGCCTTCGAGGACGACCAGAAGTTCGCCGCGCAGACCTCCATCGCCATCACCCCCGGTGGCATGGACCCCTGCGACCTGCGCCTCCACAAGGGCGACGACGCCGTCGCCGACCTCGTCGAGTCCCGCACCCCGCTCTTCGAGTTCGCCCTGCGGCACGTCGTCTCCCGGCACAACCTCGACACCGCCGTCGGCCGGGCCGCCGCACTCGACGAGGCCGCGCCCATCGTGGCGAACATCAAGAACAGCTCCATCCAGCACGAATCCGCCGTCCAGCTCGCCGGCATGCTCGGCATCCTGGACACCCAGTTCGTGGTCAAGCGGGTCGCCCAGCTCGCCCGCTGGGCCCGCGAACGCGGCCGCGACGGCACCGGCCCCGACCAGGGCCGCCGACCCCGCCCCGGCACGGCCCCGGCCGCCGCGGAACCGCCCCGCCCGGCCGTCCCGCGCGGCCCCGCGCTCAACCTCCGCAGCCCCGCCCACCGCGTCGAGCGGGAGCTGCTCAAGCTCGCGCTGCAGCGCCCCGACCTGGTCTCCCCGGCCTTCGACGCCTACGGTGCCGACGAGTTCACCGCGCCGCCCTACGCCGTGGTCCGCCAGTGCATCGAGGAGGCCGGCGGCGCCACGGCCGGTGCCGCCGACAACGGCTACATCGCCCGGGTGCGCGAGGCCGCCCCCGACGACACCGTCCGCGCCATGATCACCGAACTCGCCGTCGAGCCCCTGCACACCCGCCGCGACCCCGACGAGGCCTACGCCGGCGTCCAGTTGGTCACGGTCCGCCTCGCCGCGGTCAACCAGCGCGTCACCGAAATCCGCGGCACCCTCCAGCGCCTCGGCCCCCGCGCCGACCCCGACCACCTGGCCGCCGTCCAGAACGAACTCTGGGTCCTCCAGCAATACGGCCAATCCCTCCGCGAACGCGGCTACGCGGCGCTGTAGCAGGCGACTGAGCCGGGGATCCCGACCGGAGCCCCGACCGGGGTCCCCGACCCGGAACAACCCCACCGTGCCGCTACGTTGTGGACCCGCAGGGGGCCCTCGCGACCCTTACGGGATGCGTTCGAACGCCCCGTAGGGGCCCCCGAGCCCCACCGCGCCCGCCCAACGCTTCCCCCACGCCCCCGCCCCCTGGCCCCGCCCCCGGCTCCTCCCGGCCGAGCCACCCCGTAACACCCCGCGGTAGCCGTCCGGTCACGGACCGGACTCAAAAAGTGGTCGCACGCCCCTCGTGGCGGGAGTGTGTCGTACTCCACACTGAGGAGCGGTGCCTGAGTCCTCGGAGCGCGGCGGGTCCGGGCGTACGCCCCCGGAAACCCCCGCGGAACCGCTCTTGACGTACGGGACGGACGGCGGCTCGGCCGCAACCGTACCCGGCCTTTCTGCCGCCACCGCAGCGATCACCCTGGAGGTCGCCCCCGTGCAGACCCAGACCCTCGCCGACGAGTCCCTCACCGTCCCGCAGCAGGCCGAACCCCCCGCCGCCGAAATGCTCCTGACTCTCGCCCCGGACGCCGTCGCCCCCGAGCCCGCCCCCGACCCGGAGCCCGGACCGGCCCTCTCCGGAGAGCCCGACGGAGACGCAGACGCAGACGCGGCCGCAGGAACGGAAGCGGAGGCCGAAGCCGAAGCCGAACGCGAACCGGAAGCGCAGCCCGAGCCCGAGCCCGAGCCCGAGTCCGTACCGGCGCCGCGCGCCGACACCAGCACCGGCCCCTCCTCCGACCTCTTCCGTCAGTACCTCCGCGAGATCGGCCGGATCCCGCTGCTCACCGCCGCCGAGGAGGTCGAACTCGCCCGCCGTGTCGAGGCCGGCCTGTTCGCCGAGGAGAAGCTCACCAACACCCCCGACCTGTCCTCCCAACTCGCCTACGACCTCGACCGGTTGGTGGTCCTCGGCCGGATGGCCAAACGCCGGCTCATCGAGGCCAACCTCCGCCTCGTGGTCTCCGTCGCCAAGCGCTACGTGGGCCGCGGCCTGACCATGCTCGACCTCGTCCAGGAGGGCAATCTCGGCCTGATCCGGGCCGTCGAGAAGTTCGACTACGCCCGCGGCTACAAGTTCTCCACCTACGCCACCTGGTGGATCCGCCAGGCCATGTCCCGCGCCCTCGCCGACCAGGCCAGGACCATCCGCGTCCCGGTCCACGTCGTCGAGCTGATCAACCGCGTGGTGCGGGTCCAGCGCCGGATGCTCCAGGAACGCGGCTACGAGCCGACCCCCGAGGAGGTCGCCACCCACCTCGACCTGACCGAGGAACGCGTCAGCGAGGTGCTCCGGCTGGCTCAGGAACCGGTCTCGCTGCACGCCCCGGTCGGCGAGGAGGAGGACGTCGCGCTCGGCGACCTCATCGAGGACGGCGATGCCGCCTCACCCGTCGAATCCGCGGCGTTCCTGCTGCTCCGCGAGCACCTCGACGCGGTGCTGTCCACCCTCGGCGAACGCGAACGCAAGGTCGTCCAGCTCCGCTACGGCCTGGCCGACGGCCGCCCCCGCACCCTGGAGGAGATCGGCCGGATCTTCGGCGTCACCCGCGAACGGATACGGCAGATCGAGTCCAAGACCCTCAACAAACTCCGCGACCACGCCTTCGCCGACCAGCTCCGCGGCTACCTGGACTGAGCCACCACCTACCCGGCCGCCGGCCGCCGGCCGCCGACGGCCCGGGCCGTGGACACGGGGGCCGTTCACGGCCCTTGCAGGCCCCGCGGGGCCCTCACCCCTCCCGCTGGAACGCCCCCGGATGGACCTCGTCCCGTACCGCCGTGTACTGCTGCCGCACGGCCTGGCCGACCGGGAGTTCGTCGCCCGGTTCGAAGACCTGGCTCGCGGCGGCCGGCCACTGCGGCGGATCGACCCAGGCGGACCCGCCGCCCGGTGCGGCCGGCGCCCCGGCGGCCGGCGCGAGCGTGCCGTGCGCCACCCCCCACGCCCAGGCCGCCTGCCGTGCCGCGCCCAGCGCCGCGTACTCGGCCGGCTGCGGCACCACGACCTGCACCCCGAACAACGCCGGCGCGACGGTCTGCACCGCCGCCAGCTCCGCCGCCGCACCCAGCAGGAACACCCGGCGCACCGCCACGCCCCGCCCGCGCAGGACGTCCAGCGCGTCGGCGAGCCCGCAGAGCATGCCCTCGACGGCGGCCCGCGCCAGATGCTCCGGCTTCATCGACTCGCGCCGCATCCCGTGCAACGACCCGGCGGTGTGCGGCAGATGAGGCGTCCGCTCGCCCTCCAGATAGGGCAGCAGCACCATGCCGTACGCACCGGGCGACGACTTCAGCGCCAGGTCGGACAGGCCCTGGAGGTCCGTCCCCAGCATCTCCGCGGCGCCCCGCAGGACCCGTACCGCATTGCTGGTGTGCACCACCGGCAGATGCCGCCCGGTGGCGTCGGCGAACGAGGTGATCGTGCCGCTCGGGTCGACCAGCGCCTCGTGATGGATCCCGAACACCGACCCCGAGGCGCCCAGCGACATCACGGCGTCCCCCTCGCCGACGCCCAGCCCGAAGGCGGCCGCCATGGTCTCGCCCGTACCGGCCGAGATCAGCAGCCCCTCCGGGGTGAACCCGGCGGTCCCGGACGGGCCCAGCACCTCCGGCAGCCGCACCTGATGGCCCAGCGCCAGCTCGACGAGATCCGGCCGGTACGAGGCGGTCGCCACCGACCAGTACCCCGTGCCCGAGGCCGCGCCCCGGTCCGTGGTCCGCCGCGCCGGCCGCCCCAGCAGCTGCCACACCAGCCAGTCGTGCGGCTGCATGACCTCCGCCACCCGGGCCGCGTGCTCCGGCTCGGTACGCGCCAGCCAGCGCAGCTTGGTCACCGGGTGCGCGGCCTGCGGCACCGCCCCGATGGCCTGCGCCCAGGCGGTGCGGCCGCCCAGCGAGTCCAGCAGGTCCGCCGCGGCGCTCTGGGCCCGCTTGTCGTTGCCGACCAGCGCCGGCCGGACGAGGTTGCCCTCGGCGTCCAGCGGCAGCAGCCCGTGCTGCTGTGCCGTGACCCCGATGGCCTGTACGCCCTCCAGCAGCCCGTTGCCCGCGGCCTCCCCGAGTGACATCAGCCACGCTTGCGGGTCGGCCTCCGGCCCCTTCTCGACCGGGTGCGGGGCATACCCCTGCCTGATGACGGCGCCCGTGTCCGCGTCACAGACGACGATCCGTGTGCTCTCGGACGAACTGTCCAATCCGGCGACTATCCCCATGGCCCCAGATGATGCCCCATGGGACGCATAGGGAAAGAGTCAGGGTTTGCCCCCGGCGACCGCCGCCCGCAGTCCGCCCCGGATGCCGCCGGGCCCGCCCCTTCAGGTGTTACTGGTTCCCCACTCGTCCTCGTCGGCGGAACGCTGCTCCCGCAGGGAACGGACCCGGTCGCTCACGGACGCCGGAAGCCGGTCCTCGACCTTGGCCGAGACCTTGCCGAACGCCTTGGCCGCCGCGTCCCGCCCGGTCAGCGCCACCGACTCGGCGCTGTTACGGACGGCCGGATTCTGCGTGACCCGCTGGGTGGCCTTGCGGAGCTGCTCGTACCGTTCCCGGCCGGCCCGTGCGCCGAGCACGTACCCCGTGGCCAGTCCCGCGATGAAAGTGAGCCGGTAGCGCATCGCTCCACCTTTCCCTGTGTTCGGTCCCGTCCGATGCCGGTACGCACCGGATGCCGGGCTGTGCCGCGCGCCTACCCTCCGGGGCCGGAGATCACCCGAGGTGACCTGAGGCGATACCGATTGGCGGAGCACCCCCCTGCTTGCGCTAATGTATGTGTCGCAGCGAACGCCCGCCGTCCGGAGGCCCGGACAGCGACGCATTCGAGGCACACGGAGCAATCCCCTGTAGCTCAATTGGCAGAGCAGCCGGCTGTTAACCGGCAGGTTACTGGTTCGAGTCCAGTCGGGGGAGCTCAATCCCCTGTAGCTCAATTGGCAGAGCATTCGGCTGTTAACCGGAGGGTTTACTGGTTCGAGTCCAGTCGGGGGAGCGAGAAGGTGGAGAAAGGGTCCCGTAAGGGGCCCTTTTTCGTGTGCCATGGAACCAAACCCCAGTGATCGAAGTCCTTTTGGGCAGCCATGGTCGCGGAACGGCAGCCCTCACGGGCAGCAGATCGTATGAGCGGCTATGCTGCGGCAGACGGCGCGCACAAATGTGCGCGACGCGCCGTGGAGGGGGCGGTAGCTCAGCCGGTTAGAGCAGCGGACTCATAATCCGTCGGCCGTGGGTTCGAGTCCCACCCGCCCCACCGCAGCACCCAGGGCGAGGCCCTTTTCGCCTGGGAGAACGGGAGAACGGGTCCACCGCCACGGCGTGGTGGTCCCGTTCGCTCGCTCAGACCAAGATCCTTGAGGTCCTGCGGTGGCCTGAGGTGCCGTCCGGGTCACATGGGCCCGGTGCGTCTTCCTGAGCAGGTTCTCGATCTTCCCCACCGGCCGCGGAATCGAAGTGATCTGCCGCGAGCTGTGCCCCAGCCGCCTCCCGGACAACCTCGATGTCGTTCCCCTGGAGCAGAGAACGGCTCGCGTCCGGCCCCGCGCCGTGGCCGGAGCTGTGGGGAGGGCATGTTTGACCTCCCTGGGAGTCGTGCTTACGCTCGAAAGTGACATCTGCTTGAGGTTGCAACGATGTCCGCGCAGCAGGTTTCGAGTCCTGCTATGTCGCCTCCCTACGCTGCGTCAGGGTCTCGCGCGTTCCCGGCGCACAGCGGTGAGGCCAGGGGAACTCACATCGACATGCCGATCGATCGGCAACGCACCAATCCCGAGAGGGACGATCATGCGCGCGAAGATCAGGTCCCACCGCATAGTCGCGGCACTGTGCGCAGTGCCCTTCCTCGTGCTCGCCGGAGCCGGCGCCGCCAGCGCGGTTCCCGCCGCCGCACCGGCGGCCGCACCCACCCACGCCTCCGCCCACGGATGGAGCTGTGACGACAACTGGCGCTGGGGTGGGGACTGCTACGACCACTTCGGCTACGACCACTTCGGCTACGGCCACGGCATCAGCGTCATCATCATCGGCTGACCATCCGAGCCGCTGGACGCCCGAAGACCTCCTACCGCAGGGGGCCGGCCCGCACGCCGGCCCCCTGTCGTCGTGCCGGACGCCGGACGCCGGACGCCGGACGCCGGACGTTGGGCGACGCGTCCGGGCAGCGCCCGGCCGGGGGCCGCGGCGGGCGTCAGATGACCGGGGGGCGGCCGAGGCGGGTCATGCGCCAGACCGTGCGCCAGCGCATCGGGCGGCGCGGGCCGCAGGGGGTGCGCACGCCTTCGGTGAAGCCGGCGGCCCAGGCCCGCAGACCGGCCGCCGAGCGGCTGCGGACGGCCGTCAGCGCGGCCCATACGCCGAGGTAGACCGGCACCAGGAGGGCCGGGAGGTGCCGCTTGGCGAGCCAGACGCGGTTCCTGGCGACCATGCGGTGGTAGACGGCGTGCCGGGTCGGTGAGGTGTACGGGTGCTGCAGCACGAGCTCCGGTGCGTAGCGGATGTGCCAGCCGTCGTCCAGGGCCCGCCAGGCGAGGTCGGTCTCCTCGTGCGCGTAGAAGAAGTCGTCCGGCCAGCCGCCGATGCGGTCCAGCATGCGCACGGAGAGGGAGTGCCCGCCGCCGAGGAACGTGGTGACCAGGCCGCCGCGCGCGGGGTCGCCGACCCGTAGGCGGGGAACGTGCCGGCGCTGCGTACGGCCCCGCTCGTCGGCGATGCGGAAGCTGACGATGCCCAACTGCGGGTCGGCGGTGTGCAGTTCGGCGAGCCGGCGGAAGACGTCCGGGCTGATCAGCAGGCCGTCGTCGTCGAGGTCGACCACCAGGTCGACGTCCCCGAGCTTGCGCAGTTCGTCCAGGGCCACGTTTCTGCCGCCGGCCACGCCGAGGTTCTCGCTCAGCTCGATCCCCACGGCGCCGTGCGGCAGGGGCGGCAGCGGCGATCCGTTCCCGACCACCACGATGTGGGCCGGTGCGAGGTCCTGTTTGGCGACCGAATCGAGCAGTGCCTGGAGTTCGGCGGGGCGGTTTCCCATGGTGAGGATGGCGACGCCTACGCGCAGGTGGGGCACGGGAGGAGACTCCGTTCTCGGCGGCCCCCGGAGGTTCGGAATGTGGGCTTCCGTTCCGGTGCTCCCGGGGTGGTTCCGACGGGTCGGTCCGGGGTTCCGGTGGGGCGGTCCGGGGCGGTTCTGGTGGGGCGTTCCGGGCGAATCGTTCCGGATGCTAGCCGTCGCGCGGGGCGGTTGCGGGCCACGGCACCGGTACGGCGACATTTCGTCCGGGGGAGTGCGGGCGCACGATGGAAGGGGTGGGGAAATCCGGGAACAACAGGGGGCGGAGGGAGGCAGTCCTCATGATGGAGGTCAAGCCGATCGACAAGCCCGATGAGCGGCGGGACTTTCCCCGGGGCCACCTGGAGGCCCTGCATCTGACCGGCCTGGACTTCGCCGTGGGCACGTTCGAGCCGGGCTGGCGCTGGTCGGAGTCGGTGGCGCCGATCGCCGGGACGGACAGCTGCGAGGTCCACCACAACGGCTTCGTGGTGCAGGGACGGCTGCGGGTGCGGATGAACGACGGCGCGGAGACCGAGATCGGGCCCGGCGACGTCTTCGTCTGCCCGGCCGGTCACGACGCCTGGGTGGTCGGCGACGAACAGGTCGTGGTGTACGACTTCGCGGGCGGTATGGCGAAGGACTACGCGAAGGAGGGTGGGTGAAGCGGCGGCTGCTGAACTGCCGGACTTCTGAACCGGCGGGCTGCTGAACTGCCGGGCTGCTGAAACTGCCGGGCCTCTGAACTGGCGGGCTGGTGAACGGCTGAAGGGGTGGTCGTCGGTGGTTCGCTGGGCGTGATTGCCTCGCCTGGTTCCGCCTCCTCTCGGGATGCGGCATTCTGTTTCCACCTAACGGAATGCTGTGGGGAGGCTGGGGCAGGCGTATGGCCATGAGCGGGAGCAGGAGCGGCGACGGCGGGCGTGCGGCGGGGGACTCCGGGATGACGCGGGAGGAATTGCGCGGGGCGCTCGATGCGTCCATGGGGCGGCTGACCGGCACCGTCGCCGGGTTGACCGACGAACAGGTCGGTGGGGCGACGCTGATCCCGCCGTGGACCCGGGGGCATGTGCTCACCCATCTCGCGCGGGCCACCGACAGTCTTTGCCGGCTGCTGGAGGGCGCACGTACGGGAGCGGCGATTCCGCAGTACCCGAGCATGGCGGCCCGCGCGGCGGAGATCGAGGCCGGGGCCGACCGCCCGGTTGCCGCGCTGGCGGAAGACCTGGCGGGGAGCGCGGAACGGTTCGCGGCGGCCCTCCGGGCGCTGCCCGAAGCGGCCTGGGAGACGCGGGTGCGGATGCGTACGGGGGAGACGCGGACGCCGGCCGGCCTGATGGAGACCCGGCTGCGCGAACTGGAGATCCACCATGCGGATCTGGACGCCGGCTACACCTTCGCGGACATCCCGGCGGCCACGGCGCGCTGGACCCTGGACGACATCGTCGCGGCCCTCGCCCGCCGGGCGGCGGATGCGGACCCGGGCCCGGGCGGGGCCCAGGGCGGCGACGGTGCGGGGCGGCCGTCGGCGTTGCGGATCGAGGCGACGGATACGGAGTTCGCCCGCGCCGTCGGAAGCGGTGACGGTGGTCCGGTCGTGCTGGGCCGATCGGCTGATCTGCTGGCCTGGCTGACGGGACGCAGTCCGGCCGGGGCGGGGCTGGCCACCTCCGGGGGAGAGGGCGTGCCGTCGCCGCCGTATTGGATATGAGGCCGTCGGGTACGCGGAAGGACGGGCGCCGACGTGTGCCTTCCCACGTGGATCGGGATGTCTAGGAATGCTGTCGGTGGGCAGGGGAGCGGGGCGGTCCGGCGTACGGATGCGCCGGGGCGTACCGAACGCGTCGCGGCGTACCACCGAACGCGCCGCGGTGTACGGAACGTCGCGGTGTACGGAATACGTGGCGGGGCGAACCCGTTTCCGCAGCCGGAGACCGTGCGAACAGCAGCACATCCTCGACAGAAGCAGGGACATACATGAGCACCGTTGAGCTCACCAAGGAAAACTTCGACGAGATCGTCTCCGGGAGCGATTTCGTGCTGATCGACTTCTGGGCCGAGTGGTGCGGCCCCTGCAAGCAGTTCGGCCCGGTCTTCGAGCGCTCCTCGGAGAAGCACGACGACCTGGTCTTCGCCAAGGTCGACACGGAGGCGCAGCCCGAGCTCGCGCAGGCCTTCCAGATCCAGTCCATCCCGACGGTGATGATCGTCCGGGACAACATCGCGGTGTTCGCCCAGCCGGGTGCGCTGCCCGAGGCGGCCCTGGAGGACGTGATCGGCCAGGCCCGTGCGCTGGACATGGACGAGGTCCGGGCGTCGGTCGCGGAGGCCCGGACGAGCGAGCAGGCACAGGGCGGGGCGGGCCAGTAGGCTCAGGGCTCGTGAGCGAGCTACTTCTGGTCCGGCACGGCGAAACCGAGTGGAGCCGGGACGGCCGGCACACCAGTTGGACCGATCTGCCGCTGACCGCCGTCGGCGAGGAGCAGGCCCGCGCACTGCGGCCGCTGCTGTCGGGCCGGAAGATCGCGCAGGTCCACGCCAGCCCGATGGTGCGGGCACTGCGCACCGCCGAGCTGGCGGGCCTCCCCCAGCCGCAGATCGACCCCGACCTGCGGGAATGGGACTACGGCGGCTACGAGGGCGTCGCCACCGCCGACATCCACCGCAGCCGGCCCGGCTGGTACCTCTTCTCCGACGGGGTCGTCCCCGGCCCCGACGGGCACCCCGGTGAGTCGCCCGAGCAGGTCGGGGCGCGTGCCGACCGGGTGCTGGCCCGGCTCGACCCGGAGCTGCGGGCCGGCCGGGGCGATGTGGTGCTGGTCGCGCACGCGCACTTCCTGCGGGTGCTGGCCGCCCGCCGGCTCGGACTGCCGGCCGCCGCGGGCGGGCTGTTCACGTTCGAGACGGGTGCGGTCGGCGTCCTGGGCGCGGAGCACGACCGCCCGGCCGTGGTGGCGTGGAACACCCGCAATCCGTAACACCGCCCGCTCACCGCTGATCCGGACGACGCCTCCTACGGCGCCATCGGGTCCAGGTGCAGCGGCTGCACCTTTCCCTCGATCATCGCGCCCAGCCCCATCACCGCGCAGGTGTCGGGCCGGTCCGCGGTGTGTACCGGCATCGAGGTGGCCTGATGGATCATCGGCTCCAGGCCGGGGATCAGCGCGCTGCCGCCGGCGAGCACGATGCCGCGCTCGCCGAGGTCGGCGACCAGGTCGGGCGGGCAGCGGCGCAGTACGGCACCGATCCCGTCGAGGATCGCGGTCAGCGGGGTGGTGATGGCGTCCCGCACCCGCTCGGTGTCGACGTGCACCGAGCGCGCCATGCCGCTGACCACGTCCCGGCCGTGCACCTCGGTGGAGCCCGGGGTGAGCCCGTCGCCACCGGTGAGGATCAGATGCAGCGGGCGTACGGACTGGCCCGCCAGCATCAGTTCATGGTGCAGCCGCAGGTGCTGGACCACCGCGTGGTCGATGGCGTTGCCGCCCACGGGTACGGTCTCCGCGGCCACGATCGAGCCGAGCGAGAGCACCGCGACCTGCGTCGTCCCCGCCCCGCACACCACGATCATGGTCGCCTCCGGCTGCTCCACCGGCAGCCCCGAGCCGACCGCCGCGGCCACCAGGGTGTCGACCAGTTCCACCCGGCGCGCGCCCAGCCCGGTGAGCGTCTCCACCGCGGCCCGCTGCGCCAGCGGCTCACTCCCGTACGGCAGGCAGACCGCGGCCCGCATCGTGGGCCGGCGGCGCCAGGACTTGCGCAACTTGTCGCCGACCAGGGTGCGCAGCAGCCGCTGGGCCATGTCGATGTCGACGACGGTGCCGCCGGAGACCGGGCGCACCACGCGGATGTGGTCCGGGGTGCGGCCGTCCATCACCTCCGCCTGTGCGCCGACGGCCAGCAGCGCACCGGTGCGGGTGTTGATGGCGGCGACGGTCGGTTCATCGACCACCAGCCCCTGGTTCTTCACATACACCCTGGTCCGGGCCGCACCGAGGTCGACGGCGGCCGAGCAGCGCCGCAGTTGGGCGAGGCTGATGGTCATGGGTGGTTCCTCCCCGGTGGGCCGGTATGAACGACAGGGCTCGTACGGCCCGTTCACCGGACCGCCGATACGGCCCGATCACACGGACCGCTCGTGCGCCATCCTCCGAGCGCCCGCACAACTCCGCCCGCCGAGAGCGTCCGGTCGGGGGACGGGCGGGGGCGGAACGGGGCGAACGGGTGACCGCGGAGGGGTGCGCGGGCCGCTCAGTCGACCCGCCGCTGATACAGCCCCCAGGTGAATTCCGCGACGAGATCCTGGGGCGCACCGTCGGGCCCGGGGGCCTTGCAGGCCAGGCGCCAGCGGGTCGGGGCGCTGCCCTCCATCGGGCGGGCCGGAGGGAACGCCCGGGCGACCTCGTCGACCGTGCACGACCACGGAGCCAGGTCCGCGGTGGTGCGCAACTCGGGGGCGGCGGCGCCGGGCGCGCGGACCAGCCAGGCGTTCCAGACGGTGCCCCGGGCGGCGGTGAGCACCTCGAACCGCAGATCGGGCCAGAGCGGGACCGGCCAGAGCAGCGCCTCGCAGGTCAGATCGCCGATGCGGCGGGGGGTGACGGACTCGGGCGCGCCCAGCAGCGCCCGGTACGGCTGGACGCCGCCCGCCCGCGGGGCGTGCATCCGCGCCTGCCAGCGACGGTTGGCCTCCCGCAGCTGCGCCCGCGAGACCCCCAGCTCCCGCAGTGCGTCCTCGACCAGGCCGGGGTGGTGGTCGGCCATCCGGCGCAGCAGCACGAGCTGGAACGCGAGCGGTCCGGGCAGGTCGGAGGGGGTGCCGGAGCCGGCGGACGGGTCGTTGTCAGTGGTGGGGTTCATGATGGACATGGTCGTGGACGACGGGGGCCGCGGGAGGTCCGGGGCGCTCGCCGTCCGGAAGGAACAACACCGAATTGACATAGCGGCGGTGCGGGGCGAGGGAGCGCCTCAGCAGGCCGTGTTCGGCGACGTGGGAGGTGCGGGACTGATGGGCGGACAGATCGAAGTCGGCCAGCGGCAGCCAGCGGTCGTGCGGCAGGACCCAGCCGCGATAGCCACGCGCCGCCGTCCAGTCCAGCACGGGCCCGAGCGGCTGGATGCGGGACTCCAACTCCACGAAGAGCGACGGGAGTTCGCGCTCCACAGTGCGCGCTGCGCCGCGCAGCACCGCCAGTTCGGCACCGTCCACGTCGATCTTGATGAGCGTGACGGACGCCAGACCGAGCGCGTCCAGCGGCAGGCAGGGCACGTCGAGGGCGGCCGTGTGCAGGTCGCGGCGGACGAGCGAGGAGACGCCGCGGTCGCCGCGGCCGTCCGGGGGCAGCCAGAGGGTGGCGCGGCCGGTGTGGTCGGTGGCCGCCGCGGAGTGCACCTCGACATGAGGTGGCGTCACGGCATCCAGCAGACGGGCGAGGTGGGGCACGGGCTCGAAGGTGACGACCCGGTCCGCGCGCCGGGCCAGCCGCCGGGTCCAGGGGCCGTACCACCCGCCGACGTCGACGGCCGTGCCGCCCGGCGGGCAGAAATCGCCGAGGCGCCGCAGCTCCGGCTCGAAGCGCGGATAGAGCCCGGCGGCCAGCGCCGACACCAGCCGGGCCGGCAGCCGGGGTCCCAGCCGGGCGGCCAGCGTCACGGCCGCCGCTCCTGGTCCGTGAGGCGGCGCAGCAGACGGGCGTGTTCGGCGTCGGTGACCTGTTCGCCGGAGGAGGGCAGGAGCTGGGGGATGCCGTCGAGGACCGGATAGCGGCGGCGCAGCCGGGGGTTGTAGAGGACGTCCTCGGGGGTGAGGAGGGAGAGCGGCCCCTTGTCGAGCGGGCAGACGAGGATCTTGAGCAGCGGGTCATCGGGCTTCATGGCTCAACTCCTGGGAATTCGGGGGAGCTTGGTGCGGAGCTCCGGGGTCGAGGTTGGACGCTCGGCGGACGAGCCGTTGGTGCGGCGACTTCGGGGCCAGAGGTCTCGGGGGCTCGCGGACCGGGAGGTGTGTCATGGCGGGGGAGGGCGAGCAGGACGGTCACCGCTACGGCGGTGCCGCCCAGCCGGAGCGCCAGCCGTAGCGGATCGGCGGGCAGCGGCTCGCCGAAGGCGACGGTGCCACAGACGACGGTGAAGACACAGGTGACGGTGGTGCAGACGGGGACGATCACCGAGGCACGGCAGCGCTGCAGCGCGGTCTGGGACAGCACCAGACCGGCGGCGCCGGTGAAGAGCAGGAGGTAGGGGTACGGCGAACGGAACAGCTGCCCGGCGGCGGCCGGGACGTCATGCGTGGTGAGCAGGCCGGAGACGCCCTTGATGGCCAGTGAGCTGACGCCGTAGAGCAGGCCGACGGCCACCCCGTAGGGGACACCGGCGGTCGGCAGGCGGTGGCGGCGCCGGGCCCGCCGTTCCGCCGAGCGGTAGAGCAGCAGCCCGGCGGCCAGCGAGGGTACGGCGATGACCAGCAGCGTCGCGGGTGGAGCGGTGCGGGCGACGGCCCGGGCATCCTCGCCGCGGAGAGAAGCGACGACCAGGACGAGCGCGACGAGGATCGCCACGATGCTCTGCCGCTCCCGGCCACTGGTCCGCTCGCCCAGCACGACCGAGGAGAGGAGCAGCAACAACACCAGGCCCGAGACGAAGATGCCCTGCGCGGCGGCGAGCGGCAGGGTGCGGTAGACGGCCAGTTGGGCGGCGAACCCGGCGGCCAGCGCGAGCGAACCGCCCAGCCACAGCGGACTGGACAGGAGGTGACCGACGACCCGGGCGGGCTGCCGGGTGCTCAGTGCGGGCAGCGTCGCCAGCGCCCGTTTCTCCAGCACGAAACCGGTGCTGTACAGGACGTTGGCGAGCAGCGCGGACGCCACGCCCCACCACGGCATCGCGCTACTCCCTTCTCCGGCGGGCATGGGCGAGCAGGATGGAGGCCAGCGACGGGAGGTGGCACGCGGCCCGGTCGAGGGGGCGCAGCGGGCGCGGTACGTCGTGATAGGGCGCACCGGCGATCCGTACGACCTCGAAGCCGGACGCGGTCAGGAAGCCGCGTAGCGCGCGGGCGGTGTAGAGACGCAGATGGCCGACGACCTGGGTGCCGGGCCGGCCGTGGATCCGGCGCATGCTCACCTCGGAGAAGACGGGCTGGACCCCGGCGAGCAGGAGCCCGCGGTTGTACCAGGCGGCGAGATTGGGGGTGGACAGCATCAGATGGCCGCCCGGGCGCAGCACCCGGTGCAGCTCGTCCAGTGCGGCATCGGGGTCGACGAGGTGCTCGACGACCTCGCTGAAGAGGACGGCGTCGGCACAGCCGGTCGCGAACGGCAGCCCGCCGCCGGTGAGTTCGCCGCGTACGACATACGGAATACGGGCCTGGGCGCGGCGCAGCGCGTCCTGTGACCAGTCGACGCCGATGAGGCGATGGCCGGCCAGGACCTCCGCCGCGGTGGCGGCCGCGGTGCCGTCGCCGCAGCCGATGTCCAGCACGGTGGCGCCCGGCGCCCCAGCCTGTACGGGGCCCAGGGCGTGCGCCAGGAGCCGCGCCTGCCGCCGGCTGCGCCCGGCCCCGGACGCCACCGGCACGGCGGGATCTTCGTAGAAGTCCCGCAGGGCACGGACCGGGCTCATGGGGCTCACCGGGCGCCGCCCTCGGAGGGCGGCGGGGCTGGCGGTGGCGCGGCGGGTGGCGGAGGTGGCGGCGGGGCTGATGGCGGCGTGGCGGGTGGGGACGAGCTGGCCGTGGGTGTGGGTGGTGTGGGCGGTGGTGGTGGCGGGGTGGGTGGGCTTGGGGGAGGGGGAGGGGGCCCAAGGACCGCCGTGACCCCCGGCCAGGCGGTGGCGGCGAGGGCGGTGCGGAAGAGGGTGGCGAGGCGGGCGCCGGCGGCCTCGTCGAGCAGGGTGTGGGACCAGCGGAGCGCGAGTTGGATGCGGCCGCCGACCGAGACGGTGGTGACGGTGAGTCCGCGCGGCATCCGGGCCGGTGCGGAGAACCACACCGCGGTCGGCCGGCCGGCGTCGCCGAAGTCCAACGGGTAGGGGAGCCGCCCGATGTTGGAGAGCAGGGTGGTGGTGGTCCAGGGCGCGGCGGTGCGGCGCAGGGCACGGGTGACCGCACCGCGTACGCCCACGGGCAGCACCGGTGCGGTCAGTACGGTCCCGGCGAGGCCGAGCGGCGGACCGGGCGGCGCCGCCTTGAGGGCGCGGGTGCGTTCGGCCGTCCGCCGCAGCAGTCGGGCCACCGCGTCCGGGGCGGGTGAGCCGGAGGTGAGCAGTGCCGCCTCCCGGCGTTCCTCGGGGCCGAAGCGGACCGGGACCAGCCGGGTGCCGTTGCCGATGGGCATCTCGGCGCCGCGCGGCCGGTCGTCCATGGGCATGGTGACGACGACGGGTGCCGGGCGGGCGCCGTGCAGCCGGTTCCAGCGCGCCACCATCAGGCAGGTGGCGACGAGGAGTTGGTCGTTGACGGTGTACGGCGCCCGGCCGCCGGTCCGTGGCGGACGGGCCGGTACCGGCAGCTCGGTCAGCAGCATGCCGTTGCCCTTGCCGGGACCGGAGCCCTTGTCCCCGCCGCGGTCCTGGTGATCGGCGGCGACCCGGGCGGGCCGGCCGAAGCGGGCCCGGGCGCCGCGCAGCTGACCGCCGTCCGGGCCGCCGGCCTGGCCGCCCGTGGGGACTGTGTCCTCCCCGCCCGCCGAGCCACCCACGGCACCCGTCCCCGTCCTCCCCGCCCCCGCACCCCCATAGAGCTCCGCCGTGGTGGCCAGGACGCGGAGGCAGGCCGGGCCGTCCAGCGCGGTGTGGTTGAGGGTGAGCAGCAGTACGGTGCCGCCGCCCGGCACCGGGGGGCCGAGGATCTCCAGGCGTACGGGCGGTGAGCAGTCCAGTGGCGGGCAGTCGGTCAAAGCCCGTTCCCTCGCCCGTAGCAGGGCATCGGGACCGGGCGGCGGGACGACCACCGGGTCCCGGTCCGGCCCGGTGGTGAGGTGCCAGGCGTAGGAGCGGTGCCACCAGCGCGTCGGCGCCTGCCGCATCAGGATGCGCGGATGCCGGGTGAGCGCCTGGTGGAACGCGGTGCGCAGCCGGGCGGCGTCCACCCGTCCGGGCAGATGCACCTCGATGTGCACGGTCTCCGGTTCGTCGTCGTCCAGGCAGTGCCGGGCGATCTCGTCGACGGCGGGGAACGGGACCCGAGTGAGGGTGTGTTGACGGTCGACGGCGGCATCGGTCCCGCTGGCGTCGCTGGGACCACTGGGTCCACTGGGGCCGCCGGAACCCCCGTGCGGTGCCGGAGCCCCGGCCCCGGCCGTCGGATGCAGTGCGGTCATCGGGCAGAACCCTCCCCATCGTCTGACGCCTCGCTGTACGACCGGGCCGGCAACGCCCCGGATCCCGCCGGCCGGGCCGGCAACGCCCCGGACCCCGCCGACCGGGCCGGTGGCACCGTCACCACCGCCGCCGTCAGTGCCAGCAGCGCCAGTGCCTGTGCGGCGCCGCTGAACGCGCCCCGGCCGGCGGCGACCGGCTCGCCCGCGCCCACCGCCGCGATGACTCCGGCGCCCGCCATCGCCACCAGTGCGAGCGGCCCGAGCAGGGCGGGCCGGAAGCGGGCCGCCAGCGCGAGGAGCGGTACGACCACGGCGTACGGCCCGGCCGCCAGCGTCAGCACCCCGGTCAGTGCCACCACCCCGAGCACCCACGAGGGTGCGGGCGGAGCAGGTTCGGCAGGCGGCGCGGCCTGCGGCGTACTACGGCGTACCAGCGCGCAGACGGCCAGCAGGCCGACGGCCGCCGCGCCGCCGATCAGCCCCGCGTCGTACAGGCCGGCGGGTGCGTAGGACAGCTCGACCGTGCCGCCCGCGCCCGCCGGTACGAGGAAGGCCTGTTGCCAGCCGTCCACCCGTAGCGGGGTGAGCCGGTGGCCGTTGAGGGTGGCCTGCCAGCCGTCGTTGGCGTTCTCGTACATCTGCAGATAGACGGCCTGGCCGGGGCCGATGCGGACGGTGCGCCGGTCCCCCGACCAGTCCTGCGCGGTGGCCGGGCGGTCCGCTGCGGCCGCCCGGATACCGGCCGCCCCGCTCCTCTCCGCCGTGGCACCCGTCGGCCCCTTCCCCGACGTCGCGCCCGGCGTTCCCTTCCCCAGCGTCACATCCGTCAGCGCCAGTGGTCCCTGGTCCCCCGCCTCGACCCGGTGGCGGCCCGCGGCCAGTTCCAGTCGTCCGTCGCGTGCCTCACCGGCGCACAACTGCACCTGGACGGGGCGCCGTTCGGTCAGGTCGCGGAGGTGTCCCGAGGCTTTGGTCGCGTGCAGTACGCCGTCGACGGCGAGCATCGGGCCCTGGCCGCAGCCGAGCGAGAAGCGGGCGTCGGCCGGTGGGCGCGGGGTGCGGTACGTGTCCAGGGCCGGGAGGTAGACCTCGCTGAGGCCGACCGGGAGTTGCAGGGGCTGTCCGGCGACCGGGTTGTGGAGCGTGAGTTCCTTCACCTTGCTGATGGTGAGGTCGAGGCGGTCGGTGGTGATCGGGTCGAAGCGGGCCTGGCCGTTCTCGTCGACGCCCGCGGTGGCCGCCCCGTCGGGGGAGTTGATCAGGATCTGTTCCGGCCGGGTGGAGATCCCGCCGGCCGCGGCCAGCACGATCTGGTCGATCTTCTTCTTGCCCGGCCAGCGCAGATGCAGGGTCGGTTTGTCGCCGGCGATCCAGGCGGTGGTCAGGTCGCCGTCGACGAGGTTGCGGGGGCTGAGCGACCGGCCGAAGCCGAAACTGGTGGAGTCGGCGGTGGCGGTGATCCGGTCCTTCTGCTCCGGGGCGAGGCGGTCCAGCAGCCGGTCGAGTTCCGGGCCGGGCACGGGTAGCGCGGTGCCGGAGACGGCGTAGGGCGCGGGTGAGCCGGTGCGGAACTGGCGGTGCAGGCCCACATCGGCGGAGACCGGCGACAGTCCGCCCGGGTCGCTGCCGCGGTGCAGTGAGACGGTCTCGGCGGGGGCGTCGGATCCCTGGGCGTCGGTGGGGAGTTGGAGCAGCCGGGTCACCTGTACGCCCGGTATGCCGATCTCGGCGAAGCCGGCACCGGACAGCCCGGCGCGCGGTGTCTGTGAGCCGAGGATCGTCACCGTCAGCCATTTCGCCGGGCCGGCGGGGGCCTTGACCTGCTGTTTCGTTCCGTCGGGGCGGAGCGGGGCGTCCGTGCTGCCGCGGTCGGTCGCGATCCGTACGGAGGTGGGGGCGGCGCGCAGGCCGTCCCCGGGGAGCGGGGTGAGGGACAGGGTGGCCGGGAGGGTGGTCCGCCGGGTGAAGGTGATCTTGATCCATTGGCCGACCGGGTCGCCGGCGCTGCCCTCCGCCCAGGCGGTGTCGGGGTTGCCGTCGAAGGCGTTGACCGGGTCGTACTGCGGCAGGTGGAACAGCCAGTTGCCGCTGCTGGACGCGGTGACCGAGGCGGCGCCGCGGAGCACGGCGGTGGTCTGGTGGCCGATGCCCGAGGTCGGCAGGATCTGCCGGGGCGGCCGGCCGGGGTCCTGCACGCTGTCGGGGTGGTTGGTCTCCGAGGCCGTGTACGTGTAGGAGGTGTTGCTGTTGACGAGTCCGAAGCGGGTGTCGGCGCGGCGCAGTCCGTCGGCGGTCAGCTGCAGCGGGGGAGTGCCGAGCCCGGGGTGGTTGTCGCCGGTGAGCACGGTGGGCCGGCGGCGCAGCGCGGGGTCGGCGGACAGCTGGAGGAGGGCCTCCGGGCCGCCGCTGAGCTGGGCGGTGGCCGCGACGGGCCGGACGGTGACCGGTCCGGGGGCGGGGGTGTCGGTCGGCCGGTAGATCTCGACGGCGCGTTGGCGCGGATAGAGGCCCTGGATCTGCAGCGGGGTCTCGGCGGGGATCCGGCCGCCGGTGGTGAGCGGGCCGAAGGCGGCCGCCTTGCGGTAGCCGGACGCCTCCAGGGTGCTTTTGACGGTCTGCGGTGGGACGTAGCCGATCTGGTCCGGGTCGAGGTCGTTGCGGACGACGACGTCGTGCAGTCCGGCCCGGTGCAGGTAGTCGCGCAGGCCGGGGACCTCGGCGCCGGTCAGCAGGGCCTGTTCGACGGCGTCCAGGGCGCGCCGGGCGCCGGGGGTGCCGAAGGGGACGAAGTCCCGTTGCGCCCACGGAGATCGGGCCAGCACGTCGAGGGGTTCGTCGATGGGGGAGCCCCAGGTGTAGATGCCGTGCGCGGTGGCGGGGACCACCAGGGCGCGGCTCTGCGGGGAGTGCGCTTTCAGCCACTGGGCGGTCTGCGTCCAGTAGGCGGGCAGCTTCGTGAAGGCGCCTGGTTGGAGGACGGTGCCGGTGAGGAACGGCAGGGCGAGCGCGGGCAGGACGAGGAGCGCGGTCAACAGGGGCAGGCGGTGGCGGGTGGAGGCACGGCGGGTGGTGGCGTGCCGTCCGCCGGCGGCCGCGAGCAGATGCGCGAGGCCAAGGGTGAGCGCGAGCGCCAGGCCGGGGGTGAACTTGTAGATGTTGCGGAACGGGCGCAGCCAGCCGTTCAGCCAGTCCTGCCACAGCCCGTGCAGCGGCCCGCCGAGCGCGCCGCCGTATCCGGCCAGCGTGATCAGCGCGACGGACAGCACGGTCAGCAGCAGCCAGCGCCGCTCGGGCAGATCGCGGCGGGCCAGGCCGGCCAGACCGAGCGCCGCGGCCAGCGCCGAGCCGAGCACCGCGTACGGCCGGGCGGTCAGCGTCCAGCCGGCCGGCAACCACGGTTCGCCGAAGTTGAGATAGCCGACCCAGTTGCCGGCGCCGCGCAGCATTTCGGTGGCGGACATGGTGCCGGTGGTGGTGCCGGCCTGCTCGATGAACGGCATGAAGTTCTCGCCGTGCAGGCCCAGCAGGAGCAGCGGCACCACCCACCAGGCGGTGGCCAGTACGACCCCGGGCAGCCACCAGGCGAGCAGCCGGGTCCGGCGCGGCCCGGTGCGGGAGAGCAGGTACAGCCCGGCGGGCAGCAGACAGGCCAGCGTCGAGGCCGCGTTCACGCCGCCCATGAACGGGATCAGCAGCGCCGAACGGGCGGCCGCGATGCGCGCGCTCACCTGTGTGTTCGTCAGCGGCAGCAGCACCCACGGGAGCATCGCACCGGGCAGCGCGGCGGCGGAGGTGGAGCCGATGACGAGGGTGAAGGTGGGCCACAGCGCGTAGCAGGCGGCGGACAGCAGGCGGGAGGCCGGGGAGCCGCACCGCAGCCGTTCGGCCAGCCGGAGCGCGCCCCAGAACGCGGCCGTGACGATCAGGGACATCCACAGCCGCTCGGCCAGCCACACCGGTAGGTGGGCGAGGTGGGTCAGCCCGTAATACGGGAGGGCCGGGAAGGCGTAGCCGATGTACTGGTCGGCGAGGCCGCCGAGGCCGGCCCGGTCGTGCCACAACTGCCCGAGGTCGCCGAGGAACCGCCAGGGGTCGGTGGTGACCCCCAGCTTCGTCTCGAACGTCATCCGGCCCGGCGCGGGCGCGAGGAAGCCGACCAGGGTGAGCACCCAGAAGGCGAGCAGCCAGCGCCGGGACCGCGGCCGCCCGGGCGACGCGGCCGGGACGGGCGCGGTCCGGCCGCCGGCGTCGGGCGACCCCGGGGACGGGGAGGGCCTGAGGGTCTGGGTCATGGCAACCGCCGCAGGATGAGGAGGAGGTTCCAGGTGGCGACCTCCCGGATGCCCGGGAGGCGGGGGATGGCCTCGGCGAGGAACGGTGCGTAGCGGGAGCGTGCGCTGACCAACGCGACGTCGTCCCGGGCCCGCACCTGGCGCAGGGTGCGGCCGACGTGCACCGCGAACAGGTTGACGCCCAGGGTGTGTTTGGCCGCCCTGCCGGTGCGCCGCCGGTAGCGGCTGCGGGCCCGCTCGGCGCCCAGGTAGTGCCAGGGCGCGGTCTCGTGGCCGCCCCAGGGAGAGAACCAGTTGGTGAAGGCGACGTAGACGAGCCCACCGGGGCGGGTGACCCGGATCAGTTCGCTGAGGAAGGTCTGCGGGTCGGCGACGTGTTCCAGGACGTTGGACGAGAAGCAGACGTCGGCGGCGCCGTCGGCGAGCGGCAGCAGATAGCCGTCGGCGATCACCGCGCCCTCGGGCCGCCGCCCGCGGGCGGTCAGTTCGGCCGGATCGGGCTCGAAGAGGTAGCAGTGGGCGCCGCGCCGCCGGAACTCCTCGGTGAAGTGGCCGCAGCCGCCGCCGACGTCGGCGACCACCGCGCCGTTCAGCGGAAGATGGCGTTCGACCTGGTCGGCGGCGTCCCGCGCGAGCAGCCGGTAGCAGTGCTCGGGATCGTCCTGCTCCCGCAGGAAGGCCCGGAACAGGGCCCAGGACCGGCGCAGTGAGGGATCGCGCACGTCGGGCCTCACCGCCCGGGGGACGCGGTGCGAAATGCCTCCGCGGCGACCGCGCGGAAGCTGCGGACGGTATGGCTCCACCGGAAGCGGGCGGCGCGCTCCTGCGCGGCGAGTCCTAGGGCGGTACGGCGCCGCGCGCCCAGTCCGAGGGCGCACCAGTGCGCGGCGAAGGCGCTCTCCCCGCGGGCGAGCAGACCGGTGACGCCGTCCTCGACGGAATCCCGCAGTCCGGGGATGTCGAAGCCGAGCGCCGGGGTGCGCCGGGCGGCCGCCTCCATGACCACCAGGCCCCACCCCTCGACCAGTGACGGGTGCAGCAACAGCCAGGCGGAGCAGAGCAGTTCGTGTTTGCACCGTTCGGAGATCCGGCCGGTGAAGGTGACGCCGGGCCCGGCCAGTGCGGTCAGCCGGGCGCGTTCCGGCCCGTCGCCGACGATCACCAGCCGGCCGCCGGTCACCGGCCGGACCCGCTCCCACAGCCGCAGCAGCAGATCGATCCGCTTGTACTCGACGAGCCGGCCCATGGCCAGGAACAGCGGCTCGGGCGCCTTCGGGACCAGCGGCCCCGGTTCCTCCAAGCCGTTGTGCACCAGCCGGATGCGGCCCGGGTCCACGCCCAGATCGTGCAGCGCGGCCGCGGTCGAGCCGGAGACCGCGACCATCAGGTTGCGGCGGTGCGCCCCGGCCAGTGCCCAGTGCTCCAGTTGGCGGCCCAGCCGGGCGGCCGGCCCCGGGTAGCGCATCCGCCACAGGTCGGTGTGGACGTGGTTGACCAGGCACAGCGTCGGCCCGCGGTGCCACAGCGGGGCGAGGTAGGGCATGCCGTTGCAGACCTCGACCAGCAGGTCGCAGCCGCCGACCCGGCGGTCCAGGTGGCGCGGCGCGCGCAGGAAGTGGCCGGCGTCGCCGCCCGCGGACACCACCCGGTACGTGCGGTCGGACGCCGGCCCGCCGCACACCAGGGTGACCTGGTGACCGTGCGCGGTCAGGCCCTCGGCGATCCGGTCCACCAGCAGCTCGGAGCCGCCGGCAGCCGGATTGCCCAGGTCGCGGCGGGCGAGGAAGGTGATCCGGCGGGGGAGCGGGGGCGGGCCGCCGGCGGGGGGACCGGCGGCCGCGGCCGGGGCGAGCGGCGGGGCGGGGCGGACCGGGGAAGCGGGCCGTACGTGTGGGGGCATCGGCGGATCCAACTCGTCTCAGGGTGCGGTACCGGGGGTGGGGGACGTACTGCGTGCTGAGTCGTGCGGCCGTGCTGCGCCATGGGGTGGACAGTTTTGGGCCGGGCCCCGGGGCGCGGCTACTCACCGGGGTGACAAAATCCGCCTCGTATTGAACTGACGGTTCATCACTTCACGCAGCGGCCCGGCGCCCGTCCCGGCCTGTCACCTGCCCTCCGTGCGCCGCCGTCCGCGCGCCACCCAGCGCGCCCCGCCGACCGTCAGCAGCCCGCCCGCCACCGCGGCGCCCACCGGCAGCCTCTCGCCCACCAGCGCCAGCTTGCCGCTGTCCGCCTCCGCCAGCTGCAGCTGTGCCCGCCGCGTCGCCGGCGTGAACCGCAGCCGCTCGCCGCGCAGCAGGGTCACCGCGTCGTGCCGTCCGCCGGGTGCCCGCAGCGTCTTGACCGGTGAGATCACCGCATCCACGATCCGGCCGGTGCGTTGCTCGGCGACCAGCTCGACACCGGAGTTGGCGTACCACTCCTCGGCCTGGATCTGGCCCTGCCGCGGCCGGCCGACCAGCCGCCCGGGGACCTGCCGGCTGCCGGTCCTGGTGGCCGGCACGGTCCCGGCGAAGCGGTAGAGCACCAGCCCCCGGGCCCGCCGCTCACCGGCGAAGCGGAGCGGGACCGCGGCGCCCAGCGTGTTGTCCCACCAGCGGTATCCGGTCCGCCGCAGATCGAAGGGGAACTTCAGGTAGGCATCGCCGTCGAAGCGGGTCGGGGCCTCGCCGCAGCAGTGCACCGGGGCGTTGCTGCGGCGGTCGGTGACCCAGCGCTCGGTGGTCCACTGGAACGCCCGGCGCGGATCCTTCAGGGCCAGCGTCTTCGGGGTGTCGACCGTGGTGGAGACGTCCCACACCGCGCGTCCACTCTTCTCGCTCGCCGCGACGTCGCCCAGTACGTGCCGGGTGAGGGTGATCCGCTGCCGGTCCCTGGTGCGCAGCGCGTCGGTGTCGAAGTAGCTGCCGGTGCCGGTGAAGACGGTGGTGACGTCGACGTCGACCGGGGTGACCTTCGCCCGCGGCGTGACGTACCAGGTCAGCAGGGGCGCGAGGACGAGCAGGAAGACGCCGAGGCCGAGCAGCGCCAGGGACATCGGGGCGGCGGTGCGGGCGCCGGTGTCCGTGGTGGCGGGGACCGGGGACGGGGCGGAAACGGTGGTGGGGGAAGGCATACGGGCACTCCTGGAAGCGGTGGGGGATCACGCTCTGGTGCACGTGCGGAAGGGGCGGGCGGCCGTCCCGGGGCACGGCGTCGGACGGGCCGGGCGCCCATAGGCCGGGAACGTAAGGGAACTCTTGACAGACCGTCAATGCCCTTCCACACTCGGCAGTCACCACGACCGAGTGGTGCCGCGCTGTGGGACGCGGCACGAGCCGGACCCCGCATCGCACCCCGGGGGCCGCGCCGTGTGCCGTACCGACCCGACGGAGACCGGTGAGGTCTCCGGTCCCGACGAAGGGCTCGCCGCGCCATGCACCGGATGCTCGCCGCCGCACTGACCGCGCTGACCGCCGCCGCCCTTGCCGTCGGCGCCGCGCTCGGTATCGTCGCGGCGCTCGACACCACCCCCGAACAGCCCAATGTGCCGCTGGTGACCTTCGACCGGACCGGCGAGTAGGCGGGCGGTATGCGCAACGCGGCCGGCCGCGGCGTACGAAGGAGGTCCTCGGCATGGTGACCGCCGTCCGCTCGGCCTGGCGGGACGTCCCGCCCTACCAGGTACGGCAGTTCGCCACCCTGGCGCTGGCGGAGGTGCCCACCCTGGCCCAGGACATCCTGCGCGAGATCCGCCACGAGTACCCTCAACTGCCGCTGGTTCTCGATGAGTTCGGCGAACCGCGGGCACTGGTCGGCATCCGCCAGTCGCTGGAGCACTTCGTCACGCACCTGACCACGGGACCGGACCGGCCGCACGTCCATCCACGGGTCTTCCAGGAGTTCGGCCGCGGCGAGGGCGTCCAGGGCCGCAGCCTCGACGCGCTGCAGGCCATCTACCGGCTCGGCGTACGGCTGGCCTGGCGGCGGCTCGCCGAGATCGGCCAGCAGGTCGCCATCCCCGCCCCGGCGATGTACGAGCTCGCCGAGTCCGGCTTCGAGTACCTCGACGGGCTGGTCGCCGAATCCGTCCGCGGCTACGCCGAGGCCGCCGCCCGCCAGGCCGGGGAGCGGCTGCGGCAGCAACGCCGCCTGATGGAGCAGCTGTTCGGCCTCGCGGCCACCCGTACGCGACGCGGCGGCAGCGGACCCGGAACGACCGGTCCCGGGCCGGCCGGCATCGGCGGGGTCCCGGCGGCGCTCGCCGAACGCGCCGCCCGGCTCGGCTGGCCGCTGCCCGAACGCGTCGCGGTCGCCGTCCTGCTGCGCCCGGACCGGGCGGCCGTGGCCCCCGCCGTCGCCCCGGACGTCCTGCTGGACATGGAGTGCGAACGGCCGCGGATGGTGGTGCCGGAACCGGACGCCCCGGGCCGGCGCGAACTGCTGGGCCGGGCCGCGGCCGGCTGGTCGGGCGCGCTCGGCCCGGTCGTCCCGCTGGCGGCCGCGGCGAAATCGCTGCGCTGGGCCGGGGCCGCGGCCGACCTGATCGAGGGCGGACTGCTGCCGGCCGGCGAACTGCTGCAGTGCACCGAACACACCGAGGCACTGGTCCTGCTGCCGCCCGAGGAACTGATCGACGACCTCACCCGCCGCCGCCTCGCCCCCCTCGACGGCTGTGGCCCGACCCACGGCCGACGGCTCGCCGAGACCCTGCTCGCCTGGCTGGAGACCCGGGGCGGCGCCCCGGAGATCGCCGCCCGGCTCGGCGTCCACCCCCAGACCGTGCGCTACCGGCTGCGCCAGATACGGGAGTTATGGGGCCCGGAGGTGGACGATCCGGACCGCCGCTTCGAACTGGAACTGGTGTTACGGGCGAGACGGCTCCGCGGGGAACTCAACTGAGTCCCCGGCCGGGTCGGGCCGCCTCTCCGCCGCCCTCGACCAGTACCGCCATGCCGTCCAGGAGACGCGCCAGACCGAACTCGAACAGCGTCTCGTGGTTGAAGGAGTCCTCCGGGGAGCCGGACACCGCCGCGTACATGGGGTACGCACCGGACTGCAAAATGCCCTCGAACTGCGGCTCCAGTGAGGCCATCCACTGGTCCTGGTCCATCCCGGTCTCCTGCTCGGCCTCCAGGTCGTCCTCGAAACCGGCGGCGGTGGACATCACGAAACCCAGCAGCGTCACGGCCATGTGGAGCAGCGTCACCGGGGGCATCCCCTCGACCCGCCCCACGGTCCACTCGATCAGTGCCATCGCCCGCGGCATCGGCTGCGGCCGGGTGATCGACAGGTACTTCGCCAGCCACGGGTGCCGGCGGTAGAGCGCCCACTGCAGCCGCGCCCCGGCCTCCATCCGCTCGCGCCAGCCGTCCGGCGCCGGATCGGGCAGTTCCACCTCCGTGAACACGGCGTCCGCCATCAGCAGCTCCAGCTCGTCCTTGCCGGCCACATGGCGGTAGAGCGCCATCGACGACACCCCGAACTCGGCGGCGACCCGGCGCATCGACAGCGCCCGCAGCCCCTCGGTGTCGGCGACCTTGATCCCGGCCCGGACGATCCGCTCCCGGCTCAGCCCGCCGTCCGCGTCCCGCGGCCGCCGCTCCCGCGGGGCCGGACCGGGCGCCGTCCGCTGCTGCGGCTGCGGCTCGGCCACGACCGTCCCCACACCCGGCACCGCCCGCACCACCCCCTCCTGACGCAGCGTCGTCAGCACCTTCGTGGCGGTGGCCATCGCCACCCCCCATTCCTGGGTGATCCGCCGGGTCGACGGCACCCGGTCGCCCGGCGCCAGCTCACCGGTGTCGATGCGGCGCCGGATCTCCGCGACGATCCGGCGGTAGGGCGGTGCGCTGGGCTGCGCCACGGGGCGGCCTCCTCCGTATTGGTGCCGTATCGGCCTGGTGCCGTATCAGTGCCCTCTCCGCGCCGTACTAGTGCACCAGGGCCTGTCCACTGGCGCCGACCCTAGCAGCGCCCTGCACCACCGGCCCGCTACCTGCGGCTCTTCGACCGCGCGCACTAGGCCAGTGCACTAGTGTGATGCACTCCCAACTCCCTTGTTGTCCCTGATGTTTGCACCGTAAGCTGCTCGTGCTTACCGTGTCACCCATGACGTTTACCTCGTACACATCCCCCGCTCCCGCCCCCGAGCCGCGAGCCGGCCGCCGGGAGTGGATCGCCCTCGCCGTCCTCCTGCTGCCCTGCCTCCTGGTCTCCATGGACGTCTCGGTGCTCTACTTCGCGGTGCCGTTCCTGACCGCGCAGCTCGAACCGAGCAGCATCCAGCAGCTGTGGATCCTGGACGTCTACGGATTCGTCCTGGCCGGCCTGCTCATCACCATGGGCGCGCTGGGCGACCGCATCGGGCGCCGCCGGCTGCTGCTGTTCGGCGCCCTGCTCTTCGCCCTCGCCTCCGGGGTCGCCGCCTACGCCCGCAGCGCCGAAATGCTCATCGCCGCCCGGGCGTTGCTCGGCGTCGGCGGCGCGACCCTGATGCCGTCCACCCTGGCGCTGATCCGCAACCTCTTCCACGACGCCAAGCAGCGCGGCAAGGCCATCGCCATCTGGTCGGCCGCGACCATGGGCGGGATCGCGGTCGGACCGGTGCTCAGCGGACTGCTGCTGGAGCACTTCTGGTGGGGCTCGGTGTTCCTGATCAACACCCCGGCGATGGTGCTGCTGCTGGTCTGCGGGCCGCTGCTGCTCCCGGAGTTCAAGAACCCGACGACCGGCCGCTTCGACCTGCCCGGCTCGCTGCTCTCCCTGCTCGCCATGCTGCCGATCGTCTACGGCATCAAGGAGATGGCCCGCAACGGCGTGTCCGTCCTGCCCGCCCTCGCCCTGGTCGTCGGCCTGCTGGCCGCCGCGGGCTTCGTCCACCGCCAGCGCACCGCCCGCCACCCCATGCTCGACCTCGAACTCTTCCGGCACCGCGGGTTCAGCGTCTCGGTGCTGATGAACCTGCTGGCGATGTTCGCGATCGTCGGCTGCGCGGTCTTCTTCACCCAGTACCTGCAGACCGTACGGGGCATGAGCCCGCTGGAGGCCGCGCTGTGGAACCTGCTGCCGACCCTCGCCGTGGGCGGCATGGCCGCGGTGGCCACGGCGCTCGGCCAGCGGATGGACCGGGCGCACGTCATCGCCCTCGGCTTCGTCCTCGCGGCCGCCGGCTTCGTCTGGCTCTCCTGGGTCGAGCCGGGCTCGGCACTCTGGTACGTCCTGGTCGCCTCGTCCGTCTACGCCTCCGGCCTGGTGATGGTGGCCTCGCTCGGCAACGAACTGGCCCTCGGCGCGGCGCCCCCGGAGCGCGCGGGCTCCGCCTCGGCCGTGCTGGAGTCCGGCACCGAACTGGGCGGCGCGCTGGGCATGGCGATCCTGGGCAGCATCGGCAGCGCCGTCTACCGCGGCCACATGGACGACACCCTGCCGGCCGGCCTCCCCCAGGGGGCGGCCGACGCCGCACACGAGACGCTGGCCGGCGCCGCCGCGGTGGCCGCACACCTCCCGGCGCAGGCCGGCCGGGCGGTGCTGACCGCGGCCCGCGCGGCCTTCACCGACGGCCTGCAGACGGCCGTGCTGAGCGCCGCGGGCGTGATGCTCTGCGCCGCCGTACTGTCCGTGGCGCTGCTGCGGGGCGTACGTCCGGCGCCCGCGGAAGCCCCGGCGGAAAGCGAGCCGGCCCCGGCCCCCTCGGGGACGGTCAGCTGAAGTCGAACTCGCCGGTGCGGGTCCGCTTGAGCTCGAAGAACTTGTCGTAACCGGCGAGGAGGCGGGCGCCGTCGAAGACCCGCACCGCGTCCTCGCCGCGCGGGATCGCCATCAGCACCGGCCCGAAGAAGGCGACCCCGTCGATGTGGATCGTGGGCGTGCCGACGTCCTCACCGACCGGGTCCATGCCCTCGTGGTGGCTCTTGCGCAGCGCATCGTCGTACGCGTCGCTCCCGGCGGCCCGGGCCAGCCCGGCCGGCAGCCCGACCTCGGCGAGCGCCTCCTCGATGACGGCCGCGGTGTCCTCGCGGCCGTTGTTGTGGATACGGGTGCCCAGCGCGGTGTAGAGGTCGCGCAGCACACCCTCGCCGTGCTCCTGGGCCGCCGCGATGCACACCCGCACCGGGCCCCACCCGGAGTCCAGCAGCTCGCGGTACTTCTCGGGGAGGTCCGTGCGGCCCTCGTTGAGCACGGACAGGCTCATCACGCGGAACCGCAGGTCCAGCTCGCGGTGCTGCTCGACCTCCAGGATCCAGCGGGAGGAGATCCAGGCGAACGGGCAGATGGGGTCGAAGTAGAAGTCGACGGAGTGGCGGGAGGCGCTGGGCTGTGTCATACCGCGACCCTAAGCCGCCACCGGCCCGCCCGCCCGGTCCACCTGGTCGCGGCGATCGTGGGCCACTTGCGACCCTGCTCCTCGCCCACTCCTGGTCCGTTCCGTATCTCCTCCCCCTCCTCCGTGGCTACTCCGTGGTGCCGCCCAGCATCCGCTGCAGCAGCTCCTTCAGCAGCGTGCGCTCGGCGATCGTGAGCTTGCCGAGCGGCTCGCGGGCGAAGTGCAGCGACGTCCGCAGCGCCTCGGCGGTCCGCGCGCCCTCGTCCGTCGCGGCGGCGAGCTTGACGCGGCGGTCGTCCGGGTCGGGCCGGCGCTCGACCAGACCGCGGGACTCCAGGCGGTCCACGATGCCGGTGACGTTCGACGGCTCGCACTTCAGGCAGTTGGCGATCTTGCGCATGGGCTGCGGCCCGACCGCGAGCAGGCTGAGGACCCGGGCCTGCGTGCCGGTGAGGGAGTGCTCGGCCGCGGCGTGCTCGTACTCCTCGTGGTAACGGGCGACGACGGTGCCGATGAGATCGACGACCTCGACGGTCAAGGAGTCTGGACGCGGTGTCATGCGGACCAGGATAGCCGATTACTTGACATCATGAAATATCGAGTCCATGGTTGTTTCAGTACCTGAAGCATTAGGAGGATGGCTCTCATGTCCGCACTGCCCACGACCAGCCGCGAATGGCACCTCGTCGCCCGCCCGCACGGCTGGCCCACCCCGGAGGACTTCGCGCTGCGCGAGGCCGCGGTGCCCGAGCTCGCCGAGGGTCAGGTCCTCGTCCGCAACCAGCACTTCTCCGTCGACCCGTACATGCGCGGCCGGATGAACGACGTGAAGTCCTACGTCCCGCCCTTCCAGCTCGACGAGCCGATGGACGGCGGCGCGGTCGGTGAGGTCATCGCCTCCCGCGACGACTCCCTCGCCGTCGGCGACCACGTCCTGCACGGCCTCGGCTGGCGCGAGTACGCCGTCGTGGACGCCAAGCGGACCGCCAAGGTGGACCCGTCGCTGGCCCCGCTCACCGCCTACCTCGGCGTCCTCGGCATGCCCGGCCTGACCGCCTACGCGGGCCTGCTGGAGGTCGCGTCCTTCAAGGAGGGCGACGCCGTCTTCGTGTCCGGCGCGGCCGGTGCGGTGGGCAGCGAGGTCGGCCAGATCGCCAAGCTCAAGGGCGCCTCCCGGGTCATCGGCTCGGCCGGCTCCGACGAGAAGGTCAAGCTCCTGGTCGAGGAGTACGGCTTCGACGCCGCCTTCAACTACAAGAACGGCAACGTCACCCAGCAGCTGAAGGAGGCCGCGCCCGAGGGTATCGACGTCTACTTCGACAACGTCGGCGGCGACCACCTCGAAGCCGCCATCAGCGCCCTCAACGTCCACGGCCGAGCGGCCATCTGCGGCATGATCTCGATGTACAACGCCACCGAGCCGAGCCCCGCGCCGCGCAACCTCGCCATGGTCATCGGCAAGCGGCTGCGCCTCCAGGGCCTGCTGGTCAGCGACCACTCCGCGCTGCAGCCGCAGTTCGTCGAGGAGGTCTCCGCCTGGATCCGCTCCGGCGAGCTGAAGTACAGCGAGACCAAGGTCGCCGGCATCGAGCGCGGCGTGGACGCCTTCCTGGGCCTGCTCCGCGGTGAGAACACCGGCAAGATGATCGTGAGCCTGACGGAGGCCTGAGCGATCACCGGCGGCGGCCGCCGGCCGGCGAGCCCTCCCCGCCGTGCCCTTGCGCGGGCCCGTTAGGCTCGGCGGCAAGCCGTCGCGATCCGTGGGCGCGAGTCGCGGCGAACCACAGGAGGATTTCGTATGTCCATCCCTACCGTCGACGTCGTCTACACCGCCGTCGCCACCGCTGAGAACGGCCGTGACGGCCGCGTCGCCAGCGACGACGGCAAGCTCGACGTGGTCGTCAACCCGCCCAAGGAGCAGGGCGGCAGCGGCGCCGGCACCAACCCGGAGCAGCTGTTCGCGGCCGGTTACAGCGCCTGCTTCCAGGGCGCGCTCAGCGTCGTCGCCCGCCGGGAGAACGCCGATGTCTCCGGCTCCCGGGTGACCGCCAAGGTCGGCATCGGCAAGACCCCGGAGGGCGCCTTCGGCCTCACGGTCGAGATCGTCGCCGCCATCCCCACGGTCGACGCCGCCACCGCCAGGGACCTCGTGGAGAAGGCGCACCAGGTGTGCCCGTACTCCCACGCCACCCGCGGCAACATCGACGTCAAGCTGACCGTCGCCTGATCGTCGTCTGGCCGTCGTCTGACCAATCGCCGCGGTGGCGTCTCCGGCAGAGGCGTCTTCCGCGACGGCGACTCCCGTAACGGCGTCTCCGCGCACGTACCAGGGGCCGCATCCCGGACCGACCCGGGGTGCGGCCCCTGCCGCACACGGAGCCGGAGGCCCTCACATCACCCCGCTCCGCGACGCCCTCGTACGACCTCATGGGCCCGGCCCGCCGTACTGCAGCCCCCGTGTGACGCAGACCACGCGCACCGCACCTTGACGCACCCGCCATGTAATCGATTTCGTAGCCCCACGGCATCCCGTGAAAACGTTTACACGAACGATTCCGCGGGATGCCGTGAGGGCTACGCACCCGATTACACCCCCGAGCGGAACGGCAACGGCGCCATGGCGAACATCAAGGACGTGGCAGAGCGGGCAGGGGTCTCCGTGGCCACGGTCTCCCGGGTCCTCAACGGGCACAGCCCGGTCGCCGAGACCCGCGACCGGGTGCTCGCCGCCGTACGCGAACTGGGCTACCGCCCCAACAACGTCGCCCGCGCCCTGCGCACCGCCCGGACCGGCGCGCTCGGCCTGATCATCAGCGATCTGACCAACCCGTTCTTCACCGAGCTGGCCGACGCCGTCGAGGACGCGGCCCGCAGCCTCGGCTACAGCCTGGTCATCGGCAACGCCGGCGAACGCCCCGAGCAGCAGGACGACTACATCCGCACCCTGCTCGACCGCCGGATCGACGGGCTGCTGGTCAGCTCGGCCGGTACCGGTTCGGCGATGCTCCGCGAAGTCGTCGCCTCCGGCACCCCGCTGGTCCTGCTGGACCGCAGCGTCCCCGGCATCGACGCCCCCTGCGTACGCGCCGACGGCCGCGCCGCGCTCACCGAACTCGCCGGCCATCTCGCCGCGCTCGGCCGCCGCCGCCCCGCGATCATCGTCGCCCCGGCCGGCACCCCCACCGGCGACGAGCGCCTCGCCCTCTTCCGTACGGCGCTGGCCGACCACGGCATCCCGCTGCCCGACGAACGGGTCGGCGCCACCCCCGACCTCCAGCCCACCGGCGGCCGCCGGATGATGCGCGACTTCCTCGACCTCCCCGAGCCACCGGACGCGGTCCTGGCCACCGACAACCTGATGGCGCTCGGCGCGCTGGACGAACTCCGCGGCCGCGGACTGCGGGTCCCCGACGACATGGCGCTGGTGGTCTACGACGACGTGCCCTGGTTCGCCCACACCGATCCACCGCTGACCGCCATCGCCCAGCCCACCCGCGAACTGGGCCGGGCCGCCGTCCGCACCCTGCTGGCCCGCATCGAGGGCCGGCCCGCCGAATCGGTACTGCTCCCGGCCCGTCTCGTGCCCCGCCGCTCCTGCGGCGAACCAACGGCCGCCTGACCCACGGGCGGTGCCCGGGCAGTACCTACGCCTCCGACTGCGGCACCCAGCCCACCTGACCGTCTCCGATCTCCGTGCCTCCGGCATCCCGCCCCGACCGTCTCCGAGCTCCGGCGTCCCGCCTCCGACCTGTCGCACCCCGCCCGCCCGGCCGTCTCCGATCTCCGGGGGCCCCGGCCCCGACCGTTACGTACGCCTCCGACCTGTGGCACTCCGCCCAGTCGACCGTTTCCGAGGAGCACCCGAGGACCACCCGAGCAGCCACACCAGCCAGATCGGCGGGCAGCACCACAGCCGTCGAGCCAGCAGCAGCCAGACCAGTGAACAGCCAGCGCCAGCAGTCAGCAGCGAGCAACCGGCAACGAGCAACCGGCAACGAGCAGTCGCACGAGGACGAGAGGGGCAGCGCATGACCGGCGTCAACGACGACGTGCCGGACGGCATACCGGCCGATGTGCGGGACGGCGCACCGGGCGGCATACCAGCCGAAGTTCCGGGGGGCGTACGGGCCGACGTGCCGGGCAGTGTGGCAGCCGGCCTGCCGGGCGGCGTACCGGCCGACGTTCCGGACGGCCGCGAACTGTTGCGCGTGGAGGGGGTGACCAAGTCCTTCCCGGGAGTGCGTGCGCTGGACGGCGTGGACCTGAGTCTGCGCGGAGGCGAGGTGCACGTACTCCTCGGTGAGAACGGCGCGGGCAAGAGCACGCTCATCAAGATGCTCTCCGGCGCCCACCGCCCCGACCAGGGCCGCATCCTCGCCGCCCCCGGGCCGGAAGGGCCCGACGCCGGACGCACCCCCGGGCCCACCAGGCCCCGCAGACCCGGCACCAGGCCGGGCACCAAGGCCACCACCAGGCCCGGCACCCGGCCCACCACCAGGCCCGACGCCCCGCCCGGCGGCGGCCTGCGCGAGGTGCACATCCGCTCCGCCCAGGACGCCGAGCGGCTCGGCATCGCCACCATCCACCAGGAGTACACCCTCGTCCCCGGCCTGACCGTCGCCGAGAACCTCTTCCTCGGCCGCCAGCCGCGCACCCGCCTCGGCCTCATCGACAAGAAGGCGATGCGGGCCCGCGCCACCGAACTGCTGCGGCGCGTACGCCTGGACGTCTCCCCGGACACCCCGGTCGCCGAACTCGGCATCGCCCGCCTCCAGATGGTCGAGATCGCCAAGGCGCTCAGCCTCGACGCCCGGTTGCTGATCATGGACGAGCCGACCGCGGTGCTCACCTCCGAAGAGGTCGAGACCCTCTTCGGGATCGTCCGCGAACTGCGCGACGCCGGCGTCGGGATCCTCTTCATCACCCACCACCTGGAGGAGATCGGCGCGCTCGGCGACCGCGTCACCGTGCTGCGCGACGGCCGCTCGGTCGCCCAGGTGCCGGCCTCGACCGGCGAGGACGAGCTGATCCGCCTCATGGTGGGCCGGGACATCGCCGAGCAGTACCCGCGGCAGCGCCCCGACCGGCCCGGCCCGCCGCTGCTGCGGGTCCGCGGCCTCACCCGCCACGGCCGTGGCACCGGACCGGTGTTCCAGGACGTCGACTTCGAGGTGCGGGCCGGTGAGGTCGTGGGCCTGGCCGGCCTGGTCGGCGCGGGCCGCACCGAGGTGGCCCGGGCCGTCTTCGGGGTGGACCCGTACGACGCCGGCACGATCGAGATCGACGGCGAGCGGCTGGCCCGTGGCGACGTGCGTGCCGCGATGCGCGCCGGGCTCGGCCTCGTACCGGAGGACCGCAAGGGCCAGGGCCTGGTCCTGGACGCGTCCCTGCAGGACAACCTCACCCTGGCCCGGCTCACCCGCGACACCCGCGGCGGGCTGGTGGACCGCGGCGCCCAGCGACGCCGAGCGGCCACCGTGGCCGAGCAGTTGAAGGTCCGGATGAGCGGCCTGGCGCAGCCCGCCCGGACGCTCTCCGGCGGCAACCAGCAGAAGATCGTCATCGGCAAATGGCTGCTCGCGGACACCCGGCTGCTGATCCTCGACGAGCCCACACGGGGTATCGACGTCGGCGCCAAGGTCGAGATCTACCGGCTCATCAACGAGCTGACCGCGTCCGGCCGGGCGGTCCTGATGATCTCCAGCGACCTGCCGGAGGTGCTCGGCATGAGCGACCGGGTGCTGGTGATGTCCCAGGGCCGGCTGGCCGGTGAACTCACCGCCGAAGAAGCCACCCAGGACACCGTGATGGAGCTGGCCCTCCGCACGACCCACGAGACGGACGACGGCAGTGCCCACGGCACGGACGGCGGTAGTACCCACGGCACGGACGGCGGGCGGGCCCACGGCCCCGGCCGAGGCAAGGCTCACGAGACGGACCGGGGCAGGGCCCACGGCACCGGCCGCGTTAGGCCCCCCAGCACCGGCCGCGGTACGGCCCCCGGCACCGGCTGCGGTACGGCCGACGACTCTGACCACCGCACGGCCCACGGCACCGACCGCGGTGGGGTCCACGGCACCGATCCCGGCACGGCCCATGACACCGATCCCGGCACCGATCATCGCACGACCCCCGACACCGACCCTGGTACGCCTTCCGGCACCGACCCCGGCACGGCCCACGACACCGACCGCGTCGGGGCCCATGACACCGGCCACCACACGACCCACGGCACCGACCGACGCAGGTCCCCCGATACCGACCACCGCAACCACCCCGACACGAGCGCGATGGAGGGCTCCGATGTCCGCTGAGCTGATGTCCGCTGAGCTGAAGACAGGAGCCGCCGCCGAGGCGGCGGGACAGGCACCCGACCGGAGGCCAGGCGGCCGCCGGCCCGCGGAGTGGTTCTCCCGGGCGGTCCTCAAAAACGGCCCGCTCGGTGGCCTGGCCGCCCTGGTCGTGGTCATGGCCGCGCTCTCCAAGGACTTCCTCAACGGCCAGAACCTCCTCAACGTCGGTGTCCAGGCATCGGTCACCGCGATCCTCGCCTTCGGCGTCACCTTCGTGATCGTCTCGGCCGGCATCGACCTGTCCGTCGGATCGGTCGCCGCGCTCGCCGCCACCGTCGTCGCCTGGGCCGCCACCGGCCAGGGCCTGCCCGTCTGGATCGCCGTACTGCTCGGCCTCGCGGTCGGCGCGGGATCCGGACTGCTCTCCGGCGCACTGGTTGCCTACGGCAAACTGCCCGCCTTCATCGCGACGTTGGCGATGCTGTCCGTGGGCCGCGGTCTGGCCCTGGTCATCTCCGGCGGCTCGCCGATACCCTTCCCCGCCTCGGTCAGCAGGCTCGGTGACACCCTCGGCGGCTGGCTGCCCGTACCGGTGCTCGTCATGATCGGTACGGGGTTGGTCGCCGCACTGATCCTGGCCCGTACGTACGCCGGACGCGCGATGTTCGCGATCGGCGGCAACGAGGAGGCGGCCCGTCTCTCCGGCATCCACGTCAAGCGCCGCAAGCTCGTGATCTACGCGCTGTCCGGGTTGTTCGCGGCGGTCGCCGGCATCGTGCTCGCGGCCCGCCTCACCTCCGCCCAGCCCCAGGCGGCCACCGGCTACGAACTGGACGCGATTGCGGCCGTGGTGATCGGCGGGGCCAGTCTCTCCGGCGGCTCCGGCAAGGCGTCCGGCACCCTCATCGGCGCGCTGATCCTGGCCGTGCTGCGCAACGGCCTCAACCTGCTGAGCGTTTCGGCCTTCTGGCAGCAGGTGGCCACCGGCCTGGTCATCGCCCTCGCAGTCCTCCTGGACACGCTGCGCCGCCGGAGCACCCGATGAGGGCGGGGGCGTGGACGTGGGCGCGGCCGTGGGCGCGGGCAGTCGGAAAGGGTGCCGGTGGGGATGCCCGGGGTGGTACTCGTGGGGATGCCTATGAGGATGCCCGTGGGGACGCCCGAAAGCGTGCTCGCGGGGATGCTCGTGGGGAGGTCCGGCCGGACGCCTGGAGGGATGCGCGCGGGGACGTCCGTTGGGATGCCCAGAGGGACGCTCGCAGGGACGCCCGTGGGAATGCCCGAAAGGGTAGTGGCGGGGACCCTCGTGGGGAGGTCCGCCGGGACGCCCGGAGGGATGCGCGCGCGGAGGCCCGCCGGGGCGCCCGAAGGGATGCTCGTAGGGACACTCATGGGCGTGCCCGTAGTGGGAGAACGCCCGCGGCGGCGAGGGCGATGGCGGTGGCCGCGCCCCTCACGGCCGCCCTCGCGCTCACCGGCTGTGACCGCGGCGGCAACACCGACCTGGGCCTCGCGCTGTCCACGATGAACAACCCGTTCTTCGTCGGCATCAAGAAGGGCGCACAGGCCGAGGCCGACGCCCGCGGGCTGCACATCAACATCACCGACGCCCAGAACGACCCCACCCAGCAGATCAACCAGATGGAGACGTTCACCAGCCAGAACGTCAAGGCCGCCATCATCAATCCGGTCGACTCGGACGCCGCCGTCCCGGCCGTCGGCGTCGCCAACCGCGCGAAGGTGCCGGTCATCTCACTCGACCGCGGAGTCAACGGCGGCGCGGTCGGCTCGACCATCGCCTCCGACAACGTCGCCGGCGGCCGGCTCGCCGCGAAGACGCTGGCCGAATCGCTCGGCGGCAAGGGCAAGGTGGCCTTCCTCGAAGGACAGCCCGGCACCTCCGCCGCCCGCGAACGCGGCCGGGGCTTCGAGGAGGGCATGAGGAAGTACCCCGGCATCCAGGTCGTCGCCCGCCAGCCCGCCGACTTCGACCGCACCAAGGGCATGGACGTGATGACCAACATGCTCCAGGCCCACCGCGATATCGCCGGCGTCTTCGCCGCCAACGACGAGATGGCGCTCGGCGCCGCCAAGGCGCTGGGCGGCCGGTCGGGCAAGGACGTCAAGGTGGTGGCGTTCGACGGCACGCCCGACGGCATCACGGCCGTCCGCAACGGCACCCTGACCGCCACCATCGCCCAGCAGCCGGAACTCCTCGGCAAACAGGCCGTGGACTGGGCCCTGAAGGCCGCCCACGGTGAGAAGCTGCCGCAGTCGGTCAAGGTCCCGGTGGTACTGGTGACCCGCAAGAATGCGGCCACGTTCGACGGCGGATGAGGCCACCCCGCCCACAGTCCCGACACAGCCCCAACACCGGGGGCCGACCCCACTCAACACACCCGACAGCAACGACAGGCAGCAACGGCAGGCACTACAGCAACACCACACGCGACAGCCACAACAGCAACACCGCACACGACAGCGACAACAGCCAGGTGACAGCAACACACGGGGAACGCCACACGCCCCAACCACTCGCCACAACCCCACGCGTCTCAGCAACGACCTCGACAGCAACAACGTCGACTGCAACACCCTGACTGCAACGCCCAGACACATCACCTCGACAGCAACACCTCGACTGCAACAACACAACCAACGCACCACACAACCGACGCACCACACGAACAACGCACCACACACACGAGATCAGAAGGAGAGCGGCGCATGGACAGCCATCGGCAGCACCGGGCGACGCTCGGAAACGGGAGAACGGCGCATGTATGACGTCCTGGTGGTCGGCTCGGCCAACGCGGATCTGACGGTACGGGTAGAGCGACGGCCCGGCGCGGGGGAGACCGTGCTCGGCACGGACCTGGTCGAATCGGCCGGTGGCAAGGGCGCCAACCAGGCGGCCGCCGCGGCCCGGATCGGCGGGCGCACCGCCCTGCTGGCCCGGGTCGGCGGCGATGCCTACGGTGAACTGCTGCTGCACGCCCAGCGCGAGGCGGGCACCGACGTCACACCGGTCATCGTGGACGAGACGGCCCGCACCGGCACCGCGATGATCATCGTCGATCCGGACGGCGACAACAGCATCGTCGTCTCCCCGGGTGCCAACGCCGCCCTCACCCCGCAGGACGTGGCCGCGGCGAAGCAGACCATCGCCGCCTCCGCGGTGGTCTCCCTCCAGCTGGAGATCCCCATGGAGTCCGTACGGGCTGCCGCAGCCACCGCCGAACAGGCCGGAAGCCGCGTCGTCCTCAACCCCTCCCCGGCACCCGAGGCGGCCCTGGCCCCCGAACTCCTCGCGGTGGCCGACCCGTTGGTGGTCAACGAGCACGAGGCTCGCCAGCTCTCCGGCCGCGCCGACGGCACCCCCGCCGAGTGGGCTGGGGCACTGCGCGACCAGGGCGCCCGCTCCGTCGTCGTCACCCTCGGCGGCGACGGCGCGCTGGTCCTGGACGCCTCCGGAGCCACCGAGGTACCCGGCGTACGCGTCAAGGCCGTGGACACCACCGGCGCCGGCGACGCCTTCACCGGTGCCCTGGCCACCCGCCTGGCCCGCGGCGACAGCCTCCCCGAAGCCGCCCGCTTCGCGGTACGGGTCGGAGCCGCAGCAGTCACCAAGCCGGGCGCCCAGCCGTCCTACCCCACCCGCGCCGAACTGGAAGCCATGGTCCCGGAAACCGCCCAGGACACGGGTGACGGCAACTAAGGCACGCGCCGGCGTGCGGCCACCGTCCCGGGGCCTTGCCGGCCTGAGGTCACCGCCTCCGGTCTTGCCGGCCGGAGGCCACGGTGCCGGCCTTGTCGGTGTGCCGCCACCGTCCCTGGCCGTGCCGGCCTGAGGTCACCGTCCCCGGTGTTGTCGGCGTGCGTCCACCGTCCCCGGCCTTGCCGGGGACGCCCCGGCCCCCTCCCGGGGCAGCATGCCCGGGTGACCGACTGACGCCTGTCCTCTCCTTTGCTCCCAATCCTTTGACATCACCCCTTTGACACCACCCCTTTCGCCCCTTCCTCCCCCAGCTCCTTCGGTCCGTACAGCGCACGGTCCGCGCCCGTCGCCAGTGCCCAGTAGCGGTCGCCGTAGGACCAGTGCCACCACTCCGTCGGATAGTTGACCAGTCCGGCGCCGGTGAGCGCGGCGCTCACTATGCGACGGTGTTCGCGCGCCGCGGGGGACAGGTCCGGCGCGCCCGTGTAGCAGGCGCTGTCGCTCTCCTCGGGGGAGGCGTTGATCGGCGTCCCCATGTCGACCTCTTCGCCGTCGGTGGTGACAAGCGTGAGGTCCACCGCACCACCCGCGCTGTGCGGCGCTATCTCCGGCGGGGACACATACCGGCTGGCGGCCTCATGGACCCGTGCCCCGTCCCAGTCCGGGTGTGCGGCGCGCAGTTCGTCTGCGTACTCCTCGAAATAGCGTCGCTGGAGGCCTGGCGGGCGGTACCCCTCGACGAACTGCAGCCGCAGCCCGTCCGGCAGTGCCCGCTGCGCTTCCAGCAGCCGCCGCAGCACCCCCTCCCGCAGGTGCGCGAACGCCCCCTGCTCGTCGCGCCGGTCCGTGGCCACCAGCAGACCGGGCGCCGCGGACCGCACATCCACCAGCGGCTCACCGCACTCCTCGACCGGTATCGCCGCCACCGCGGGGTCCGACATCAGCGTGATCCGGTCACGGACGTCGCTCACCACCAGCTCCGCACCGTCGCCCGGCACCGGCGCGGTCCACTCGGCGGCCACCGCCACCCGCTCACCCGACGGCAGCCAGACCCCGCTCAGTCCGCAGGCCGGCCCGGGGCTGCCGACCTCCATCCCGTTGGCGAGCACGACGAGGAGCCCGTGCTCGCGCGCCATCTCGCCGTACCGCGCCAAGCGCTCCGCCGAATCATGGAAGGCGCTGGAGAGATACACCCGGCATCCTTCCGCCGCGGCCCGCGCCGGCACCTCGGGGAAGCTGTTGTCGAAGCACGTCGCCAGCGCGAACCGGATTCCGCCCAGGAAGAAGCGCCCCTCATTGCTACCCGGCGCGAAGACCTCGCTCTCGTCATCGGACACATGGATCTTGTCGTAGCGGGTCAGCAGGGCGCCGTCCGGTCCGTAGACGAACGAGGAGATCGTCGGCCGGCCACCGGGCTCCACGGCCCGGCCCGCAGCGTTCACCACCGCCGCCACCCCGCTCGCCCGGCAGGCGTCCCGGACCGGCGTCAGTCGGGCATCGTCGGGAGCAACCGTCAGCCGGTCCGGATCAGCCGCTATGAGCCGCAAGTCGTAGTGCGTCAGGGCGAGTTCGGAAAAGACCACCAGGCCGGCGCCACGGCTGGCGGCCTCGCCGATGAGCGCGGCCATCCGCGCGGCGTTGGCCTCGATATCCCCTGGCACGGGGGCGAACTGTGCGGCTGCGATGATCATTCCCCCATGATGCCCGCCGCGGCCCCGACGCGTGCGGGCCTGTGGATAACTCTTCGCAGGCCCGGTCGCGCCGGCTGTCCGCACCCGCGCGCCCCCTCCTTTCGCTACGGGCCCTTTCGCTACGAGTCCTTTTATTCGGCCGCCACCGTCACGATCTCCCGTACCTGCCGGGTGATCGCCATCCGGTTCTGCACCAGGACCGGGTCGGTGACCTGCCCGTTCGCCGGATCCGTGTTGTCGGGCCCGAACTCCAGGACGGGGGTGTGCAGATGCCCGCCCGGTAGCGTCGGACGCCCGACCGCATCCCGCAGCAGCGTCGCCCGATAAGCGATCTCATTGGACAGATAGTCCCCACCGCCCCCGGCCCGGGCGGTCGACCCGGGAGTCGGCCCGTCCGGCCGCTCGACCGGCGCCGTGCCGCCCGCCGGGATCTCCGTCACGGCGGTGTGATCGACCACCGGGTACGGCCCGGTACCGGCCGCCACGATCCGCGCGTACGGCAGGCTTGTGGTCGTCCACTGCGGCTGCGGCGTAACGGTCGGGACACCGGTCGGAATCGGCACGGTCTCCGTACGCGACTCCCGCACATTGTCCGGATAGCCGCCCCGCCAGGCCCCGTTGGTCCGCTCCACGTCGAACCGCCCCGGCCGCCCCTGGCTGATCGTCGTGAACAGGTCCACCTGCCGCGACCCGCGCCGGAAATACGGTGCCAGGGTGTGTTCCACCGTCCCCCGCGCGAAATCGGCCCACCGTACGGGGAAGACCGCGGCCTCGATCCGCGCCGGTTCACCCGACGCGGTCCGTATCGTCGTCCCGTCCAGCGCGAGCGCCGCCGCTCCCGACGGATTGCTCCGCCGCGGATCGGCATCCAGCTGGAACGGGTCGAACCCGGTCACCACGATCCGCAACAGGCGTTTGCCCGCAGGAAGCGCCGCAGGCAGCTCGATCGAGTCCTGGCCCCGCGATCCACGCTCCAACGAACCGAGCAGCGCCTCCCGTTGGGCGGCCGACAGGCCAAACCCCGGCCGCCACTGTCGCAGCTCCTTCGACATCCCCAACCGCGCCCAATACAGCGGGCGGTCGTCGTCCCGGCTGAGATCACCCCCCGCGGGCCCGCGCCCCTGCGCCCGGTCCACGGCACGCCGCCACAACGCCCGCCCTTCCGTCTCCACATACCGCCTGGCCTGCGGGTACGTACTCATCCGCGCCAGCCCACGCGCGAACTCCCGCTGCCATACGGCAAACCCACTGCGCCGCAGGAGCTCCTGAGGGGCGGCCTCCGTCAGTCGGCCCTCCTCCACGGTGAGGTCCGTCGTCGTAGGCGTACCGGCGGCGGTTGTGGGTCCCGCGGAGGCCACGGGGGCTATGGGGGCTGTAGAGGTTATGGAGGGTGGGGGCGCAGTGGCAGTGGCAGTGGTGGCGGTGGCGGTCGTTGTGGATGCCGTGGTTGTCGGGGTCGCTGCGGCCGATGGGGTGGGAAGGGACAGCGGAACGGTGGCCAACAGTGCGACACCGAGCGTGCCCAGCCGAGCAGTTGAGCGCCCGGCGCACGCCATGCGTGAGGGGTTGAAGAGCGATCTCATGGGGTGAGTAAAGCGGGGGCGCGGGACGCGGTGGTAGAGGGCAGGTGCGCGGTCCTGCACGGCCCGTCCGGCCCGTCACGTCCTCCGGCGGGTGCCTTCTCCGTCACCCGTCCCGCCGGCCGTGCCGTCGCTCGCGCTGGCGCCCGTCCCGCCGGCCGTGCCGTCGCTCGCGCTGGCGCCCGTCCCGCCGGCCGTGCTGGCGCTCGCGCTGGCGCCCGTCCCGCCGGCCGCGCTGGCGCTCGCGCTGGCGCCCGTCCCGCCGGCCGCGCTGGCGCCCGTCCCGTCGCCCGTGCTGGCGCTCGCGCTGGCGCCCGTCCCGTCGCCCGTGCCGTCGCTCGCGCTGGCGCCCGTCCCATCACCCGTCCCCTCGCCCTCCCCGCCCCGGAGCAACGCCACAAAGTCCCGGAACGCCGCGGGCATATCGACGTTCTCCGGGTCCAGCAGCCACTGCAGTTGGAGCCCGTCCATCACCGCGACCAGCAGCGGAGCCGCGCGCTCCGGCGTCAGGCCGCCGGGCAGCCGGTCCCCGAACTCGGCCCGCAGTGCGGCCGCCATCGCCGCGCGTACGGTCCGGAAACGGGACTCGAAGAAGGCGCGGGCCGGGTGGTCCTCGGTGACACTGTCGGCGGACAGGACGGTGTAGGTCTGGACGATGCCGGGGCGGGTGGCGTTGTAGTCGACGAGCTGGGCGAGCGTGTCGGTGCGCCAGGTACCGGACGCGGCGGCGGACGAGGTCAGATCCCAACGGTCGCGCGCCTCCAATACACCGACCAGCAGCAGCTCCTTGGTGGGGAAGTGGTGCAAAAGCCCCTGCTGGGTCAGCCCGGCACGCTCGGCAACGGCGGCCAGCGAGGTGCGGCGGTAGCCCCGCTCGGCGATGAGTTCCACGGCGGCCTCCAGGATGGCCTCGCGCCGCTCCGCGCGCTGGGCCTCCCGTCCGCCGCCCCGCCGCGGTCCCGTCCGACCGTCGCGGGGGGCGCCCCGATCTCGTGCTGTCACCGGCCGAGCGTAACCCCGGAGTGGAGAACTCGTACGGGCAAGGTAACGGACAGGTCACAATGCCTACCGTTCGGAAGGTTGGGCGATCAGAATCCGGCCAGGGGACACATGACGTCCGGGGTCAGTAGGTCCCATAGATCCGACAGGTCCCACAGCCCAACGGACCAGCAGCCCAACGGACCAACAGCCCAACGGCCCAGCAGCCCAGCAGCCCAACGGACCAACAGCCCAACGGACCAACAGCCCAACAGCCCTGCAGGCTCCAACAGGCACAGCAGCCCCTCCAGCCCCCACAGGCCCAACAAGCACAACAGCCCCCCAGCCCCCCCACAGGCCCAACAAGCACAACAGCCCCCCAGCCCCCCCCACAGGCCCAACAAGCACAACAGCCCCCCAGCCCCCCACAGGCCCAACAGGACCAACAGCGAGACCGGAGAGCTGTATGACCGACGCCCAGTCAGACCGCCCGTCCCGCGACACCGCCCCCGCTCAAGCCTCCACTCGTGCGGACGCACACCCCGATATGCACGCCGACGCCCTCACCGAGGCATCCGGCGGGATGCACGCCTGCGACGACACGAAGGCATACGGCGAGACGCACGACGCCGAACCCACGAACTCGTACGGCGAGATGCACCCCGACCCCGACCAACACGAGGATGCACTCGCAGGCGAACACGCCGCGGCCGTCGAACGGGCGCTCACCGCCCTCGACCTCGACACCAAGGTGCGGCTGCTGTCCGGCCAGGACATGTGGACCCTGCCGGCCGTCCCCGAGATCGGCCTGCGTTCGCTGGTGATGTCGGACGGCCCCGTCGGCGTCCGCGGCCAGCAGTGGAGCGCCGAAGACCCCTCGGTCGCCCTGCCCAGTCCCACCGCCCTGGCCGCGACCTGGGACCCAGAACTCGCCCGCCGCGCCGGGCACCTGCTCGCCCAGGAGGCCCGTCGCAAGGGCGTAGACGTCCTCCTGGCGCCTACCGTCAATCTGCACCGCTCCCCGTTGGGCGGCCGCCACTTCGAGTGCTACTCGGAAGACCCGCTTCTCACCGGCGCGATCGGCGCCGGATACGTACGGGGGGTGCAGGAAGGCGGCGTCGCCACCACGGTGAAGCACTTCGTGGGCAACGACGCCGAAACCGACCGGCTCACCGTCGACAACCGCATCGCTCCCCGACCGCTCCGCGAGCTGTACCTCGCGCCGTTCGAGCACATCGTCACCCACGCCCGCCCCTGGGGCATCATGACCGCCTACAACCAGGTCAACGGCTCGACGATGACCGAACACCGCTACCTCGTCCAGGACGTCCTGCGCGGCGAATGGGGCTTCGACGGCTGCAACGTCTCCGACTGGACGGCCGCCCGTGACACCGTCCGGGCGCTGCGCGGTGGCCTGGACGTGGCGATGCCCGGCCCGCGCACCGTTTACGGCGCACCGCTCGCCGAAGCCGTCCGGGCCGGCGAGGTGGCCGAAAACGAGGTGGACGACGCGGTCCGCCGCGTACTCCTGCTCGCTGCCCGTACGGGATGCCTCGCGGGCGTACCAGCCGCCGTCGCCCCGGCCGACGTTCCCCAGTACGTCGACGGCCCCGCCATGGCCCGCGAAATCGCCCGACGCGCGTTCGTCCTCCTCCGCAACGAGCCGGTCGGCGGTCAACCGCTGGCCGACGCGCCGGTAGCGGACAAACCAGCAACCCAGGCGTCGACGGCCCATGCGCCGGTAGCCGAGAAACCGAGAGCCCACGCATCAGACGGTCATGAACCACCAACCCACGAATCGGAAGGCCACGAAACGCCGACCCACGAATCGGAAGGCCACGAAACGCCGACCCACGAATCGGAAGGCCACGAAACCCCAACCCACGAATCGGAAGGCCACGAAACGCCGACCCACGAATCGGAAGGGCTCGAACCGGCAGCCCACAAAGCGGTGATCGGCGAGGCAGCGATGGTGGGTGAGGCGTTGACCGCCAAACCAGTGGGTGCCGCCCGCCGGGTACTACCCCTCGACGCAACGGCGATCCGCTCCCTCGCCGTCATCGGAGCCACCGCGCGCGACGCCCGCGTCCTCGGCGGCGGATCCGCGACCGTCTTCCCCGACCGGATCATCGCCCCGCTGGACGGACTACGCGCGGCCCTGCCCGACGACGTCGAGGTCACCTTCGCCGTCGGTGCCGACCCGCGCACCCGGATCCCGCACGCCCGTGCCGGGTTCACCCTGCATGCCCGCTACCTCGACGCGAACGGCAACCTCCTGGCCGAAACTCCGCAGTTCGACGGCAAGGTGCAGGTGATGGGCCGCTTCCCGGCCGGCGTCACCCGGCACAACCTCAGCGCCGTCGAACTGACCGGCAGCTACACCCCGCACCTCGGCGGCACCCACACCTTCGCCGTAGCGGGCACCGGCGCCCTCCGGCTGACCGTGGGCGGCACGGTCCTCTTCGACGGCACCAGCGCACCCGAGGGCAGCGACCCCTTCGAGGCATTCATGAAACCCGTCGAGCAGCAGGTGACGGCGGATCTGGCAGCGGGGGAGCGGGTCGACGTCACGCTGCGGTTCGTACCGCGCAGCCTCGGGCTGGGAGAGGGGCTGGACGCGCTGAACTTCACCCTCGGCCACAACGCGCCGCAGCTCGACGCGGACGCCGAGATCGAGGAAGCGGTCCGCGTCGCGGCCGCCGCCGATGTCGCGGTCGTGGTCGTCGCCACGACCGAAGAGGTCGAGTCGGAGGGCTTCGACCGACGTGACCTACGGCTTCCCGGCCGCCAGGACGAGCTGGTCACCCGCGTTGCCGCGGTCAACCCGCGCACCGTCGTCGTGGTCAACTCCGGCTCCCCGGTGGAACTTCCCTGGCGCGAGCAGGTAGCCGCTGTCCTACTGAGCTGGTTCCCGGGACAGGAGGCAGGCGCCGCCCTCGCCGACGTCCTGCTCGGGACCCACGAGCCCGGCGGCCGGCTCCCCACCACCTGGCCGGCTCGCCTCGACGATGCCCCGGTCACCACGGTCACCCCCACCAACGGACAACTCGCCTACTCCGAAGGCCCATTCATCGGCTACCGCGCCTGGCAGCGGTCCGAATCCCTCCCCGCCCCCGCCTACCCCTTCGGCCACGGCCTCGGCTACACCGACTGGGAGTACGAGTCCCTGGACACCACCCCCGACTCGGTACGCGTACGCCTCCGCAACACAGGCCCCCGCCCCGGCCGCGAAATCGTCCAGATCTACCTGGCCCCCACCCCCACGCCCACGACCCCGAACGGGCCTACGCCCACCCCGCCGGCGCCCGCCAACGCCACCCCACCCACCCCGAACGGCACCGAGCCCGCCCCGTACACCGCCACCTCCGGCACCGGCCCTGCCCCGACCTCGACCGTCGACGCCACCCGCGAGGAACCCGAACGACCGGCCCGCTGGCTGGTCGGCTTCGCCGTCGTCGAGGCTGGTCCGGGCGAGAGCACCGAGGCCGAAATCCCGCTCCCGGACCGTGCCTTCGAGATCTGGGACGAGGAGGCAGGCGGCTGGCGCCGAATCAAGGGCGTCTACACCGTCGAGGCGGCCCACAGCCTCACCGACCGCCGCCTCACAGCCGAGGTCACCGCCGCTTGACAGCCAGGGCCAGTCATCGCCGTCTGATAGCCAGGGCCAGTCATCGCCGCCTGACAACCCAGGTCGCCGCGACCTGCCGACCAGAGCCGGTCACTGCCGCGTGCCTCAAGTCCCCGTGCCTGGGCCCGCCTGCCTGGGCCCCCGGCCCTCCCCCCCGCCCCCACCTCCCCCTCCACACGACGTACAGCGCATCCGCGTCGCGACCCCGGGATACAGCACGTCCTTATCGCGGCACCCCAGCTACAGCGCATCCACAAGGCAGCCCCCGGATACAGCGGAGTCACATCGCGGCAGCTCGGACACAGCGGAGCGACATCGCGGCACCCCGGCTACAGCGGAGCCATATCGCGGTGCCGTGGCTACAGCACGTCCACAACGCGGCACCCGGCGCGCAGCACCCACCCGCCCTGCCGATGCAGCACCGCCCACGCCCAGTTCGAGACGCCTCCCTGCCAGCGACCCGCAGTAGCCCGAACCGAACCGGCACCGCGGCCACAACCGGTCCTTAAGAGTTCTGCACCGACACATCGCCTCCGCTCGTGTGGGCCGTCACCTTGTGCGGGGAGTGCGGGTCCGTCGGTACGGAGACCTTGCTGGTGCCGCCGGAGGTTGTGGCCTTGACCGCGTAGCTTCCCTTCGGGAGGCGGACGGTGACGTTGCCTCCGCTGGTGCGGGCCGAGATGTCGTCGGGCATGGTGGTCAGCGTCAGGTCGACGTCTCCGCCGCTGGTTCTGGCCTGGGCTCTGCGGGCCGTGGAGTCCGCGATGGTGACGTCACCGCCGCTGGTCTCCGCGTCGATGGCGCCCGAGGTGCCGCGGACGGTGACGTCCCCGCCGCTGGTGTGCAGACTGACGGAGGCATCGCGCGGCAGCAGCACCCGGAAGTCCACCTCGCACTTGCGGCCCATGCCGCAGTCCTCGGCCTTCAGGGTCAGCCGGCCGTCCTTGACGCTGTGTGCCGGGGTCGGCTTGTGGTCGTTGTAGCGGTACTTCTCCGTGACCTTCACCGAGCCGCCGGCCGCGACCGGGACCACCTCGATGTCCCCGCCATGGGTCGTCGCCGAGAGAGCGGTGATCTTTCCGTCCACGGTGTACGTGCGCTTCGCCTCCTTGGTCGGGCCGAAATCGGAGAGCGAGCAGCCGGCCACCAGCGCGGTCAATGCCGCACAGGACAGGACGAGATGAGGAGCGCGGAGGCGGGCCATGGTGATACGTCTCCCGAGACGAAGGGAAGGGGACCGAAGCGGTTCCGGACCGGGTGGGCCGGACACTGATCATCTTCGGGTATCGCGAATCGGGAATCGTCACCGCAGGGTATGACCTTTGGCATCACCGCACGGTATGAGAAGCCCCTAGGGGATCCACCCCTGCGACGCCCCAGGACCCCTAAGGGCTGCCCCCTGGGGAGTCACGCAACGGCCCTGGCCCCCGGCCCCGGCTCACGCAGCGCCCGCCTCCCCTGGGCGTACCGAGAAGCGGTAGACGGTCTCCGAGTGGTAGACCTCGCCGGGGCGCAGGACGGTGCTGGGGTAGTCGGGGCGGTGGGGAGAGTCCGGGAAGTGTTGGGTCTCTAGGGCGAGGCCGGCCGCCGGGCCGTAGGGCAGGCCGGAGAAGCCGGTCAGGGAGCCGTCGAGGTGGTCGGCGGTGTAGAGCTGCAGACCGGGTTGCGTCGTGGCCAGCTCCAGGGCGCGGCCGGAGGCCGGGTCGTACAGCTCCGCGACCGGACGCGGGGTGGTGCTCACGCCGCCGTCCAGCACGAAGTTGTGGTCGTACGGGCCGCCCACCGCACGTGCGGTCCGGAAGTCGAAGCGGGTGCCGGCGACCTCGGCCGGCGCGCCGGGCAGCGGAATGCCGGTGTCGTCGACGGGGGTGTAGCGGCTCGCGGCGAGCCGCAGCTCGTGCCCGGTGGCGCTGCCGCTGCCGTCACCGCCCAAGTGGAGATAGGTGTGGTTGGTGAGGTTCACGACGGTGGGGGCGTCGGTGTGCGCGTCATAGGAGAGGTGCAGGGCGCTGCCGTGCGGGCCGGGGGAGAGGGTGTAGGACACCCGCACGTCCAAGTTGCCGGGGAAGCCCTCCTCGCCGTCGGGGCTGACCCGGTGGAGCTCCACTCCGTCCTCGATCTGCCGGGCGTCCCACACCACTCGGGAGAAGTTGCGCGGCCCGCCGTGCAAGCTGTTGCGCCCGTCGTTCGCCGTCAGTGGGTACGTCCTGCCATCGAGGGGGAAGGCAGCCCCGGCGATCCTGTTGGCGTAGCGGCCGACCAGCGCGCCGAAGTGGGAGCCGCCGTGGGCCACGTACGAGGCCAGGTCGCGGAAGCCGAGCGCCAACTGGGCGGACCTGCCTTCCCGGTCGGGGGCCTCGACGGTCTGGACGATGCCGCCGTACGTCAGGACCCGCACCCGTAGTGCGTCCGGTCCGGTGCCCGCCTCCAGGGTCCAGCGGTCGACGCCGGTTCCGTCGTCCAGCATGCCGAAGGGTTCCCTGCTGACCTGCGTCTTCATGGGCATGAGCCTATGCCTGGTCGGGAGCCGATGCCTGGTGGGAGGCGACTGCCGCGCGCCCTACGGGACACACGTTGCCCACGCCGCACACCGCCCCGCAGGCCATCCGCCCCCGCGCTGCTCACGCCGCACACCGTCCGCGCGCTGTCCGCCCCGCCCCACACAGCGCCGGCTCAGTGCCGCCCACAGGCCGCCCAACACGCCGAACTCCGCAGCCCAACACGCCGACCTCCACCCGCCAAAGGCACGGGTCCGCCAGACGGACCCGCCGGACGGACACACTGGATCGACCGCTGGACCAACCCACTCGACCAACCCGCTGGACCAACCAACGCGCTGACCAGCCCCCGCTACCCCTGCCTGCGCGTGATCGTCCGGAACGCCAGCTCCGCCAGTTCCTTCTGGCCGCCGGCGCCCGGGTGGAACCAGTCCCAGGTGCTCAACTGGCGCCCGGTGAAGCGGTAGTCGAAGACCGCGGGGTCGAAGCGGCACAGCGGGTCCTTGCCGCAGACCTCGGCCAGCGCCGAGTTGTAGGCCATGACCCGCTCGCGCACCTTCTCCCGCCGGTCCTGGGCCGGCTTGGTCAGGTCGTCCGGGTCCCGCAGCATCGATCCGCAGATGCCGAGCTTCCAGACTTCCTTGCCGAGCGGGTTCTTGCGTCCCTCGGACCACAGCCGCAACAGGTCGGGCACCGACGCAACATAGACCTGTGTGTGCGGCAGCGAGCGCCGCAGCGCCTTCAGGGAGCGCGTGAAATCGGCGCGGAAGGAGGCGGTGGGGGTCATCGCCCCGACGTTGGGGCGGCAGGCGTCGTTGGCGCCGATCAGGACGGTGACCAGTTCGGGCTTCCGTAGGGCCGCGGCGGCTACCTGGCCGGGCAGGTCGTTCATCAGGGCACCCGCCCGGGCGAAGTTCCAGCTGTGGGTGGCGGGACGTTTCACCAGGCGTCTGGCGAGGCTGTCGACCTTGGGGTCGGTGCCGGTGGACCAGGAGACCGCGGGGCATTCGGAAAGGATGGTGCAGGCGTTGAAGCCGACGGTGATCGAGTCGCCGAGCGCCGCGATCGAGCCGGGGTGGGTGCGCCAGGCGGGCGCCTGTTTCGCCTGCCGTCCGGCCGACGGGCTGGAGTGGGGACGTGCGCTGTCGCCGGCACTACAGGAAGCGAGGGCGAGCAGCAGGGTGGAGACTGCGGAGACGGCGGTGACGGAACGTGTCCGGCGTGCGCGACGACCGTGGCGACGGAGGCGAAAGGGCCGATCGATCTGGGTCATCCCCTGTCCCCTCCGGCGTGCGAGTGATATCTCTTCGGGTACCGACGGTACGTCACCCCCTCGTCCGGCACCGCGCGGTAGCTTTGCCCCGTGCCTGCCGGGCGGTGACCCAAAGTGGCACGTGCGGTCGGCACAGACAAATTACATCACGTCATTTCCTGTCCCTTTTGCGGCAAATTCCGCCTAATGGTGTTTACTGTAGGTCACCTCGCATGCTGGTGCCGAAGTGATCACTGGGGCAGAATGGCAACTGTCCCGGCCGCAACCGGAACGGGCACGAGGCCGCTGGGGAAGGCGAACCTCGAACCGCACTGGAGGTCCCGGTGACGACACGTGGAGTTCTGTACGTCCACTCCGCTCCGCGCGCGCTGTGCCCGCACGTCGAATGGGCCGTGGCGGGCGTCCTCGGAGTGCGCGTCAACCTCGACTGGATCCGGCAGCCGGCGTCGCCGGGCACGTGGAGAGCCGAATTCTCCTGGCAGGGCGAGGCCGGTACGGCCTCCAAGCTCGCCTCCGCGCTGCGCGGCTGGCACCTGCTGCGCTTCGAGGTGACCGCGGAACCCTGCGCCACCGCTGAGGGCGAGCGCTACAGCTCCACCCCCGACCTGGGCATCTTCCACGCCGTCACGGGCATCCACGGCGACATCCTGATCCCCGAGGACCGGCTGCGCGCCGCCGTCGCCCGCTCCGCGCGCGGCGAGACCGAGCTGGCCGCCGAGGTCGCCAAGCTCCTCGGCAAACCCTGGGACGACGAACTGGAGCCCTTCCGGTACGCGGGTGAGGGCGCCCCAGTGCGCTGGCTCCACCAAGTCGTATGAGGCGTGAGGCGCCCGTGCGCTGGCTCCACCAGGTCGTATGAGGCGTGAGGCGCCGTGCGCTGCCTGCATCAGGTCCTATGAGGCGTGAGGCGCCGGTGCGCCGGCTTCACCACGCCATAGGGGGAATGAGGCGCCCGTGCGCTGCCTCCAATAGGGCGGTGCCTGCACCAGGGCGTTGCCTCCAACAGGGGGTTGCCTGCACCAGGGTGTTGCCGCCACCAGGGCGTCCGGCGCCCCCGCCGAGGTGCCCGAAGGGCGACGACACACCGACCCCGGTTGCCCTGGAGTGTGCTCGAAGACTTAGCGTGCCCTCATGGCCGACAACAACTCTCCCGAACCCGACACCCTGTCAGTAGCCGTCCTGGGCACCGGAATCATGGGGACGGCGATGGCCCGCAACCTCGTTTGGGCCGGGCTGGACGTCCGGGCATGGAACCGTACCCGGGCCAGGGCCGAGCCGCTGGCGGCCGACGGGGTGCGGATCGCCGACACGCCCGCGGAGGCGGTGGGCGGCGCCGATGTGGTGCTCACCATGCTGCTCGACGGGGACGCCGTCCTGGACGCGGTGCGGCAGGCCGCCCCGGCGCTGCCCGCCGGCGCCCTCTGGCTCCAGATGAGCACCGTGGGCGACGAGGCGCTCGACCCGCTCGCCCGTCTCGCCGACGACCATGGACTGCGGTTCGTCGACGCCCCCGTATTGGGCACCAAGGCGCCTGCGGAGAAGGGGGAGTTGACGATTCTGGCGGCCGGTTCACCGGACGTGCGGGAGCGCGCCGAGCGGGTCTTCGGGATCGTCGGCAGCCGCACCCAGTGGGTGGGCGAGGACGGTGCGAGCGGGGCCGCCAGCCGGCTCAAACTGGTCGTCAACAGCTGGGTGATGACCCTCATCAACGGCACGGGGGAGACCATGGCGCTGGCCAAGGGGCTCGGCGTGGACCCGCGCGAGGTGCTCGCGGCGGTCGCCGGCGGGGCGCTGGACGTGCCGTATCTGCGGATGAAGTCCGACCTGATCCTCTCCGGTGAGTACCCCGCGAGCTTCACCGTCTCCGCCGGCCGCAAGGACACCCGCCTGATCACCGAGGCCGCCCACCGGGCCGGCGTACGGGTGGATCTGGCCGAGGCGGCCGCCGAGCGCTTCCGCCGGGCCGAGGCGCAGGGGCACGGCGACGAGGACGGCGCGGCGGCGTACTTCGCCAGCTTCGACGACTGAGGGCACCGGACCGGGAAAGGCGGAGGGGCCCGCCCGGCGAACGTCACCGACGCTGTTGGTTAATTCGGGCCCGAGCGTGACGTCGGCCTTCACGACCTGGTTGTGGTCGTGAAGGCCGACGTTGTGTCTGGGGAGGGCGTCCG